>JAFYAI010000038.1 GCA_017540815.1 Spirochaetales bacterium
AAAGGCTGCGGCTTATATTGCGATTGTTGTTTTTATATTGACGATTGAGGTACAATATTTAAGTATGGTTTTTTGTGCGGCAGATAAGGAAATATTTATTTTTAAACAGTTGTTTTCATCATGCTGCTGTAAGAATTTATTTTTTTCATTGAGTCTTGTTGTTAGTCTTATAACTTTTGTAATAGGAATAGTTTTACTAGTTGTTTGTGTATTCAGTTTATTAGCAAGAAAAGTACGGGTTATGGGACAAGATAAATTGGCAAATTGTTATCACGCGGATTCGAAAAATATTGATTATGCTTGGGAGTGTATTATTGATGGCAGTATAAAGGCGGGTATAATAACCGAAGAGTGTAATGAAAGATTAGAAACTTTTATTAAAGTTGCATCTGTGTTGTTGTCGGTTATCATTTATAGTTTTATTCTTTCATCGATATTTGTATTTTTTATGAGGATATTATATATATGAGTGTGTATAAAATGAAATTTATTTCAAAAGAGTGTATTAATTGTGAGGTGTATAAAAATTATCAAAAAGAATCTTTTGATCAATTTTATGATCCGTTTAAGGATGTTTTTCATGATGTTGTTCATTTTATGTTGATAGATAATATATTTCTTCATACTCTTTGTTATGGCTGTAAATCTCGTAATAGAAAAATGTTTGATGAATGTAATTGTAAATGTTTGCATGACGAAGAAACAGATAAATTTGTGTTAGAGTGTTGTAAATATTACCTGCATCGACTTGAAAACTGTTGGGAATGCAGTGAGGAAGAGAATAAAAAAAGAATAAAGTCAATGGCAAAAAAGATACTCAATAATTTATCATGTTACGGTGATGCATATGCTAATAATAGTGAAAATGTAAAAAAAGAGATAGAAGAATTGAAACAAAAATATCAAGAGATATTAGGTTGTGATGTATCAGAAACATGAACTGTTGTTTTGAAAGTGATCTGAAATAAAATATTGAGAAGGAATGAAAAATGAATTATTAGGCAATTATGTTTATTGTAGCTATAGCAGCAATTAGTATTCATATATTAGTTATTGCTTTTTTAATTTGTTGGAACAATATTTGTGTATTGTGTTACAAATCAAAACATTGTAAATCGGAAAATAAATTTAGTATAGAATTTTTCCCTTATGATAAGACGGAAAATAAGTATTCAAATCAAAGTATAAAAAAGATTAAGGTAAGGGACATTAAAAACAAAATGGAAAAAGGTGGATTGAAATTGTTTAGTGATTTATCAGCAGATGCAATAAAATCAGGAATAAGTATTATAGCAAATATTGCTACGACATTAAGCGGAATTGCCACATTTATTATGTTGCTTATAGCATTATTTGGAAAAAGAATAAAGAAATTTCTTCACGGACCGAAATTAGTATTATCATTTAAACCTGAATTTCCATATTGTAATCGAACATTTTATATTCCTACAAAAGAGCAAACTTTTTCTTTGAAATTTAAAATAAGTAATAATGGGGAAATGGATGCAAGAAATGTTCAATTATATTTGAACGGTATCTATAAGATTAGCGAGAATGGAGAATATATAAAAAGCAAAAATGTATTTCCGATGAATTTAATGTGGTCATTTCAGGACAGAGTAAATGAAGAAACTCCTATTGCTTCAGTAATCTCTCCTGATATGGATAAGTTTTGTGATTTCTTGTTTATAGATAGGTATCATTGTTATTTACGAACTGAGGTTAGTGTGCCGGTTGGTAATACATTGTGTAATACTATAGAAAAAGGAAGTTACAAAGCAGTAATTCATATTATGTCATCTGAATCTAAGTCAATAAAGTATAACATATTTTTTAATTATACAGGTAAATGGAGTAAAAAAATAAAAAAAGTGATACAAAATGTTCGTTGTATTAGGGAATAATGCCCCCTCTCCGTCGCCGTAGGCAGGGGTGAGGCTTTAGAGACCTAAATCTGACTGTGGCTTATTATCTGATTTTGCTTATATCAAAAAATATTGGTGTGTGAGTTTTGATTTTGACATTCATCGGGACATTACCGCCTATGGGCATAAAGCAAAATTAATCGATTATTTGCATATAATCTATTGACATTTAACCGAATTAATGTTAGTGTTGTCTAACAATGTTAGATAACACTAACATTAACAAATATAAATACAGGAGTTACTCATGAATAATAAACATGAAGAAACGAATGTGAAAAATAAAAATTATCTGAACAGGATATGTATAATATCATCGTGTATGCTTGTGGGCTTAGCGATAATGCTGAGTTTGATCGGATGTCCGCAGAACACAGACAGTGGCAATCAGTCGTCAAATCAACAGAATGGCAAGAACGAGGATAAAAGCGTCTATGTCCTGATGAATATCCCGTATAGTGAGTTCTATGCGGCAGAGGGGGTCGGCAAGTCTTCTGACGGTAAAGTAAATTATACGAAAACTAATGCTCAGATAGCCGGTGCTGACGCAGTGACAAGTGCCACCACGAAATATGGCAACTATGGGCTTGCAGGCGGCGGGTATCACTACGGCAGGACATATAAGAGTGATACGGAAGCTCAGGGGGCAACAGCTGCCGGAGTAACATGGCCGGTCAAGGCATCATCGTTGGAAGAGATTAAGTCATTAGGCGGAACGGAAGTAACAGCCGATACTACGGTAAAGACAGCATCAAACGGCAAAGGCGGTAAATTCAACGGAGCGACAACTCTGACAGGCTGGCAGTGTCTGACAGAAACAGGAACGGACTACAGCTACTATGTGCTGGATAATGCTCCGACATATTATATGACGCTGACACTTAACGGTAGTACACCGACATTCTCTGCTGTGAGCGGCAATGCGGAGACTAAAGATCAGGTCTCTCCGGATATATCTTATAACGGTCATCACGCAGGAACGACATTCAAACTGCCCGATGAACAAGCTGGTTATCAAATTAATGCTGTTGTAATTACAACTGGCACTACTAAAGCAGGTCTGCTTCATTTGTGGGGCTTCTGGCGAAATCAAGAGATTGGACTTGACGGACTCGAAGGTGTAGTTGGCACTGCGATTACGAATGTCCGTGTCTACTGCAATGAAAACACAACAGATGTAACGAAAGTTGTTTATCATGTTTTTGACTATCCGATGAATGTTACGGCCCTGCCCGATTATACGGGAGATGATACCGCTGCAGCATTGGATAATGATGATCAGACCAAACTCAATGTAACAATACCGTCTGCACTGACTAATCCCAAAGTAACAGTGACATATTCTGTTAATCGTGTATCGACAATCGTAATAGAGAATGCAGAACCTGATAATGGTGTTATTGTTCTTGATGCAAACAAAACACTTATTAAAGGAACATATTCCGTGCAGATAAAGTCTGACAATTATGCTCCGATTGTGAAATCTGTTATTGTCAGCGGCTCAATAAGTGAAGATGATATTGTGACGCTAAACGAAAATATCATTCGTGCTAATGCTTATGCTGCTGCAGACGATACACTGTCCGATTTGTCAAATGATATAAAATCAGCTTGGACTGTTTTATCCGCTTCAGTGGTATCCAACGCAGAATTGACCAAACTCAAGTCAGATTTCACGACACATTTTGCAGCGGCAAATACAGTCTCCCTGACAGAGACAGCATTCAGCGGTGTAGTCGGAACGAGCGGCAGCCGTGCTTATGTTGGATTGTTTAAGCCGACGATATTTGATGAGACTTATGATGAGACATGGAAACTGTACTGTGCTCAGTGCGGTTATGCAGATAACTCTGCTGATACGGCAGCATTCTTAAAAGCATCGATTAGTGCCGACACCTGGGGAGCGACAGCCGTCGAAGGACAGACGACATTTAACTGTGAGCTGCATCCGACAGGCGAAGAAGTGCTGACATTCTCGGTGGATGACGGTGTGTATAAACTCAATGACGGCACAAATACTTGGACTTATGAATACCTTGGTATATCCTATATGGGAGCAAGAGAGGATTGGCATGCTGTTATGCCTAATTATGTGCCGGAAGGATTTGTTGTATCTTACGATTGTGCTGTTTATAAAGCGAAAGAGGACAATGCCGGTGAATACAAGTATGTATTGCTGCTGCCGGATACTCCTGAGGAGACATATCATATCGAGTTCCGATACGGATCAGATATAGATGCTCTGCAAAAAGCTCTAAGCGGCAAGTATTCATTCTGGCTGGCAGCCGGTATACCACAGGATGCAGATGATGAGATGATAGATAATGTTATCAAACTATTTGTAACGGAAAATCTTGCTAAAGGAGAATAATAAGCAAAAATTTAATCACCTTTATATAGACGCGGTGCTGTAAGCACTGCGTCTTTTTAGCAAATATTTATTTATATAATAAGGAGATATTAAAATGACACTGAAACTTGGAGATGTTCAAACGACTGCACTAATACCGCTGGCAGTCAAGGCAAATGAGACGCTGCGACCGAATGCACGCATTAAGGACGAAGTGGCGGTTGAGATTATAAGACATTTGGAAGTAGACACTAAACCGTATGACAAATTTTTAAGTCACGAAGGCGTTATTGCCAGAACAATAATGCTTGACCGAATGGTGCGTGATTTTATTGCAAAAAATCCGACTGCCGTTATCGTCAATGTCGGAGCAGGCTTTGACAATCGGTTCAGCCGCGTGGATACCGGCAAAATCTTATGGTTCGATATGGATCTGCCGGATGTAATTGCTGTCCGAAAAAAAGTTTTTGATCCGCAGGATCGAGTGACGATGATTGAAGGCAGTGCTTTGGATGACGGATGGTGTGCAGCAGTCAAAAAAGCAGCAGAAGCACAAAACGCTCCGCTGTTATTCCTTGCCGAAGGATTATTTATGTATTTCACAATGGAAGAGATTGGTAAATTCTTACATATACTGAAAGGCAGTTTCAAAGCAGGAACACTTATCGCTGAACAGAACAGTCCTTTGATGGTTAAGAATCAAAAATATCACGATACGGTAAAGAATACCAATGCGACATTCAAAAGTGGCACTTGGTCGGCAGAAGAACTTCTTCCGCTGTGCAAAGGGATGCACTTCGTGGAAGAACACAGTTTCAACGAAGAAATGAAAAAATACTCTATTCGCGGAAAAATCTTCGCTCTGCTTTTCGGTAAAATGAATGACCGCTGGGCGGTATTTGAATGGTGAGGATGCTGGACAAATAAAAGATGACGGTCTGTAAGACCGTCATCTTTTATTTGTCCGAATTCACTTGACTTTTATCGAAAAATTTGGTATATTCATAGAATATAATCGGCAAGAGAATCGCTATAATAAAATATGACAAACCATTTTATAATTATATAGGAGAAGCCAAATGAAAAGGACTTATCAACCATCTAAGATTAAAAAAATGAGAAAACACGGATTTCGACACAGAATGTCTACTGCTGACGGTCGAAAGGTTCTTAAAAGCCGACGACAGAAAGGCCGAAAGAGACTGACTGTTCGACTGTGTGCTTGATTTGTACCATAATGTACGAATTTAAAAAAAAAACAGAATAAAAAGCAGCGGTGAGATAAGGAATATACTGCGCAATGGAAGTCTTATCAAGACTGCGTATTATAATTTTTATTTCATCAGATGCTGTGATGAGACGGTCGGCAGAGCCTATCTGTGCGAAGGCAGCCGGCTGGCAATCATCATAAAGAAAAAAGTCGGTATAGCTGTCGATAGGAATCGGGAAAAGAGAATAGTCAGACAGTTATTCAGGTCCACGGCGGCCGAATCGCGGATAGATTTGGTAGTGCAGATAAAACAGTCCGGCGGTGAGTTTCATGACAAGCAATCAGTTTTTGCTCAGGCGATGGCTGAGATAGACAAAAGTCCGCAGGGATTAAATCCGAAGAACTGATCATAACGATGCTGCTGAATAAAATATTTATTGGTATAATAAAGTTTTATCGTAAAAATATCTCGCCTCTGACTCCACCCTGTTGCAGATTCTATCCGACATGTTCAGAATATGGACTGCAGGCATTCCAAAAATATCATTTTTTCAAGGCACTGCGGCTGTCTGTTTGGCGGATTATGCGGTGCAATCCTTGGAACAAGGGCGGCTACGATCCGCTGGAATGACTGATGAAGTATTCTTCGGAGAACGGCGATGGACAATAATAAAATGTTTACATTTATGATAGTGTTGGCTGTGACATTTATCATAATGAATCTGTATTTTTACTACACGAAACCTGCCGCACGGCAGACACAGCAGCAGACAGCGAATGTTGATGTTTCAAATGATATGTTTGCTCAGACTGCTTATGGCAGCACAGACACGGAGCAGACATCCGCATCTGAGAAGGACCGCTGGGAGATCATCGGCAAAGATGATGCTTACAATGCTGAAGACCTTATCTATGATAACGGTAAGATCCATATTGAATGGACACCTTACGGCGGTGAGATTAAGCAGGCCGTAATCATTAATGCCAACAAAAATGTCAAAGCTAATGCACAATTGATTGATCAGAATGAAACGCACGGAGCGTTCCGCATGAAGCTCGGCTCGTGGGCTGACGGTAAGACGATAGAAGAGCTTACAAACGGGGATAATTATTTTAACTTTACACGCAATGGCGATGAGTTTGTCTTTAAGTGCAGTCTGCACGACAAAGTTAAGGATATTATATACACGATAGTCAAGACTTACACAATGGTCGATGATGAGAATATTTTCCGTGTGAAGATAGATATGTCGAACGAACAGAACGAAGAAAATAAATTCGATCAAACTAATATCGCATACTCACTTGGTTGGGGGCCGAGTCTCAATCAAAGCGGAGATAAGTTTAATAAGCAGTATGATCATTATGCTTATTATAATGGCAAGAAAATGCAGCGAGTCGATATGAACAGCAGGATTTTCCGTGGCAGCAATATTGCAGGCTACGCAGAGAAAGATAAAGTCTCAGCTGACAGGTGGTTCGCCCGCAATGACAGATATTTCAGTGTGCTGATACTGCCTGATACTCAGAGTTATAAGTATTTCTTCGATTACCGTGGAGCTAAGTTCAATGAGTTCTACGGCGGATTTGAGCATGTTACCAAGAAATCACAGATCAGTGCAGAATATTATGTTTATATGGGACCTCAGTTGAAATCTGTCATTAAGAAATATGATAACTATTATAAAGATGATTTCAATATTACTGACTCTGCATTCTCTAAGAGTGTGCGGCCCATTCTGTGGGGTATAGGCAATCTGATGGGGATGTTCCTTAATCTGTTGTATAAAGTTGTCCGCAACTATGGTGTAGCGATCATTTTGCTGACGATCATCATTAAACTGCTGCTCGCACCTCTTACTCACTCTAGTATGAAGAGTCAGGCTAAGATGACTGAACTCCAGCCGAGAGTCAAAGAACTGCAGGACAAATATAAAGATAATCCTAATCAGCTTAACCAAGAGATGATGAATCTCTATAAAAAAGCAGGAGTCAATCCGATGGGCGGCTGTCTGCCGATGCTGCTGCAGATGCCGATATTGTTGGCGATGTATCGGCTGCTCGACAGAATGGTAGAACTCAAAGGAGCTCAGTTCTTGTGGATCAGCGATTTGTCCAGACCTGATTGTGTGTGGCAGTGGCCTTTTACAGTGCCGTTGCTTAATATCAGCGGACTGAATATATTGCCTATAATAATGGTGGCGACGCAGGTATGGTCGAGTCTGACGATGCCGGGTGCGAAAGATAATAAGCAGACGCAGTATATGATATGGATGATGCCTCTGCTGTTCTTTTTTATGTTCTATAATGTTTCATCAGGGCTTGTTCTCTATTGGACAGTGATGAATATATTGGGTATCGTTCAGCAGGAATATATGAACAGAATGCAGAAGAATAAGCCGGCTGTGGCAGGCGACGGCAAACCAATGCAGTTTGTTAGGAGAGGCAAGAAGAATAATCCGAAGAAGAAATAATTATCGTCAGCACGGAGAGCGACTTTCAGTCGGCACTCCGTGCTGACAAAATAAATTTAGAAGTAATTAAGAAAACGAGAGATATATACAGGAGACGACAAATGATAACACGGGAATTTACCGGTAAGGATGAAAAAGAGTTAATAGCGAAGGCATTGGATACACTGAAACTTAGAGAGGATCAGGTAAAGATTGAGAAAGAGACAAAGGGCGGATTTTTGGGGCTCGGTGCTAAAGAAATAACGATCAAAGTAAGTTTCGATGATGACCTGCAGTTCGGCAATAGGGCGATAATGTATATTAAAGACCTGTTGGAGAAGATGGACATAGAGGCAAAGATCTATCTCGTTGAGGATAATGATGAGCGTGTACTGATTGAGATTGAGTCGCCGGATTCAGCGATGATTATCGGCAGACAGGGCAAAAACCTCGAAGCGATCCAGACTATCGTCAATGTAGCTCTTAACCGTGATGCTGAAGTATGGACCAAAGTTGCGATCGATATTGGCAACTATCGATACCGCAAGGAGCGTCAGCTTAAGCGAACAGCACTGCAGGCAGCAGGCCATGTTCGACGCACGAAACGCTCAGTTGTGCTTGATCCGATGAACCCTTTCGAGAGACGCATTATTCACATGACACTTAAGGCTGAGCCGAATGTTATAACTGAGTCGGAAGGTGAAGGATTGATCAAGAGTATAAAAGTATCATACAGCGACGGTAAAGAGCCTGTTAAAGAAGCACAAGAGTGAGTTAATATATGACAGGTGCATTGGCAGAAGCATGGAAGTCTAAAAAACAGAAGAAACAGAAAATATTTGCAACGAGTTATATTGGCAGTGCGTTTGATAATCTGATCTGTGACAGACCATGCGACTTTGTTAGATTTGATATTCGTGAGGCCGCTCTTGTTTATGGTTATGGCGATGAACGGAGCATTACAGAGACAGAGTGTGATGTCATGCTTAGACATATATCAAATGACGGCAGGCTGTTTGTCTCGGATATACCGTATTCAATGGAATGTGATAATAACGCCCTGTCGCTCATCGGGCAGTTTATGGGGCGTTATCATATTGGTGCGGTTAATCTGCGTCTTAATCATAATATCCTGCCGTTGGCTAAGAAGCTGGTGCTGTCCGGAGTACCTGTCATCATAACTGCTGACTGTGACTCGCTGATATGCAGTGAGGAGCGTATTGTTGAGAATGCTGTCGAGGCTGGCAATACATGTGCAGTCCTGATGATTACCGAAGGGCTTAGTGATGAGAGTTATGAGAAGATCAAGTCAATGTGCAAGATACCTGTTATTGCAGATAGAAATATCAAAAATGCTGACGGTTATTATGCACGATACAGCGAGATAATCGGAATGACTGAATCGAAAAATCAGTATCTGAATATAAGACAACTGATAGGCAGTGCATTTGACGATGCAGCAGAGTCTGTGAATGTAAAGTGAAAAATAATGCGTAATGCGTAATTAGACCTCTCCGCTGCGGTCGATGTGACAAGAGAGAAAATGTCATTTCGACTGAAGCGAAGCGAAACGGAGAAATCTATAGCAATGAAAAGTGAGCGGATTTTCCGTAGGAAAATCCAAATCCGTGTGACATTATTTTAATGAAGGGACAAGGAGTGTATATATGAATACATTAGACATTATCAAAAGCAATATCAATAACACAATTAAAGAAACAAACTATAATATCGGATCTAAATACAAAGGTAAAGTTCGCGATGTATATGATCTTGGCGATAAGTTGTTTATAGTGACGACTGACCGCGTATCTGCATTTGATGTAGTTTTGGATACAGTACCGTTCAAAGGTGCAATGCTTAACGGCTTGTCTAACTATTGGTTTGAGCAGACTAAAGATATTATCCCTAATCATATCATCAGCATTCCGCATCCCAATGCAATATTGGTGAAGAAATGCACGATCCTGCCTATCGAAGTGATTGTCCGCGGTTATCTGACAGGTGGCGGTTGGAGAGAATACGAAGCTGACGGCACAGTAAGCGGTATCGCACTGCCTAAGGGTTTGAAGAAAAACTGCAAATTTGACACACCGATACTGACTCCTTCAACAAAGGCGAAGGAAGGTCATGATATGCCTATCTCTGTAGAAGAGATTATTAAGCAGGGGATAGTTGAAGAGAAACTTATGCGAAAAATCGCTGATACTGCTCTGAAACTCTTTGCACGCGGTCAGGAGCTGGTTGCCAAGAACGGGTTGATATTGGTAGATACTAAGTATGAGTTTGGTGTTCTTGATGACGGCAGCCTTATCATTGCTGATGAGATACACACTTCTGATTCTTCACGATATTGGTATGCAGACGGATATGAAGCAGCATTCAAGGCAGGCGAAGATCAGAAAGGTCTTGACAAGGAATACTTACGCCGATGGCTTATGGATCAGGGATTCAAAGGTGACGGCAAGCCGCCTGTAATACCTGCCGAAGTTAAGGCTGCCCTTGCCGAGCGATATGAGCAGGCATACAGAATGATTACGGGCAAAGCATTTGACTTTAATCAGAGTAATGTTATATCCTCATTGGACGAAGCAGTAAAAAATTTAACAAAATGAAAAAATAAATATTTATATTGTCAAAAATATAAAATATTATTATAATATTAAAAAAATATAATAAAAAATGATATACAGAGGCAATCTATACAAAAGGAATACTGATTCAGCGACGAGAGCACAGCTTGTTCGTAAAGGCAACGAGTTTTTCAATGCAGGCAAATATCACTCTGCGGAGAAGATATTCGTTACTATAGATTATAAAGACGGACTTGTGCGGCTTGGAGACTATTTCTTTAAACAAAAAGATCTGTATAATGCGTGTCGGATGTATTTTATGGCGGACGACCAAAGTAAAATAGATGCATTCTGCGACAAGGCGGTTAATGTCATACAGAGATGGCTCTCGGAGGACGAGTCGGCTGACAAAGTGGCACAAACCGAAACGGCAGATAAGTTATTATTAAAAACAAATTAAAAATGAGGTAAACAATGTTTGGATTTAAGAAAAAAGAATCAGACGAAATGTTTGACGAGAACACAACAGCCGCAGAATCTGTCGCAGCTGATGATAATGTGAAATCCGAAACCGAGAGTGTCAAAGCAGGAGAGGGGATTAAAGAAGAAGTAAGTGAAGAACTTAATCAGCTCTCTCATGATGGGTATCGTTTATACAAGGCCGGTGATTATGTAACAAGCCGGGAGAAGTTTCGCAAACTCTTGGAGCTTGATCCGACTAACCAATATGGTTTGGTAGGACTTGGTGATATTGCCCGCAAGGAAAATAAAATCGATGTGGCTATCAAATATTACTCTGAATGTTTAGATCATCATAAAGAAAATAAGTATGCTATTATTGGATTGGCTGATGCGTATCGTGACATTCGTCTGTATGATAAGGCGATAAGTTTGTGGGAGCATTTTCTGGCACTATATGCACCTGATATTACAGTGCTGACCCGGCTTGCCGATGCGTATCGCAAGGTTGGCAACTTCGAGAGTTCCAAGAAGTTTTACTTGAGAGTATTTGATCTTGAACCAAACAATACTTATGCACTGACAGGTATCGGTTACTTATTCTTTGATAATAAGAAGTATGACCTTGCTCTTACATATTGGAATAAAATGTTGGAGTTGGAGCCGAATAATCTCAAGATCTTAACAACGATCGGTAACTGTCACCGCAAGAAAAAAACATTCGAGAAAGGCAAAGAGTATTTCCTGCGTGCACTCGACATCGTGCCTGACAACTTCTACGCATTATACGGTTTGGCTGACTGCTATCGAGGCCTTGAAGAACACGAGGAGAGCAAAGGTGTATGGGAGAAACTGCTCCAGATGAGTCCCAATAATAAGGTTATTATGACGCGTCTTGCTGATGCACTGCGAAATATCGGTGAGTTGGATGAGGCTCTCAAATACTATCAGAAAGCATTAGGCATTGATCATGACTACTATGCGGAGTTCGGTATGTCTCTCATCTATAAAGAGAAGGGTGACTATCGCAGAGCTATAGATATGATGAGAAGTCTCTATAAGGATGGAGAGCCTAATCTTCGTCTTGCTTATGAGATAGCAGAATGCTACATCGAGATGGGGCAGCGTGAGAAGGCTTACAATGAGCTTGATCGTGTCTTGGCACAGCTTGACAACAAAGATGCTGCCGGTCCTGATGTTGTTGAGTTATACAGAGAACTAAGCCGAGAGTTCTCCGAGTAATCTGCCTGATAATCATGGATAAAATCAATATATTGGAACAGAGCCGAGAGGCTCTGTTGTCTGATATGCAGCAATGCTGTATCATAGATAAACCGTATCGGCTGGATCAGATCCTGCAAAGCATCTATAAAAATTGTGTCCTTAGCTTTGATGATATGACAAATCTGTCTATATCTATGAGAGAGTCATTATCTGACAGATATAATATTCTTGGGGTGCGAGAAGAACAGTGCTGGACTTCATCTGACGGAACAATCAAGTTCCTGTTCGAGTTATGCAAAGATCGGCAGTTCGTCGAGTCAGTATATCTGAAAGACAAAAATAATCGAGTGACATTCTGTGTATCCAGTCAAGTCGGCTGCCGTATGGGATGCACATTCTGCAAGACCGGCAGGATGGGACTGATCCGCAATCTGACAGCCGGTGAGATCATCAGTGAAGTTATGTTTCTGTGGAATGTGATGAAACATGACGAAAGTGTCACAGATAAATTTTTCAACATAGTATTTATGGGTATGGGTGAGCCGCTTGATAATATCGATAATCTTTGTGCTGCGATAGATAAGATCACCAATCAGCAATATATCGGAATGTCACAAACACGGATTACCATATCGACATGCGGTCTTGTAGATAAGATCGAAAGTGTTTTGATAAAGTTTCCGCAGATTAACTTTGCTCTGTCACTCAACTCCAGCCGACAGGAGCAGAGGCTGACTGTTATGCCGGCAGCGAAGCTGCACAGTATATCAGAGATGAAGAAGATACTTGACGGTTTAGCTGTCAAGTATAAAACACGGTTTACGCTGGAATATGTAATGATAGCCGGATTTAACATCTGCTATGAAGATGCAGCAGCTCTTAAATGCTGGACCCCGAAACATTATCTGATCAACCTTATCCCGCTAAATCACAGCGATGAACATCAGAAAAGACCTAATGAACACCAGATTACCAAATTTGCTGACATGCTGCAGTCGTTTGGATTGAAAGTGACGCGGCGATACAGAAGAGGAGCTGATATACAGGCTGACTGCGGTCAGTTGTTTCTGGAGAGAGCAGAGTCAATGCGTAATAACGATACACAGGTATAAAAGAGTATTGCTTTTTGCAATACTTTTTTTATACTTGTTAGTCTATGTTTTCGTTGATCTTTATCGAACTTATGCCGCCGACGATATTATATACATGCTTGAATCCTGAGCCTTTCAAGATCCTCTCCGCGATGTAGCTGCGGATGCCTACATGTCCGTAGACATAGATCTTCTTGTCTTTGGGGATCTCTTTGAGTCGGTCTCGCAGTTCGTCAAGAGGTATCCACAATGAGTTAATCACCCTTGATCGATCATGCTCATTCTTGGTGCGTATATCGAGCAGGCAGATATTGTCACTTAGTGTGAGATTTTTAGAGTAGACCGGATTAGATATGCCATCGATAATGTTCTGAGCAATCATTGCAACTGTATTGACCGGATCTGCGACGAGGTTCATCTGCGGATTATAGGAGAAGTTCATATTGGTAAGCATATCGACAGTCATACCACCGTATATAGCCGAGAGGATTATATCCATCTTGCGTTCTACGCTGTCCGAACTGCCTGAGACCTGACCTCCGAGAATGCGGCGTGACTTGCGGTCAACAATGAGTTTCAGATGTATCTGATGTGCATTAGGTATGAATCTTTCATGATCACCTGTGAAGACCTCGGCGATAATGTAGTCATATCCTGATTTCTTTGCCTGTGACTCGTTAATGCCGGCTATACCGACTGCGAATGATTTGAGTTTAAAGAAATAGTTCATCACATTGTGGGACTCTGTTGTATTGGTGCCGCATATATTGGAACCGATCTGTCGTCCATGAAATGATGACTGACTGACTGAGAACTTCGTAGTCATATCTTTGGTAATGAAGTCCGGCAGTTCAACGGCAGAGCCTCCGGCCCAGATACTGTCATCATTAGTGCGGAAATCAGCATTGACACACAACCCGTTATTAGAACCGACATTGCAGCCGCAGCTCTGAGCAAGCCGTGTATTTGGTCTGATATTATCGAAGTAGAGAACCATATCGACTTTAAGTTCCAATCCGTCAGCCTGCACGAGAGTTATGTAATTGTCGGCATTTTTTGTATACTTGCGGACATCTGTATTGAGATATAGAGTACAGTCCGCTTTAGTCATCTCTTTCTTAAGGATTGAATTGAAATCATCATCAAATTCTTCAAGCAGAACAGGCTTTTTATCAATAAGCGTTACATTAAAGCCTTGCTCTATAAGAGCGGCTGCCGTTTTGACAGAGATGCAGTTGCTGCCGATGATTGCTATATCACGAACTGCACTTGTATCTATGAAATGGCGAATCTTAATCGCATCTTCCAGACTTTTCAGTGTGAAGAAGTTATTCATACTGGAGATCGTGCTGTCCTCGGTTACATCGTATTCAAAGCCTGTCGCTACGACAAGTTTATCATACTCCATCTCGAAGTCCTGCATATTGACATGATTGTATATGTATAATTTGTGATTTTTGCGGTCAATGCGAGTTACCTGACAGTTCTTGAGCAGATCAATGTCATAAACATTCTGAAGAGTAGGCTCTATATCAGCTATGATCGTCTCAACACTTGTCACTGCACCGGATATAAAGTAAGGCAAAGCCGCCTGATTAGATCCGATGAAAGATGACTGTTCAATGATCGTAATATTGGCTTTCTCATTCAATCTGCGAATACGGGTAGCAGCCGAAACACCTGCATTTGACCCGCCGATGATTATAATACTTTCATTATTGTCCTGGCTCATTTAACTAAACTCTCTTATTGAAATGATATTAAATTATATAAAATTTCTAAAAAAAATGCAAGCATTTTATACATTTGGAAGCACTTACTCTTCATCACCGGCATTCTTCTCATCGGTATCATAATAATAGATAATGTGCATATCAGTATAGTTGGACTCCTGTGTCTGGATGTCTGCACGCATTGAAGTTGCTTCAAGTTTAGAGCCGTTTTCACGCTCGATGACGACAGGAGTGCTGTTATACATCTTATTATTCTTATAGTCAAGGATAAGATTCTCGGTTCGCAGCACAGTCTCGTTCTCAAAACTCTCAATGATGACACTGCCGGTGAACTCGATCAATTTCTGATTTTGATTGATCTCGCCCTGTTCGGAACTGATATGTGTTGTAATCTCGCCTTTGGAGTTATAGACTTTAGCATCCAGAACTTTACATGAGATCTTATCCTGCTTTTCGTAAAATTCCGCATGCTCGATCTGTGTATTGAGATACTGCCGATTGTTTTTGTAGATATAATGAGCATAATTCTCCTGAACCATATCAGGATAAACAATATCATTGTTAGGTTCATATTTCGCCATAGTATCGGCACAGGAAAGCAGAAGAATTGTCAAAAATAAAATATATGCCTTATTTCTCATTTTTTTTGTTATTTTTATCACACGGATTTGTGATTTGCTACGCAAATCACAAATCCGTGTGATATTAAACCTGTTTTCGCACATTATACATTATGAATTACCAAGTGCTGCAGCAATAAAGTCTCTGAATATCGGATGCGGACTAAACGGCTTAGACTTAAACTCCGGATGGAACTGAACACCTATACCGAACGGATGCCCCGGCCACTCAACGGACTCTACGAGATCTTCTTCTTCATAGACTCCGGCAATAATCAATCCTTTATCGATAAACTGTTGACGATAATCGTTATTAAACTCATATCTGTGTCTGTGCCGCTCAGATATAATCTGTGTGCCGTAAGCCTTTCGCAGCAGAGTTCCTTCTTTGGTAACAGAGTCATAGCTGCCCAAACGCATTGTGCCGCCCTTATTGTCGATACCTGCCTGCTCCTCCAAGAGACTGATAACAGGCGAGTCTGTAGAAGCATCAAACTCAGTAGAGTTGGCTCGATCCAAGCCGAGTACATTGCGGGCATACTCGATAACCATTATCTGCATACCGAGACATATCCCGAAGAACGGTATCTTATGTTCGCGGGCATATTGGGCTGTTATAATCTTGCCTTCGACACCGCGGTCGCCGAATCCTCCGGGGATAAGAATGCCGTCCATATCTTTGAGTGTCTCATCGACATTTTCTGCAGTGATATTGTCAGACTGTATCTTGTGCACTTCCAATTTTGCACCGTTGGCAATACCGGCGTGGTTAAGTGCCTCATAGATAGACTTGTAGGCATCCTGCAGTTCGATGTATTTGCCGACAACTGCGATCTTAGCTGTCTTATCAAGAGAGTTAATCTTATCACGCAGGTTCTGCCATATAGATAAGTCTTTGTGAACAGATTCGATCGGAATACGGAGTTTGCGCAACAAAACATCTGTCATACCCTTGCTGTCGTAGATAGTAGGCACTTCATAGATTGATTTGACAGTCGTTGCTTCAATGATAGCATCTTCTTCGACATTAGTAAACAGTGAGATCTTTTTTTTCATAGCCAATGGCATGTGACCTTCCAAGCGGCACAGCAGGATGTCAGGTTGGATACCGATCTCACGAAGTTTCTGCACGCTGTGCTGTGTCGGTTTAGTCTTGAACTCATCGGCTGCATGTATCTGCGGAACGAGAGTCAGATGAACGAATATCACATTATCTTTGCCGACATCAGTGATGAACTGTCTGGCTGCTTCCAAAAACGGAACAGACTCAATATCGCCGACCGTGCCGCCGATCTCTATAATGGTAATATCAGCGTCTTTGGCTACATCTTTGATGCGTCTGCGGATCTCATCCGTGATGTGAGGTATGACCTGCACACATCGACCGAGATAGTCGCCCCGTCGCTCGCGGCTTATGACTTCGTTATATACCTGACCGGTTGTGATGGAGTTACGCTTCGTCAGCTGGCTTGTAGTAAATCTTTCGTAGTTGCCCAGATCAAGATCTGTTTCAGCTCCATCATCAGTAACGAACACTTCACCATGCTGATAAGGACTCATCGTGCCGGCATCTACATTGATATACGGATCGACTTTAGTCATCGCGATCCTGAAACCGCATGCTTCCAGCAATGCTCCGATAGACGAACTGGAGATGCCTTTGCCTAATGATGAACATACACCGCCTGTCACAAAAATATACTTAGAACTCATACTCTGCTCCGAATTTGAATAATCAATAAAAAATAATTATAACAAATTTTACTATATTTTTCAAGAGGGAATTTATAAAAAAACGACTTTCTAACAGAAAGTCGTTTTTTTAGCTTTAAACCGAAATTAGAGCAAAACCTTAAATCCTTGAGCAAACTGTGGTTTATCTTCTGATAAACTGTTATAAGAGATTATACCGCGTTCTTCTGCCCATTTGTGATGGAATACTCCCGCACAAATAGCGAATGCAATACCGGCGGTTAATAGAAGTCCTGACAGAATACCAAATGCCGCAATTGTGTACATACCGATTAATGCACCGCCGGCGACAATAAAGTTGTTAGTAGCCGTTAATGCAGCAGCAGCAGAGTCTTCTATAATAAGCATTACATTATATATTGTCATATACATAGATGTAAATGCAATAAGAGCCGGCATACCAATGAGTGTTCCGCTGACGAACATACCGATAGCAGCACCGCGGAATGTTTTGAATGTTTTAAAAGTATTATTATTGATTGCTTCCCGGTCACTTGCAACTTTACCGTAACTGCCGCCGGCACCAAATCGAACAACATTGTTATTCAATCGGAAGTCACCTGTTCGTGAGCTAATCATTTTAGACGGAGCAGTCTGAAACTCGTTCGCATAAGAGAATGCCGAAACAATCAGGATTAAAATCATACATAAAGCAAATTTGTTTTTCATAGTCTCCTCCTTATTATAGTGATATGCTAAAACCAAGTTCAAGTTTGTCGCTGCCCGCCATCGACATGTGGACATGATACTTGCTCTGCCATGCGTAGAGCAATTTGCTTGCATATACCCATGGACCGATACAAGCCATCAGCAAACAGAATCCTAACGCTCCCGGCACAACTATCATTGGCAGCAGCATTGCCAAACCGATACTGTCAGCAGTTTTTAATGCTTCTGAAGAACTTGATGAGTCACCTATCAATGATGCTACTCCATCGTTAATTGTGTCGCGTAATGCAAAGTATGTCGGCAGAACAATAACTGCTTCCAATACACCAAGCGTAAATAACACTGCACCGCTTGCCGTCAGAGCGATCGCTGATGTCTTAGCCTGATGATATGCTATATAGAGCGGATCGTGATATTTTTCATCTTCATATTCGGGCACGAAGTGTCTCTTGATCTCTTTTGAGGCAATCTTAATTTCTTTGACTTCTTCTTCCATCTCTGCCGACTTGTCCGAGATCCTGTCGATATTATCGTCTGGAATATCAATAACACCGAAACTCGTATTGACAGTGTAGATGCCGTCTTCATGAGATACAATATCTCCGGTTACTTTATTGCCGTCTTTGAGATAGAATGTCTCTGCCGAGGCAATGCCGGTTATCATCATGAATGTCAGCGAGCAAAATATCAGTTTTGTAATTTGTTTCATTTTGACTCCTTTGAATCCTTTATTTTTTATAATATTATATCAGAAAAAAATGTCAAAATCAAATTTAATTCATAAAACATAAAAATTTTAAAAAATTTATGCTTCATACATTCTGTGCATATAATAGTTATTCTGATACAGCTTATTCTCGGCAGACTGCAGAGCCTTCTCAATGGCATATCGTGATATATTATACATTTTGCACAGAACAGACAGGCTGTTCTGGGTCTTGATGCCGTTATATCTGTTCTCCAGAGTTCTTTTGCGTCGGATAATACGCTGTTCTTTGGAGCGGAGCTCGGCAGATTCTTCTTCATCGGCATTCTGTATCTTTGTGCGGATGTCGAGCAGTTTTGCATATTTCTTGGCAATCAGATCTGCTATCTTGAGCTTCTCTTCTTCACGGGCATTCTGTATAAGACCTGCAGAGATGTTTGTCGCTGCATCATCCATAATACCGTATCTTGCTTTGATGATCTCCTGTTCCAATGATGTGAGTCCGGAATAATCAAGCATTTCATAAGAATACGACGGCAGCGGACTATCGATACAGATCTCACTTGAATTGTTAAAGATCTCTGTAAGATTTGCATCGGATACGCTGCACCATCTTGATTTCTTATGACGAATAAATGAGATATATCGCTTCTTGCAGATTGCGACAAACCATGTCTCAAACTCGAAGTTATCATCCGGCTTGTAGCACGAGATGAGTTTGTCAATATCGGAGACAACATAAAGATAGTAATCGTATCTCCAATCATAACTGCGGCAGTTCATTGCACGGGCAGCACGCATGATCAGACCTGATACTTCGCCGATAAACTCTCTGCGTGACATTTGGCCGTTTTGAAACATTATCGCTTTAGCTTTAAGATTGCGTTTGGAATGGTAACGACCGTCAGAATTAGCACGAGCCTGAGCGACTGCACTGCGAACACTGTAATGTGAGTTTGATTTAACCGATGAATTGATTGAAACAGCGACAGTATTAACTGTCTTAGAAGAAACTTTTAACATTTTTGACCTCGTAAACTTTTTATTTGAAATAATATTTTTTTATTGCAGTCAATATAGCATACTTCTGAAATTATTGCAAGAAAAATTTGCAGATTTTTTATAAATTTTTTTTGTAAAAAATACTTTTTTTATGTCGAAAATATATCGAACATAGGATCAAACATAAAATCAAGCAAATAAGCGAGGGATTTTTCGTGGCAGCAAAGCAGACTACTAAGAAACAGACCGCCGGTAAGGGTAGAACACCGAAAAAAACTAATGCCAAAAAGAAGCAGGAAGAAAAGAAGCGATCTGTTATACCGTTTCTTCTGATTATTATACTCTTGCTGTTGGGTGTCATTGCTTACGCATATCGGGATAAACTTGAAGTGCTGCTGACATCAGGCATAACATATCTTAATAATCGCGATAAAACTGAAAAAAAAGACAATAAATCTAATAAAAAACATTCTGACAATGATAATCCGCTGCAGAAAGCGATCAATAAATTAGAGAAAAAAACAACAACTACAACGACTACTACTGTCCGCAGGCCTGCAGTGACTACAACGACCACTACGATTCGTCATAAAAGTACGACTACTACAACGGTTAAGAAATTCGTGCCGGTAACTACGACTACGACGACAGTGCGTCCGAGACCGACTACAACGACATCTACAACAACTACAACTACAACGACGACAACTGTGCGCAGGTCTGCTGTAACTACGACGACAGTGCGTGCAGCTAATGCGGCAAAACCGGCTGTTAAGACGCGAACAAGCAAAGTGTATTTCACAAGAGTGACAATGGATGATGCTTATCTGGTTGAGGCAAACCGAGAGGTGCATTATACAGACTCTCCTCTTACAGAGACTATCAAAGTGCTGTTGGCAGGCACTAATGCAGCAGAGGATGCCAAGTATATCGTGACTAATATACCTGATAATACTCGTCTGCTGTCTGCACGCATTGCAAATAATACGGCATATCTTGATTTCTCCGATGAGTTTGAGAATAACTTCTACGGCCGTGAGTCTACACTGTATCAGCTTAAACAGATTGTCTATACGGCAACGGAGTTTAACGGTGTAGATGCAGTGCAGATATTAATTAATGGCACTAAGAAAGATTATCTTGGCGGAGAAGGCATACTTATCGGAGAGCCTCTTAGGAGACATGATTTCGATTCGCATTAACGGATTTTGTTCACTGCATTATGAGGTGTCGGATGAGTTTCTCACAAAGCAAATTTTTAACATTATCACCGCTTAATCAAAAGAAAAAACTCGCTTATGCCATCCGCGAATACCTTGACAGCAGACAGCCACTGTCGTATATATCCGATATGCTGGGATGGTATACGCATGCTGTCGGCTGTGATATTGCAGTGCCGCACGGAAGCCGAGACTGGCAGATCCTGCATGAAAGGCTTGTGCAGGAGATAGAAGCGATAGGCCAATATAATGACATTAAACTCTTCGATGATATTGCCAGTCATAACGGTGAGGGGATCATAGTGTTGGATAATATCCGAGCTCCGTATAATGTAGGCGGCATTATGCGGTCAGCGGAAGCATTCCATGCTGCTAAAGTTGTTATGTGCGGCATCACTCCAACTCCGGATAATGCCAAAGTTGTCCGCAGTGCAATGAATGTGCCTATACAGACTGAGTATTGTGAGCAGACGCTTGATGCTGTTACCCGTTATCGGCAGCAGGGGGACTGCATCATCGCAGTAGAGAAAACTAAAACTTCGGCAGATATATCGACTCTTACAGGATTGCCGCCGATCGGCAGGCGAGTCATTGTGTTGGGGAATGAAGAGTTCGGGATAGCAGAAGATGTGCTGTCTGTATCGGATATGATCGTGCACATACCTCTAAGCGGCTCGAAAAACTCTCTGAATGTCTGTACCGCTGCCGGTATTGCTATGTATTGTCTTTTGAATCATTCATAATCACACAATATCGCAGTAAATAATACGAATTTATTTGACAAATATATAAATTTTTTCTAAAATTAGGCATAAATTTTATTATATCGGGAGTCTGTAATGAGATTACAAAAGACAGCGAAAATAATGATAACTGTAATGGCGATCATGTGTATGATCCTGCCGTCTGCAGAAGCGAAAAAGAAAGACAAAGGCAGCAAAAGCAAAGGCGACCGCACATTTATGATCAACGTCGGAGGTGGTTTTGGTCTGATTATCCCGGGCTTTGATATTTATACCGAAGAATGGGGCAGCAACTACAATCAGTGGACTTATGTTAATTTCGGTGGATATGTTGTCGGCAACTTCGGCATGACATTCGATATGGGTAAAAAGAAGAAATGGTCACTCGGACCTGCTGTTCAGCTGGGCTGGAAAGCAGAGGGCGGACCGTTCGCCGGATACTCTGAGAAACGAGGTCGCAACATTGATGTTTGGACAGCAGATCAGATATATAATGGTTCTGATTGGTGGATTGCCAATCGCGGAAGATTTAGTCACGCATTTATCGCAGATGCCTGCGTAGCGATTAAAGGCAACCCGCAGAAGTCAGCTCGCCTTGTTGCAGAAGCAGGACTCAGATTCAGTTTTGCATTTATGTATGATTATGTAGAATGGAAAAACGATACTCCAAATACGATTTTCCGTGAAGTTGACGGTTGGTCTTCTGCAAAATACAGATTTATGCTCGGACCGAGTGTATTTATCGGAGCAGATGCTTATGCCGGAGATCATGTAATGCTCACACCGGGACTTCGTATAGCAGCTGCATTCGGTCCGGATTGGGGAATAGGAGTATCAACTGAGACCAAGTATGACAGATTCGGTAATCCTATACCTATAGCAGAAGTGACCACAAACAAATACAGTTATAGTCATGTATATATCGACTTCGCATTTGAGCTGAAGATCAACTGGTATAACAAGTCATAATGCTCAATGCGAGATTAAACATAAAAATTCTGCCGAAAGGCAGAATTTTTATGTTTATATGCTTATTTTTTACCGCATTTCACATATTCTGCGAAGAAGCAGAGCAAAAGAGTCTGACAACATATCTGTCCGAAGGTAAGAAAGCGATCGAAGCGGAGTCTTTCGATAAAGCGATTAAGATATTTGATGAAGCGGAATCGGTTTATCCTTCTTCTTATCTGCCTAACTCTTACAAAGGTGATCTCTACAAGAAATATGACCTCTACAAATCGGCAATAAATGAATATGAGAAAGCTCTGAAAAAACAGACGAAATCCATAACTCTCTACGATGATCTGGCGGAGTGCTACAGCAATCAGGGTGATGAGGAGAAAGCGATAGAGATATATAAGAGAGCACTGGCACAGGTGTATAATTCTTCGGATTTGTATAACTCGCTGGCTTGGTCGTATATCAAGACCAATCGTATCGATGAGAGTCTGGCAACGCTTAAGACTGCACTTGATAACTATCCCAACTCTGCCGATCTGCTGGTGACTCTTGGCTCTGCTTACTATTCGGCTGATGACTATGAGAATGCAAGGAAAGCATATATCTCGTCAGAGTATCATTCGTTTCGGCAGGGCAAGAGCGGATCGTTTCGTGCTATAGTCAAGTATAATCAGGCATCTCTGGAACACAGTTTCGGACATTACGAAGAGGCGATGAAGACTGCCGACAGTGCCAATACTTACTCTCAGAGAAGTTCTGCTCATATACTGCAGGCTGAGATGTCATTCAATATGCTTGACTTCGATAAGTGTCTGCAGGAAGTGCGGAAAGCATCCCAACTCCAGCCTGTGACACTCTATCCGGATCAGATCTTAACGCGGATATATACCATTACTAATCAGATTGATAAAGCAGAAGCGATCATTACCAGATTGGAGCATAACAGTGATCATAAGTGGCTATCTTCGTTCTCGACGAGCCTTGATGATTATTTTGCGCATGTTTATTCGCTGGCTGCGGAGATGTATGAAGTAAAGTCTCATATCGCTTTCGCAGAATATGATAATCCGATTAATGCCATTCTGCACAAGTATCTGTATCGGTTAAGATCATTCATATATCGGATAAAGTATGCCAATATATGTCTCAAAACAGGCCGTAGGCAGATAGACGGAGGCAGCGTAAGCTCCGGTTTGGAGAATCTGTACGAAGCATATTCGCAGTTTGATATTCTGTCCGGCAAAGCACTGAAAGTCCTCAATATCCTTGCCGAGAGGGAGACTATGGTCAGACCGTTCACTATGCCTAAGTATAATATCATGCGCAGCGATCTGCACCGCAAGTCATCCGTATTCTATACCGGATCGAAGAATGAGCATGTTATATTGGAGAATATGAAACAGATCAATCCCAAGTGGGAGCGTGTATCTTTGGCTGACGGGTATTTGTATCTGATAGATTCGTCGAATGGACAGCGGCGGCAGGAGTATATCAGCAGATTATTTATGATGTGTCCGTCAGTCGTTGCCGGTCATGGGCTGAAACTTGAGTGCCGCATTGAATTCGTCGGGGAGTCTGAATATAATACCGCTAAACTCATTCGCCGCCTCAGAAAGTATAAGATATATCATAATGAAGCTGCAGATATAAGACTGATGATAAGTCTCGGCAGCAGTTATATGACGATCGCAGCTGTGGATGCAGCGGGAGTGACTAAGACTTTCTCTAAAGATCTGATTCCTGATGATAAGAATATCGCCAAACAGATTTGGCAGTGCATATTTGTAAGATAACTCGGATTTATCGCATTACGCATTTATGGACTTAATATATCTGTTCATCATGCGGCATACTGCTCTGTATTCTTCAAAACTGTAATGATATGTCTGCCGTGCCGGATCTATGTATAGCCTTCGGACAGACATATAGAGACTCTGAGCGAATTTATCTGATTTATTGGCAGACTTTGCTATATTAGTGTCTATATACTGACCTGCTGACAGGAGTATCTGTCCGAACAGTTCTGCAGCCCGCTGATTAAGCGGAGCGGATAGGCTGCGCATTGCTTTGTCAACTGCATTAGAGATCATGCTGCTGAGTCTGGTCAATATATCACGAGTCAGATATTTATATTCTGAGAAGTATTTATTGAATAAGTCTTTATAGATTGCTTTCTTAAGATCAGGGCGATTGTCTGCGTACAACCGCAGATCCATCGATGAGAGTATTGTTTGCAGTGTGTCTGTTATATCGTCAAATTTCAGCTCTATCTCGCTCAGGACATCTTCGCTTAGTTCTGCTTCTTTAAGAGCATTGGGATCTATAAAATCTTCATCACTGTAGTCATCATCATAGCTGCGAATAACTTTATGAGTATCTGCATGGACAACAGCTGCTGCAATTTCATCATCGTATAAATGCAGACTATAGTCGGTGATAAGAGCAGCCGGTGAGTCGAGCAAAGCATCGATTGACAGAGACGGATCATTGTCAGGTTTGAAGTCTCGTATAGTTTGGAATATCTTAATCACACTTGCGTATTTGAAGTCCATAAAATACCTGTTTTTTATAAATTATAAAATTTTTTTTGACTTTTACTAAAAATAATTATATTATAATATCGAAAAAATTTTGTTAAATCAATAACAAAATGACAAATAATTTTCAAACAGGTGCAAAATTTATTATGAAATCCTTGCGGGAAGAATTGGAGTGGCTGAGAGACAAGTATTCAATCGTCGGTGTTAAAGGCGGCACAGAGATTGAAGCAATGACATTTGATGATATATATACTATGCGGTCTGTCAGTGACGGCATCCTGCCTATGACAGTCAAGATAGGCGGAGCAGAAGCCCGCAACGATATAGACTATATGATGAGCATAGGTGTTGATACGATCCTTGCACCGATGATTGAGTCGCCTTATGCACTGCGTAATTTCGTCAGAACGATGGAGACTATGGATAAGGATCATACATGCCGTATGGCTGTAAATATCGAAACAATCTTTGCATATAATAATCTGACTGCGATATTTGCGATGAGCGAGTTTGAGCAGGTTCACTCCGTTACTGTCGGGCGGACAGATCTGTCAGGTTCTCTCGGTATGAATGTTGACTCTGATCGTGTGACTGAGATAACTGCAGATATTATACGCCGGGCTAAACAGTATGACAAGATGACATCAGTCGGCGGCAAGATTATGCCGGATAATGCGGAGCTGGTCAAGACAGGCACGAAACCTAACACGATAAATACAAGGCATATCATTATAGATACATCAGCTGATAATATCACGGAGAGCGTATATTATGCTCTGTTATGGGAGAGAGACTTCTATCTGCATCTGCGTAATCTCTATCCGCTGCGTGCGGAATTCTACAGTCTCCGCATGATGTCGATCGAAAACAGGATCAACTATGTAGACTATCATCACAGTCCGGTCAATACTCCGGATAAACAGATAGTATGGGATGTGCTGCCGTAAGCAGTCTAAATGTAAAAATCCAAACGAAGGCAAATTATGAAGCAGATTTATGATACAATAGTTATCGGAACGGGAATCGCAGGATTGACTGCCGCTATCCATCTGAAGGAAGCCGGTCAGAATGTCATTGTGCTGACAAAAAATGATAAAGTAAGTGAATGCAATACCAACTATGCTCAGGGCGGCATTATCGCATACAGACCTGATGATTCGGCAGAGGCACTGGAGAAAGATATACTATATGCAGGGTGCTATTACAATAATAAGCAGGCTGTAGCAACACTTGCCAACGAAGGTCCTAAACTTGTATTCGATTTCCTTATCAATAAGATAGGCATTCAGTTCAGCACAAATGATGCAGGTCAGCTCGACTATACGGAGGAAGCAGCACACAGTCAGCGCCGCATACTGCATTATCAGGATCATACAGGTGACAAGATAGAGTCATCACTGATTGCATACGCTCAGAAGATCGGTATCACCATTCTGCCGGGACATACAGCGATAGACCTTATCACGAATAATCATCACAGCACAGATAATCAGGAATTGTATAAACCAAGAGAGGTAATGGGTGTCTATGCTCTGAATAATGCAACCGGTGAAGTTGTCACATTCTTTGCATCTAATGTGATATTGGCCACAGGCGGCGTGGGCAACCTCTTCCAATATACGACTAATCCTGCCTCTGCGACAGGTGACGGCATAAGTATGGCATATCGTGCCGGAGCAGACATTATCAATGCTGAGTTTGTGCAGTTCCATCCGACGGCACTGTTTCATAAGGATCTGAAGAGATTCCTTATATCAGAGTCTTTGCGCGGAGAAGGGGCGAAGCTGCTCAATCATAACGGTGAGCAGTTTATGAGCAAATATTCTCCGCTGAAAGAGCTTGCTCCGAGGGATGTTGTGGCCCGTGCAATATACGAAGAGATTAACACGACAGGCAAGGAGTATGTGCTGCTTGATCTTGCTCATTATTACACCGGCACTAAGCCGATCGAAGAGCGGTTCTACAAGATATATCACACATGCAAAGAAGTCGGACTTGATATTACCAAAGATCCTATACCGGTTGTGCCTGCTGCACACTTCTTCTGCGGCGGGATTAAGGTCGATAATAATGGCAGAGCCTCTGTGAGAAATCTCTACGCTGTCGGAGAAGTCAGCTGTACAGGACTGCACGGAGCGAACAGGCTTGCAAGTGACTCTCTGCTGGAAGGTATGCTGTGGGGCAAGCGTGCTGCCGATGATATTATCGCTAACGGCAATCACATCACGGGTAAGAGATTTGACTGCATACCTGATTGGCGGCAGCCGGCGGATAGCATAGAGTTTGATAAACTGCTTATCTATCAGGATTGGAATGCAATCAAACTGACTATGTGGAACTATACAGGTATAGTCAGGACGCGAACAGGATTGGCCCGTGCAAGTGCCGATCTGAACTACTACTATCACCGCATTATCAAGTTCTACAAAGAAGCCAAACTTAACCGTGACATCATAGAACTGCGCAACGGCATTGTAACTGCACAGCTGATAGTATCGGCAGCGATCCACAATGACAAGTCGCTGGGCTGTCATTTCATCAAAGATTAAACAGCAGGGAGAATATCATAATGAGCGAAGTGCAGGAAGTCTCATCTCTAAGCGTGGACGGTTCACTGACTAAGATAACAGATACTATCCGCAAGGAATTTTTCCGCAAGTCTATACACATGATGAGTGCTTTTGTCCCTCTTGTTTATTTCTTCTCACGGCCGCTTGTGCTGATAGGACTGCTGTCGGTGACGCTGTTTTATTTTTTATGTGAAGTGAGCCGTTATCATGGACACCGCATACCGATTATAGCCAATATAACCGAACTTGCCAGCCGATCACGGGATGCCGGCAAAGTCGTATTAGGACCTATAACGCTGGCGATAGGTATATTTATCTGTCTTACGCTGTTTGATTTTCAGATTGCTACTCTTGCTATATTCTCAGTTTCATTTGGTGACGGTGTTGCAAGTTTGTTCGGCAAGATCATAGGCGGTCCCAAGATTCCTCTGACATTCGGCAAGACATTCAGCGGCAGCACAGGATGCTTTTTGGTGCTGTGTTTCGTTTATTTTCTGTGCGGACTTACCAAATCTCAGGTGATCCTTTTATCATTTTTTGCTGCATTTATAGAAGCAATGCCGACAGGAGATCTGGATAATCTTATCCTGCCTGTCAGTGTCGGGATGATACTGAAGTATTTCGTGGTGTGAAGATAATGCACAATGTATGATGTATAAGGGAGTTATAGTGAAGAAAAACAGCAATCACGGAGCAGATGCCTTTAATGCTTATTATGCCGGGATATTCGGCGATCGCTGGGAACATCTTAAAGCGGCATTGTTAGAGCCTGCTAATCCTGTGTCTTTGCAGATTGATGAGAGCAAAGCTCCTTATTATATGGACAAGGCGAGTATTATAGCTGCATCATCTCTGCCGCTGGACGGGGCGGAGTCTGTGCTTGATATGTGTGCCGCTCCCGGTGGCAAGACGCTTGTGCTGGCAGGTCTTATGCCTGACGAATGTCATCTGCTTGCCAATGACCGATCCGGTGACAGAGTAAATCGGTTAAAGAAAGTCCTTGATGACAGTCTGGACAATGGTATCCGTGCAAGGATAGATGTGTGCTGCAAGGATGCGGCAGCGATGTGCCGTGTCAATAATGAGTGCTTTGATCGAATATTGCTAGATGCACCGTGTTCTTCGGAGCGTCATGTGCTGACAAGTCCGCAGCATTTGGATATATGGAGTCCCAATCGTGTCAAGACGCTGGCTATGACGCAATGGTCGCTGCTTTCGTCAGCATTCAGAATGCTCAAACCCGGCGGGTATCTTATCTACAGCACTTGTGCCTTGTCGTCATCAGAGAATGATCAAGTTGCTGCAAAACTTGCTTCCAAATTCGATAATGCCGAATATGTGCGTGACTTTGACTATGACAGGAGGATCCTTCAATATATGTCTGATAACAATATGCCTGTCGGAGAGAAAACTCAATACGGTTATCATATTCTGCCGGATTGTGCTGACGGCTGCGGACCGCTTTACTATTGTCTGATACGGAAAAGTCCGATGTAATCCTACGAATGCTTAATCCTGACAGTGATACCTGCCGAGACAGTCATGCTCATAAGGCGTTCGCCTGTTCGCATCAGGTCAACTATATGGAGAAATCCCATTCTGTATTTGCACGAAGTCGTTATCGCCAGATAATCGGTGACTTTAATGCCGACTCCTGCTCCGGCTTCAAAAAATCCCGAAGCGTAGTTTTGTAACCGCCAAGTTGGGTGTTCATAACCGACTCCGGCGAATGCTTTGAGACAGACATAACGCCATTCATATATACCGAAACATTCTATGCCCATATACAGCATTGTGCCTTCCGGTTCGGTCGAACGAGGATGAATGACACAGCCCGAACTGAACATTGCCTGCATCCCGAAATACCGCAGAATGTAGAGACTGAGATACACATCAAACACAGGAGTAAGGATATATGCTCCGGCACTTTTAAGAGTATTATAGAACTTACCTATATAGATACCGATGCCGGGTTCTACAGTTATATCGACTATATAATTAGGACGCAGATATTTCTGCCAGACGGTCTGCTTATTATTCTTAGTCAAGATGTCATTGTCCGATACAGTGTCAGATATATCGGATGTCATATACTGACCGAATGCTGTCCATGCGTAAAATATACAAAAAATGATAATAAGATACTGTCTCATGTTCTGCCCCTGATATAAAAAAAGCCAAGCGGGGAGCTTAGCTTTCACAGGTTCTTAGATTACCACACCGGGCTATTTGTGGGGGCAAATATGACCGTCTTATGGTGATCTTCAAACGATTTTTTCAACCACATTATATTTTTCGTCAGAATGGGATTTTTCTTAATATCGAATTGCATTTTTTAGGAAAAAAGTGTAGAATAAAAATAAACAGGAGCATTATGATGGAATTATTAGATATATATGATGAAAACAGAAACAGGACAGGCAAAACATTCGTTCGGGGAACATCGCTGCCGGCAGGACAATATCGGCTCGTTATCCATATAGTAATATTTAACTCTGAGGGCAAAATGCTCATCCAGCAGCGAACGCCGACGAAAGACACAGATCCTAATCTCTGGGATGTCACTGTCGGCGGCTGTGCTGCAGTGGGAGATGACAGCCGCAGTGCTGCTCACCGTGAACTTATGGAAGAACTCGGACTTGATATTGATTTCTCTCATGAGAGACCATATATAACTATTAACTTTGAAAGCGGCTTTGATGACTTCTATATATTTGAGCGGGATGATATAGATCTGACGGAGCTGACACTGCAGGCATCGGAAGTACAGAATGTGCAGTGGGCGACAATGCAGCAGGTGCTTGCAATGCTGGATCGCGGCGAGTTTATCCGCTATCATGAAGGATTTATAAGATACCTGTTTGATCAGAGACATCACCGCGGATGTCACAAGAAACTGATATAACACAAAAAATATTACAAAAAGCGATTTTTTGATAAAAAAATCGCTTTTTGTAATATTTTTATCTTGACATATTTTATATAATCCCGCATTATATATAATATCTCTTCTATAAAGGAGTAAGTAATGAATATATTAAACGCAACGCTTAAGGCGTACTATGCTCTAATCTCAATACTGATATTCTTAGCGGCACTGACCGGCTGTGACACCGACACTGCAGGCAGCAATAAGCCGACGGAGGTTGCTTCGGCTACATCGTATTATCACATTGTATTCTATAATACTCTCACCGACGCAAGCGTCGATATATCAGTGCCGACGACTGAGAACTTTACTCTGCCGGACTGCACCGATGATCGTATCGGGTTTGAGATACCTGACGGCAGACCTTTCGTTGAGTGGAATATTTCTCCTTATGGAACAGAGACTTCCTATAAAGCAGGAGATCTTTTCAACAAACAAAAGAAAGGCACAGTCATAACTCTGTATGCAATCTGGAAAGGTGCAGCCAACGAACTGTATTATGTCGAATACGACTCTAACGGCGGTGAAGGTGAGATGGATAAGTCAACGATGTTCATCGGTATCCCAAAGGCATTGCCGGGATGCACATTCAAAGCACCGACAGGCAAACGCTTTGCACACTGGACGGAGACAGAGGCTGATACTGAGCCGTATTATACCGACGGACAGAAAGTGACTAACCTTACTGCCAAAGGCAAGACGATTAAACTCTACGCACAGTGGGAGATCAAGACATATTTCGTTATAACATATCATAATGAAAACAATACAGCTAACACTAATGATGCAACATTTGACTTGACCCATAATGTGACGCTGACAGACCTTAGCGGTGTGACAGGCTACTCATTCGCAGGATGGTATGACAATGCAGAATGTAACGGCTCTGCTGTTGCCGGTTGGGATGCAGGCGAAGTCACAGATGACACAGATCTTTGGGCAAAGTGGACTGCAAACAGTTACAGGATTCATTTCGATGCCAATGGCGGTACAGGCAATATGTCAGAACAGTCTATGACTTACGATACAGAGGAGACTCTTACTGATGTTACATTCTCGCGAAGCGGTTATCGCTTCATTGGCTGGAATACAGACGCAGAATCATCAGAGCCACAGTATGTCAGCGGTCAGAGTGTAAAAAACCTGACAGACACTCCACACGGTGCGGTTGTTCTGTATGCGATTTGGGAAGAAGCCGACACTTATACCGTCGCATTCGATGCCAACAGCGGCACAGGCACAATGGATAATGTCGTATTCGTTACGGATGAGGACAGAAGCCTGCCGAAATGCACATTCACCGCTCCGGTTGGTAAGATCTTCGGCAGCTGGAATACGAGATCCGATGGCAGCGGAGACAGCTATGACAATATGCAGACTGTCAGCGGTCTCGCCGGTAAAGACGAGACAGTAACGCTCTACGCACAATGGATAGAGAAGTCATTCTTAGCGGCATATTTCACAGATGAGCAGCTGCATACAGAGACGGCGGATGTGACATTCGACAAACTCCATGATGTAGAACTGCCGACACCGACTGCGAAAGGTCACAGATTCTGCGGATGGTATGACAATGCAGAATGTGACGGTTCTGCCATAACCGGCTGGATAGCAGGAGATGTAACCAATGACATCACGCTGTATGCAAAGTGGGAAGCTGTTATAACGACATATACGGTGAAAGTGCTGTTACAGGCGGTAAGCGGCGATGAGTACGAGCAAAATCTCTCGGAATATCCCGATGCAGTCAAAGACTGCACAATGGATGAGATAACCGATGAGACGGCTGATGCGATATACGGGTTTATTGCTCTGCCGATAGAACAGCAGGTTGTTGTCGCTGACGGATCGGCGATTGTCGAGATCAGATACAACCGCAGAGTTGTCTCCTATACATTCGATCCGAATGGCGGTAAACTGGGCAGTTCGGATGTTGCTGTTACAAAGGAAGGTCGGTTCGGTGCACCGTGCTCGATAACTGCTCCGACCAGAACGGGCTACACATTCAGCGGATGGAATAAATCTGTTCCTGAAACATTCGGTGTTGAAGATGATATGTTTACTGCACAGTGGACTGTCAATACATATAAGATTACTTATAATGCCAACAAACCGAGTCTTGAGACATCTGCTGTGTCGGGAACAATGACTGATACATCCTGTGTGTATGGACAAACTTGTACAGTGAAAGCCAACGGTTATACTTTGGAGCATTATACATTCTCAAGTTGGAACACAAAGTCCGACGGTAAAGGAACGACTTATACTGTGGGGTCTGCACAGTCACTGACGGGTAATGTCACTCTGTATGCACAGTGGACTCCTAAGACTTATACGATCACATATCACGGTGACAGCATTACACCGTGGGACGGTATCGTTACTCATAAGACTTCCGGCGGCAATACAACATATACTAAGACATATTCTTGGGGAAATAGCGTTACTTTGACCAATGACTTTGTTGGCACATATACTTATCAGTATTTGACGGATTATTGGGTAAGTGAGTTCGGTGCTGAGCATCCGACTTATAGTACAACAGATATAGGTTATACTCATGCAGGCTGGGCTGTGTCGGCAAATTCTACGGATAAAACATATAATACGACTCAGATAATTAACGACTGTCAGTTAGGCGATGCAGATCTCTATGCACTTTGGGAGACAGATAAGTATTATGTTATATATTACAGCAATATGAATATAGGTGATAAATATTGTTATCCTGAAGATCCTGATCACACCTATGAACAGTGGACAAATAACAGCAAAAGCAATGCCGTATATGTTGCAAGTTTAGATACTTCTTCTCATAATTTGAAAAATCCAAGTGAAATAGGTGATGGAGGTAAGTATTGGACAGACAGCAACAGAAAATTCTTAAGCTGGTCGGAATCGCCCGACGGCTGTTATGAATACGCAAAAGAATCAGGTAAAACTATAACTATATCGAAATCAAAGATTACACATCTGTATGCCGTATGGTATTATGACTATAGCCGTGTAATTAATGGCGGCTCATTGAATGGCGGCAGCAGAACATTTGATACTGCTTATGTTGACCAGTTTGAGACGACAGTCGGTAATTTCTACAGAGTTATGGGTTATTGCTGGATTCCGGGAACCCTTCCGGATAAAACCAAGGTTAATTGGGATAAATATCCTATTCAAGCCACAAATATATTTAGGATTTTTGACTACTGTAATACACTGAGCCGTTTATTGGGGTACACAAAGTGCTATACCCAAAGCGGCACTTGGAATGGAAATACTGCAACAACGGAAATGAACTGCAACAAAACAAATACCGGTTATCGTCTGCCCGATAAAGACGAATGGTTTTACTATGCGTCGGATACAGGCTTTTACGGTAGTGAGTCTTACCCTTATACCGGCGGGAAATCGGTAGGAGATGTAGCATGGTATAGCGGAAACAGCGGTAGCAACTATCATATCGTAGGTGGAAAACTCTCTTCCAATAATAGTATGTACGATGCATGCGGCAATGTCAGTGAGTTATGTCATTATTCCGATACTTTAGTGTATAATTATAGTGATAAGATACAATACCCTAGCACGAATTATCATGGATATTATATGTATGTCTGCGGAGGTGATAATACACAGAGTGCCGATAAAGTTATGCTGTCTTCTTACTCATTAAAAGACAATTTGCAAAACTACAATACTAATCCCGATGATTTTGCTCGGTATCCTGATGTAGGCTTCCGCGTTATGCGTAAGATGTAATATAAACAGGGGTTGCTTTGCAGCCTCTGCCTGTTTTATATCACTTCCCAAGTCACCGCCTGCTCCGATAGATTGACATCTTTGGCTTTCAGGCGGATGGCGGCATTAAACGGCGTGGTCTTAGGCAGTGTAACCTGGAACTCTGTCCCAAACTTAGCGATATTGACGACAGCTTTGCCTGCTTTCCAATCAACAAGCACGCCGTCATATATCTCATCCGGATGCTGCATGATATACACGCATATCCAGTGAAGTTTGCTGCCACGCTCTGCTTTGGCACACGCTGCGGCTCCGATGTCTGCAGTGCTGATCTTCTGCAGCATAGTGTCTTTGTCCATAAGAGGCTTGCCTGTCAGGAACAGCCGCAGCTGCTGATGTGCTACAAGGTCTATATATCGCCGCAGAGGACTTGTGACCTGACAGTATATATCGAGTCCCATACCGACATGGTGTGCGGGAGTGACACCCACAATACGGCCTTTCATACAGCGGCGGGTCTGATAATTGCCTGCAAGACCGTCAGGCATACCGTCTTTCATCGGGATGTCGCCTCGCAGTTCCGGATCCGGCTGACTTATGAATGGGAACGGGATCTGATTCCTCAGAGCGAACAGAGCCGCTGCTTCTCCGGCGATGACCATACATTCTCTGACGACTTTCGTTGCCTGCGATGCTTTGAGATCTTCGTCGATTGTGACGACAGGGATTTCCGTGCTGATGTCGGCAGTGATATGTATCTCAGGCATATCGATGAATACAGCACCAGCAGCCTGACGCTTGGCAGCGATGAGCCGGGATAACTTATACAGCGGAGCAAGCTCCGGCGAGTCGGCCATAGCGTCGGCTTCTTCATAAGTCAGCCTCTTGACACGGACGAGAGCAGGGATGATCTGCACATCCGTTACATTGGCATCTTCATCGAGCTTTATGCGGAATGACAGTGTTTTAGAGTAATCATCTCCGCACAGGCCTAATCCGTAGTCGGCAACAGAGTTCTCCGGCAGCATCTTAATGATCGCTTCCGGCAGATAGAGAGTCGCTCCTCTGGCACATGCCTGCCTGTCAACATCCGAGTCGGGAGTCACATTCTCGGCAGGATCGGCAACATGAACCCACAGATACTGCCCGTCGAATGCGATAGCATCATCAGGATCATTGCTGAATCTGCTGTCTATAGCGAATGCCGTATGATCGATAACTTGCCGGCCTTCTGTATTCGGCGGAGGCAGCGGACAGTCAGCCGCTCTGAGAGAGACATTATATCGTGCAGGATAAGGATCTCTGGCGGCTGTCCAGACTCCTGTATCGAGCAGCAGTTTATGAGCGGTCTCAGGCAGTTCTTTCTGTCCGAGATCTTTCATAATGCGTGATTTGTCAGACTTGCCGAGAGCCACTGCTTCGACTTCGTGCATATATCTGGCATCATCAGGCAGGACAAGCGATCTGCTCCGCAGACGCTCCATGAATGATGCCTTGTCTGCTGCTTCCTGTGCCGCTTTATACCGGTCTGTTCTAATCTGTGCTATTGTCTGCTCATCCCGGCAGCAGAATGATGTTTCTGCCGTATGTTCATAATGAATATCACTGCACAAAGTCTGATATACAGCCCATATATCATCATTGCCGACACTGCTCATCATTTCCGTAATCTCGGAGAATGTCATAATTTTATTTGCTGTCTCTTCGTCACTGCGGAACAGTTCCCATAGCTCGGCAAGTTCTCCGGCAATGTTATTGCAAAGCGATGTATTATTGGCGGCATCGCAGACTGCACTCAGATTTGTTACGGGTTTGTCGGACAGCAGGATTATATCTTTGTCTCGTACATTCTGCGATTGGAACGGATACCCCTTGCCGGGCTTGGGGGTTAGATTCGGACAGAATGTGACAGTATATTTGTCGCCTGCCGCATCTATTACAGCGGGGAAGTTCCTGTATATGACGAGTGAGTTCTTAGACAGCATAGATTTTCCTTTGTTGCTTGTTTATTATTGCTTGTTTTTGGCATTGCCTGCTTTCTTCTTCTCTGCTTCTTCTTTTTTCTTGATGTTTTCTTTTATTTTGTCTTCCAATATGACACCAAGACTCTCTTTCTGCGAAGTGTGCGAGACGGCTTTGACGATATTGGAGTGGTGCAGCTCGACATTAGTGACACTTTTCGGAGGATATGTGTCTTTACCTGACAGGTAACGCTGCAGCTGTCTGCTGTGCAGAACATGATCTGATAAAATAGGTTCGTCGATAAGCAAAGAACGGCTAATCTGAGGATAAGTCTCACCATAGTCAGACATTACTTCAACGACTGTTTTATCCGCGAAAGTCTTTACATCGATCTCCGTCAGTGCGATATTATACTCAAAGTCGAATACGATTATGCAGCGGCAGTCACTGTTGGAGTTGATTGCACTCTTGACCGCTCCTTTGCTTGTGCAGTTTGACTGTTTCACGGCAGGATAATGCTCTTTGATCATTTCTGCAATGCGTGCCGACAGATGATATGACGAGCCGTATATATACAGCACATCACTGTGGTCTTTTGTCTTCGATGCTGATCTTATCTCATTGTCTACCGCATTGTATATCACATCTGGAGACGGATGGAAGTTTAGCAGTGTCTGAGTCTGGATATTGTCTTTGGCGAATATGTCATAATGGAAACTGATCAGTTTGTAGTTGCCTGAACTGTATGGATTAAGATTATTGGTGAATACAGTCATTCCCAGATTATCCATGAAAAATATCGCCCCGGCAGGCAGAGCTTTAGAGCGGTTTTTTACGATGTCACATTCTTTGGACAGATCTGTGAATTTGGCGAAATTCACAGGACGCACTGTATAGCCTGCTTTGCGAAAATACCTGTCTGCCTGCAGATAGACTTCCTGCTTATCCCGGAAAACAGAAAACAACTTCTCATTGCGGAAGAGATACACTTCCGGTTTGGGACTGCCGCAGCCTATACAGGCAAGCATCACTGTTATTAAGAAAGGTGCGTATTTGTTCATGCTGAGATGAAAACTTCGTCAGTTAATCTTATTGCTGATCGGCTGTGCAGCTGTAGGTCGGCCAAGTTCTATTTCACCGAACTTGTTTTCGTACTTCGCCAGATTGTCTGTAAGTGCAGCTACCATCTGCTTGAATGCGACAGGATTAGCAATTATTCTTGAATTAACTATCGCTCCCGGACCGAAGTTGGATATATAATCCATTACAAATTCATTTTGTGTGTGATTGACGATTAATTGGTTGCAGTATTTGCCCTGCAGCACTTCATCGGGAAATCTCAGTTGGATCTGCTGTTCTTTTTGGTTCATTTTTTTTCCTTAGCATAATATTTTTCACTATATACTCAGTATATGTATAAAATTATTATAACTTAATAAAATATTTATTTCAATAAAAAATTACTTGAAATATTAAATAAAAAATTTTATAATATTGTAATTGAAGGAAAAAAATAGTGATTAAAGAAAAAATTGAGCCCAATAAACATGTTTTTTTCAGCCTTCTCAAATATGCGGCATCTATCAGCGGCAGTTTTACAGAGAAACAGAAAGAAATAGTCAATCTATTTATTGGTCGGTATATCGGCAAAGATACAATAGACTTTAATGCAGTCAGTGCAGACAATGTCGGTACATTGACCAAAGATGATGTGATTGTTAATCTGAAAAGTCTCGCCGATGAGCAGGCTGTATTCATAATGCTGTTTCAGATATTCCTGATATTCAGCAGTGACGGTCTAAGCGAATACGAGCAAACAACTCTTATGGAACTCGTTTCCTCTGTCGATCTGTCTATCGAGTCTATATATCTTTTTTTTGATATATTCATCAATAATAAAACAGATAATCACAATACTATACTGACCATTGGAGCTGACGGTCGGGCAGACATACTTATGCAGAAGTATAACTCTACCGGTGTGATATTGAAATTCAGCGATGGTTATCTGACATTCTTTAGAGATCTGTCAGTCGGCAATGTCAATAATATGGTAATGCTTAATAAGAACCTTATCTATGATTGGATGCTTTATGACATCTCTGAAGGTGATCGCCTTGAGCTGGACAATAAGCTGCTTACATCTTCTGATATTGAGGGGCGGTTTAATCTCAGGAACAGTCAGGATATACTTACATACTGCATCAAGGAACTGCCTTCAAGCAGACAGTCTGCTCAGAAATACGAGGCAGTATGTACGGATAATTCGCAGGACGGCATTGCCAGATTTATGATCGTTAATGGCAGAGTGTCTATAGATAAGATCGGGCAGAATCCTATCCTGTCAGTTTACAATGCAGGCAGCACTATGTCATATTCAATGTGCAGCCTTGATGATGTGCTCTATATCGATAAGAAGTATAAGATAGATCTTGCCAAGAATATAACCAATCTCTGCAATAAAAAACCTCTGACGATCGAGAATGTCAGATTTGATACGGTGCTTATCGGCACTGATCCGCAGAACAACATCGTTATTGACGGTGTAAAGTCTGCAGTGTCACTGCTGCTGCAGAAGAAGGAAGGTCCTCAGGGAGACAGTATCTGGGAGCTGCAGTCTGTATTTGACAATCCTGAAGTCCTGCTTAACGGGCATTCATTCAGCGGCAAAGCACATGTCCGCACAGGAGATGTGCTGCATATCGGTGCACATTATATATCATTCGACTCTGACAATAATCTTGTTTCTCATAATAAGAATGTAATCAGCAGTCTGCAGTTCAACAATCTTACATATTATCACCGTAATAATAAGACAGAGCCTGCCCTGCGTAATCTTACATTCTCCAATAAGTCGGGTGATTTCTGCTGTGTGATGGGACCAAGCGGTGCCGGTAAGTCTACTTTCGTTAAAGTCTTGGCTAATATATTCAAGGCGGACAGTGATGATATGATCTACTGCAACGGACAGTCTCTGAATAAAAATTTCGATTTATTCAAAGAATATTTCTCCTATGTTGCACAGGAAGATGTTTTGTTTGACAATCTGACAGTCTATGAGAATCTGTTCCACTACGGCAAACTGAAATGTCCCAACATCGATAATCAGACGCTTAACCGCAAGATTGAAGAGATACTTATTAAGATAGGTCTGAGTGAGCGAAAAAATCAGATAGTCGGCAGCCCTGATCGGCGAATACTTAGCGGTGGTGAACGCCGAAGGCTTAATATCGCATTGGAACTGATCGCTGATACGGATATAATGATACTTGACGAGCCGACATCAGGACTGTCCAGTTATGATTCGGATAAGATCATAGAGTTATTGTCAGATCTTGCGAAAGTCGGTAAGATCATATATGTCGTTATACATCAGCCGAGCCGTGAGATATATCTGAAGTTCTCTCATCTGCTGCTGCTTGACCGCGGCGGTTCGATGGCATATTTCGGATCGACTAAGGACTCGTTCTATTACTTCTCGCGATACTCCGGCTCGAAATATCCGGCTAATCCTGATGACATTCTGTCTATACTGGAGGAAGTCCGCAAGACTCCTGACGGCAAGATCATCTATGAGACAAAGAGCAAGCACAGCCGTCCGCTGAGAGTTCATTCTCCGCAGCAGTGGGAGCATCTGTTCAGTGTATATCGTCAGACATACAGAGAGGAGAATGACGATACTGACAAGAAGAAGCTGCCTGATAAGATTAAGCTGACATTTAAAGATAAGTGGACGCAGTTCTATCATCTGCTTGCCCGTAATATGACTAATAAATTCCACGGCAAGAGATTCATGCTGATGTCTGTACTGATGCCGCTGTGTCTCGGTGGCATAGCATTGTTCCTGCGGGACTTCAGCGGAGCATACCATTTCCGTGATAATGATCAGATACCGAAGTTTTTATTTCTGACAGGCATTATTATAATATTCCTTGCAGTGAGCAACAGTATCAATGACATTCTGAACGAAAAATATGTCATACGCAAAGAGCGGCTTATCGGTTATTCGGCTGTCGTCTATTTCCTCAGCAAACTTATTGCTCAGACTATAATCAGCATATATCAGATATTGATTTATCAGACTGTTTCATTCGTGATATTAGGATTCCCGATTTTGACGGACATAGTGTTTTTCCTGAGAATGTACCTGTTTACTTTGGTATCGTCTGTGTCTGTTATAACTATTGCACTTATGCTGTCCGCATTTATCGGAACAGAGAAGCAGGCATTTATGATTATCCCGATATTCATTATTCCGCAGATTGTATTTGGAGGAATGTTTATCAACTATAATGAGATTTCATTCAAATTGACTCCGGGCAGGCCTGTGTCTGAGATCTGCGATGTGATGCACGCACGGTGGATGTTTGAGAGTTATATCGCACTTATGCAGACACATGAAGTGAACAATACCGGTGTTAATGATTTCTTCGTCGATTATAATCTCGTATCTGATAAGACAGGCGGCAAGTCAGGCACAAAGTATTCGACACCGGCTTCTGTTGTATTCACAAGGCGGGTGAATATGATGAGCGATCCTAAGACACGATCGCAGTATTTGAAACAGAATCATAACTATGCTATGGGCAATGTCAATATCTTCCCATCGGTTAATAAACTCTTCTATGCAGCGGTTATCCCGACATACTACTATAATATGCTCGTGATGATCCTGTTTATGTTTATATGTTCTGTGATTGCCGTTATAAGAGTGAAGAAAGAAAAATAGTTTGGATAGAATTATGAAACAAAAAAATAAGCATTATTCTGCCGTAGGCAGAATAATGCTTATTTTGTGCCATATATCATCTGAAAAAAGTATCCCGGTGCCGCCACACTCCTGCCAGTTTTTAATATTGTCATCAAAGTCATCGATGAGTATGCAGCCTGCTCCGTCACAGAACAAAGGCTTATCCTTGCGAAGAACCGTGTGAACAGGTATATCACCGTTGATGTTTCGTCTGATCCAGCGGACTTTGTCCTCGGCAGCGGTAACTATGCCTCGCGACGGACGGGGAATGCCGGTGAGTATCTCGCATTTGTTCGGAAATCGGCTGTAAACATAATCAAATACCCGTTTGCCTTCTTCGATAATGTCGAGTTTGTCATAAAAATGACCGACATTCTTTACGGCTGCCCAAAGCTGCTCATCATATCCGATAGGATACGATGTACTCTGTGGCAACGGTGTCATACCGCATAATGTCCGCACACCTTTGTCGAAGTCAGCCAATACACCGTCAATGTCGAAGTATATCTTGTCTATAATCATAATAAAAAATCCTACTCTATTACTTCATTTTTGTCAAATATAATTTTATCAAAATATTGCAAAAAATCAAATTTTGCAAAAACAGTTTGACAAGAAACAATAAAACAATTAAGATATAAGATAAGCATACTTTTTATCGGGATTGTTTTATTCATGACTGAAGAATTATTACGCACAGACACTATTACGACCGAAGCGGATAATCGCAGGAATTCAGGAGCATCTCTGCTGTCAGGGCGGGGGATCTTAGTTGTGTTCTCATCGGATTTTATCGGCAAGGCTTTCGTTGTGGACAAGGCGGTGATGGTGATAGGGCGTTCCGATAAGTGTGACATTGTGCTGGCTGCTCCTCTTATCAGCAAGGAGCACTGCCGCATCACAGTCGATGACAATCTCAAATTTCGCTTGGAAGACTTGGGTTCGACGAATGCGACATTTGTCAACGGCAGGATGGTCAAGAAACCTGTGTCGCTGAATTACGGTGATAAAATATTGATCGGCGAAACGGTTATGAGGTTTTTTATTGAAGAGAATACAGTTAGGAAATAAATAATTGATGCTGCAAATGAGTTTCAGCATAACATAAATCAGATAAATTTTATTTTTACAAGGAAGGACATAATGAGCAATAAACAGGAAAAATGCAGCGGCATCTTAATGCACCCTACATCGTTCCCCGGTAAGTATGGCTGTGGTGATTTGGGTAAGGGTGCTTATCAGATGATCGATCTGCTGAAGAAATACGGACAGAAGATATTACAGATCCTGCCGCTTAATCCGACAGGATACGGTGACTCGCCGTACTCGTCATTCTCCGCTTTTGCCGGAACTCCGTATATTATAAGTTTCGACATATTGGCGGACAAGGGCTATCTGACCAAAGATGACCTTAAGCTCTATCCGAAAGAACTTAACAATGGCAATGTCAACTACGGCTGGATGTATATCGAGAACTTCAAGATGCTCAGACGGGCATTTGAGAATTTCAAAAAAATGCCAAAGCCTGCGACTTATGATAAATTCTGCGAAGAAAACGGCTATTGGCTTAATGACTACGCATTGTTTATGGCCATCAAGGACAGCAAGGGTGGTCAGAGCTGGGATCTGTGGGAGCCTGAGCTGCGTCTGCGAAAGGATCTGACTAAACTGTCCGACAAGATCAAAGATGATGCGGAGTTCTATAAGTTCCTGCAGTTTGAGTTCGACGATCAGTGGATGAAGTTCCGCAAATATGCTAATGACAACGGCATCCGCATCATAGGTGATGCTCCGATCTTCGTAGCGTATGACTCTGCAGATGTGTGGTCTAATCAGGAATTGTTTAAGCTCGATCCGGAAGGCAAACCGTCTGTCGTAACGGGTGTGCCGCCTGACTATTTCTCTGCAACAGGACAGCTGTGGGGCAGTCCGCATTACAACTGGGATAAGATGAAACAGACTGACTTTGCCTGGTGGAAGAAGCGTCTCAAGCATTTGCTGCGACAGGTAGACACTATCCGTATTGATCATTTCAGAGGATTTGAGGCTGCGTGGGAAGTTAAATTCGGCTCTGAGAATGCGATTAACGGTCAGTGGGTCAAAGCTCCCGGTATGGAGCTGTTTGAGAGTATTAAGAAAGAACTTGGCGAAGATAAACTTAAAACTTCGATTATCGCCGAGGACTTAGGCATTATTACCAAAGAGGTTCGGAAACTGAGGGATGCATTTGACTTCCCGGGTATGCGTATCTTTGAGTTTGCTCCGTTTGCTAAGGGCAAGTTCACGGATGATGACGGAGTTGTCCACGATAACAGCGAAGCTCCCTATCTGCCTGAGAATTATGTATATAACTCGGTTGCATATCCCGGCACACATGACAATGATGTTATCCACGGCTGGTTCTTTGCGATGAATGGCATTCAGCAGCGACAGGTATTGGATTATCTGGGGATTGCCGAGAATGTGGCATGGAAACCGTCGTGCAACGAACTGACACTCAAGATCGAAGAAAAACTTATGAAATCCGATGCTAAATGGACAATATTTATGATACAGGATGTAATGGGGCTGACTTCGGAGACTAAGATCAACACTCCGGGAACATGCGGTATCCACAACTGGTCATGGCGTGTGACGGATAAACTGCTCAAAGAACATACTGCTGACTTTGAGAAACTTGCCGAGCTGACGAAAGCAAGCGGAAGATAATCGGGAGTTGCATAATGGAAAAAAAACTTTGCAGAAGCAGTACCGACAAAAAACTCTTCGGAGTCTGCGGCGGATTGGCCGAATATTTTGGGATGGACTCGACTGTTATGCGTGTGATTTGGGTACTTGTCACGCTGTTGACAGGTATCGGGCTGTCACTGATCGTTGTATATCTGATCATGGGGCTTGTGATGCCTGAGAATTAATATAAAATCTCAATTCGATTTATTGTATTTAACGGCATTTATGAAAGAACACAGATCTTTTTGAAGATAATCTGTGTTCTTTTATTTTTCATAATTATTCTGGTAATTTATATATTATTACAATATGAATATATTTACGAGGATTATTATGAATAGAATGATAAAAATATTCATCGGTATATTATGCTTTATCACATTTTTCTCATACAACAATAATGACAATATTTCGACAGCACAGATCAATGGTGCAACAACTACTACCATTGACGATGACCTGTCCTCCGCGGATGCCGATGTGCAGCAGGCTCAAGGACGAACAGCCTGTGCAGATGATTATAATAAATGATCTTCTGTAAATCATATTAAGTCGAATCGCAATTACGCCGAATGATTAATGTCGGATAAACTGATAAAGTCAAATATCATAACAATAGTCGGAGTAAGTATGCCGAAAAAAAAGTCAGAAACAGAGCCGTATATCAAAACCGTCTTGGAGCAGTGCACGGAAGAGGTGCTGTCTGCGGCAGAGACACAGAATACTCAAAATAATGAGATGTATATCAGACTTGCCAAAGCAGCAGAGTCTGATGGATCTATGTCTGATATAGAGTATCAGATCAAGGCACAGTCAGCATCTTTGTCCCGCAGTGTCATCAATCTGCAGACTGCCGCTGCCAAAGTATCAGTGATGACGGATGAGATGAGAGCCAGGCTTCATGATGTGAATGCACGGCAGAAACGCAGATTTCTTAAAAATACGGTCATATCCAATACTCAGATTGACTATGAGGAAGAGCGTCAGGATTACTTCGCAAAAGGCAATAATATATATAAACTTATACTGGTGCTGATAATATCGAGTTTTGTCGGGGTCATTGTCGAAACCGGCTGGTGTTTCCTCAAGCACGGATATATAGAAAGCCGTGTCGGACTTGTTTACGGACCGTTTAATCTTGTATACGGGCTGGGCGGACTGGTGCTGACAGCTATGCTTTATCGTTTCCGCAATCACGGATCGTGGCTGTCGTTCCTGGGCGGGCTTGTCGTGGGCAGCGGCATAGAATATCTGTGTTCATTTGTGCAGGAGAAAGTATTCGGCTCTACATCATGGGACTACAGCAGTATGCCTCTCAATATCAACGGCAGGATCTGCCTGCTGTACTCCGTATTTTGGGGACTGCTCGGTGCATGGTGGATAAAGCGGATATATCCTTTTATCGCTAAGCAGCTGCTTAAGATACCCAATAATATCGGCAGGATTGTCACGATTGCATTGGCTGTATTCCTGATACTCGATGCAGGTATATCCGGGGCTGCCGTCTATCGCTGGTCTGAGCGAACGAAAGGTATCGCTGCACATAACAGTATAGAGCGTGTATTGGATGCGAGATTCACAGACAGGCGTATGAAATGGATCTTTCCTAATCTGGTATTTTCAGAGAATGAACATGCTGAATAAAGAAGGATGCAGGGCGAAGTTCAGCATGACCGTGACTTTTTCAGTGACTTCCATAAAGAAAACTGTTTTTTCTAATACAAAATTTAAATTTTATAACCCTGTCTGTCGAAATTCTTAAAAGCATACTGTTTTTTGGAGCAATGAATTTGGCAGAAACAACATTATGGGAGACAAAAACCGATAAATATCAGGTGCAGGTCGGCGAGTTTGATGGCCCGCTTGATCTGCTGCTGCAGATGGTTAAGTCTTCCGAGATAAATATATATGATATAAGCATTTCTGAGATTACAGCGAAGTATTTGGAGTATCTGCATACACTTATCACTATGGATCTGGATAATATCTCCGAGTTCGTTGAGATGGCGGCTACCCTTGTATATATCAAATCCAAGACAATGCTGCCTGTCGAAGTTGTCTATGAAGAAGATGAGGAAGATCCGCGTGAGAAACTCATCGAGCGGCTGCTGGAGTATCAGAAATATAAGATCGCTGCCAAACAGTTTGAAGATGCCGATGATGAGATAGTGCCGATCGTCCGCAAAAAAGATGACCTTATGCTGTTTAATGCCAATGAAGACAAAGACTCCAACTGGAAGGATCTGTCGGTGCTTGATCTGATAACTGCTTTTGCACAGGTGCTCAATACTAAATCCAAAGAAGAACACCAAATGCAGATCGGTAAGATGGAATACTCCGTCGAAGATAAGATCAATGTTATATTTAATAAACTTGAAACAACAGACCGGTTTAATTTCTTCGAGTTTATTGACAGCAGTATGCCAAAACAGGAAGTTATATGTTCATTCCTTGCATTGTTGGAGCTGGTTAAGCAGGGGGCGATCTCGCTAAGGCAGCATGTTATCTTCGGAGATATACAGATCTTTAAGCGGGAAGATTATGTCCGCAAAGAGGATGAAGACAGTATAAATGTATAATGATAAAAAAGGAATAAGATTTTTCGACAGAAAAATCTTATTTTTTCGTTATCTCTTCATAAGTCTGTTCTACTTTACCCCAGCAAGCTGCAGCGAATGATTCATCGTCTGAGTAATCGGCAGGATTCATCGGCGGGTTGTATTTGATAGTGACTTTGCGGAAAAATCTGAAATACGGTCTGCCTTTCTGAACTATATCGCGTGTGCCGTTAAGTGCTGCGGGAACTACAGGGATCTTCATCTTATATGCCAGTTTAACCAATGACAGGTTAGGTTTAAGCAGACTGCCATCGCGGCTGCGTGTTCCTTCAGGGAACAGGCATACAGATACACCGTCTTTGAATGTCTTCATCATCAGCTTGACAATACCCAATCTGGAGCTTTGTGTCTCCCGGTCAAATAGGATGCCGCCGGCATAGATGACGAGCAGTCCTACGAGCGGGATATTCTTGACTTGAGACTTAGCGAGCGATGATGCAGGTGTAATATGACCGAATGTAGTGGCATCTATCCACGACTGATGGTTGCATATATATATCGTCGTGCGGTTGCGGTCGAGGTACTCTTTGCCGCTGACTTTGAGCCGCATGAAGTAAACCAATGTATTGACAGTCCAACACCACGGAACGATCAGCACATAACGAGCCACGCGGTTACGATACTTGATTGGCACGAAGATAAGCCAGAAATCAATAATAACAAATACCACAGACAGCAGCAAAATCTCAACCGCTGCTACGATAGACCAGATAAAATCGAATATTTTAAACATAATTTATTTATTTATTATATTTCTTAATACAATAACTAACAGAATCAAGTAATTCATCGACTTGGAACGGCTTCGGAAGAAGTTTCTCAATGCCTGACTCAGTCATCAGCAGAAATTGTGTGTTTTCAGCACCCGGATGAGCTGTCAGGATGATAGCAGGCGGGATCCTGTCTTCTTTACCTTCAGCTGCTAGAGTAACTTTAAGCGAAGTATATAACTCGTGACCTGTTGCTTTGGGCATCATCATATCGAGGATAATGAGACTGACATTGCATGTGCGGCAGATCTCGATGATCTCTTCACCTCCGTCAGATATGAGGACTTTATATCCGTTTAGTTCCAATATGTCTTTAAGCAAAGTCTGAATATTTACTTCATCATCTACCACTAAAACAGTTTTCATGAATACTCCTGTTAAATCTTTTGAAGAGTTTTTATTAATACATCATTTTATCTTATTATATCCTATCTTGCAATTTTTTTCAATAACAATTTGAAAAAATTAAATTTTTATAAAATGTTATCGATAAATGAAATATAGTGACAGTAGTAATATCGTCTGCTGCCCAAGGAGTATTGTTTAAAACCGGCTGAAAAAATCTTCATTTTTTTTCAAAAAAATGAAGATTTTTTCAGCCGGTTTTTCATTTTATGCGTTATATATAGGGGGTGTAAGTTTTCTATAAGCAGGAGTATCAAAAAATGAAAAAATTAATCACCCTTACGGCTGCATTCTGTGTGCTGATATGTTTCGGATGCAGCGGCAGCTATCACGAAGAAGAGATCCGAAATGTAAACCAAATCAGCGAACATATATGTATGGGGGTGACTGTCCCCGGCAGCATTAAAGCGGCTGAAAATATCAGGTCGAAGATAATATCGCTGATACACGAGCAGGATCATGATGTTCCGCTCGATGTGTGTGTATATGGACTGGATGATGAGCAGATCATTTCTGCACTGGAAAATGCGGTGGCTGTTGGTGTACATATACGGTTTATCGGGAATGCCGACGGCAGTAAGAGGCTGTCCGACAGCAGAGGATATTACTACAGCGGATACAGGAGGATCGCTGCGGCTTTGGACAAACATTTCCCTTCGGAGCATGGTCTGCGGACTGAGTGGTCGAGATACAAAGTCTTTGATGATTACAGGCTTATTAATTACAGCGGTATCATGCACAATAAGTTTATGATATTCACTGACAGCGAAGGCCGCAGAACACTGATGACCGGCTCGATGAATCTTACACAGTCTTGTATAGAACTGAACAACAATGATGTGGTTTTTATAACAGATAATCGCATTGCCGCGAAATATCTGCGTCAGTTTGAGTATATGCTGGGGTTCAGAAGTCAGCCGGAGTGCTTTGAGAGATGCTCGGTAGATGGGATAAATATTGACATAGGTTTTAGTCATCCGTCATCGAAGAGCGACTATATAATGAGCCGTATTCTGACTACCGTGCAGGGATGTAAAGATTCGGCTGAGTTTATGATATTTACTATGACTAATAAGACTCTGCTGCAGATGCTTAGAGACAGATCGGATGCCGGTCTGTGTGTCAGAGGTGTGTTTGACAGTGCACAGTTATACTGCTCGGCAGAAGAGATACTGCTGGACTCATCAGCCGAATGCCGCAGAGACGGCAATGAGTATATTATCGACAGTCACGGAGGCAAACTGCATCATAAGTGTATGATACTTGATGCCGGCGGAGAAGATCCGACCGTTATCACTGGATCATTTAATTGGACTGCAAATGCAGATAAGCAAAACAATGAGAATGTGCTTATTATTCACAGTGATGAAGCAGCAGAGTTTTACAAATCATATTTTGATAATGTGTGGGATAACAGCAAGGCGATAAAAAGATAATGACAGCATCGCGAGTTTATCTGCCTGCTTTTTTATCTTCATACATACGCTCATCTGCGATCGCCATAATATCGCTGATGTTGTCAGATGTGCAGACAGTTCCCATACCGCATCCGAAACTGACACCGATATGATACGGGTATGATCCCTGTTGATTCTTAATGTCGATTTCCCGATTGACGGCGGTCCGCAGAGTATCTATATCATCGTTAGTCTTGTTGGTACCGGCAAAGATGAACTCATCCCCGCCATATCGAGCCATGAACCAACCGCCGTGGACATTGGCACATGCACCGCGAAGTGCCGATGCGATAACTTTCAGTGCATTGTCACCTTCGAGATGACCGTATCTGTCATTAATCTGTTTGAATTTATTAACATCGATAACACATATACACAGTTCAACCTCATTGCCGCTGCTTAAGAGTTTCTGATAGTATAGGTTCAGTTCCCGTCGGTTGTTGAGTCTGGTAAGCTCATCGAGTGAGATCATATTCTTCTGACGATTGACGAATACGAATAGCAGACTAAATGTAAATCCTACCTGTATCAGTGTTACTCCGTAGAACAAAAGCTGTATGATAGTGGCGATGAATGCAGGAGCAACCAGCATTATTATGATGCCAAGCCCGGCAAAATCAGATCTTGTTTCCCGCCGCAGAGCCGACATCCCAAGTCCTGCAATCACACCTATGATATAGCACCATGCAGCAACAGGAGCAAGATACGCTCCGATATTGCGGTGGTAGATATTTGTGGCATCTATATAGAATGCGAATTTAGTCCATGGTGAAGACAATACGAGCAGGATGAGCGTAAGCATAACTGCAAAGTGGATTTTGCCGCGCTTGTGTCCAAATCGTCGGATCCCTTTTGTCTTGATATAAGCGTAGTCAGCCCAAAGGTAACTCATAATCGGCGGCATACAGATATATATGCAATCGCTGATATATATTATAGTCTTAGCACCTCTGAAACTTTGACCGTCTACACACCATGTGAATATATCCGCTATACAGAATACAATAACTCCGAATATTATCTCGGAGAAGATATTGTCTTCCGTTGCATGATTGCCGAAACGCATGCTGTTTACAAACAGCAGATATGTTAATATCATAATACAGATCAAGTTGGTCTGTATATAGTAAATCAACTCAGGATAAGTCATAGACGGAGTATAAATAAACACTCCAAAAAAATCAATAAAAAAACACAAAAATCTTTGATTTTTGTGTTTTTTTATTGATTTTGTATTAATTTTTCTTTCTCTTTTTTTGTCATCTGCTTTATATGCCACTCCCGACTCTGTGCCGCATGATAGTCGGGCAGTTCCTCGGAATAGACAAGAGTAACAGGCAGCCGTCCTTTTGTATATTTGGCTCCTTTGCCTGCATTGTGGACTTTAATGCGTGCTTGTATATCTGTTGTCGCTCCTGTGTAGAGTGTGCCGTCTGCACAGCGGACTATATAGACCCAACCGCTCATTATCGTATCCTAAAGTCGGTGACGGACAGCAGTTCGTCTTTGCAGAGTATTTTGACTGTGTATTTGCCTGTCTGCCATCTGCCTGTTTCATTCCAGCCGTATATTACACGGCAGTTCATCATACCGGGAGCAGACAGCGGACGGCACGGTTTGTCGAGTTTACACATCAGGGAACCGTCAGGATAGTAGAAGTAGACCGATAAGATTATCTTGGAGTGCGGATCGGGGAGTTTGGACAGTCGCAGATACATATCCAAACCTACATATTCTGTATCGGATTTGGCATAGACCGTTGTCGGCTGGAATGTCCTGACATCAAAAAAGTCTGATTTGACTAATGTGAGCAGACCGTGATCATAGTCGGCATTTGCATTAGCAGAGCCGAACTCTGAGTTATACGCTTCGTTGAATCTCTCGTTAAATGTGATAAGATCATTCCTCGGTCGGCTTTGTGCCTGAGACTTTGCAGGTTTCCTGCCGTTAATGTTAAAGTCTCCGTCGCGTGTATCGGCAAAGATCTCCGGCAGATAGTGAGCCTCGTATTTGTTGCGGATCATATAGTTGCGGCAGCTGCTGACGATATAGTCGGATATTTCTCCGAATGTCGTTATGCCGTCTGCATTGGCATCGGCTTCACCGCGGAGACCTTCTGTCAGGAAGAATGAGAAAACACTTCTGGGCTTCTCGTAATCTTTATATATAAGCGGCTTAGGAGAGCCTGACATTATGACTTTGATGCCGCGGTCTTTTGTAATGGTAACGAACTCTTCTCCTGCGGCAGCATTGGCACCTGTAAAAGTATAATCAATGAATGCCATAACTTTAGTCCGGTCATTAATCATTCTGAAATAATAAAGCAGTTCATCATAACTAAGAGCAGTGGCTACAGGATGGTCCGCATCATAATCTCCGAATATAAAAAAAGGCTGCCTGCGATAGTTAAATCCGTATCCGCTGAAACAGAAAACCAAAGACTTAAGCGACTGAGCACATGCTATGTCCTGCAGCATTTGCAGGATGCCGTCTTTGGATGTCTTATCCGTGATAACGGCTGTTTCATAGCCGCATATATTCTCAAACACATCTTTAAGTGCGGTAGTGTCGTTGCGGCGGCACGAGTATGCAGCGTCTGTTTTGGGTGCGTCTGCTCCGATTATCAGAGCAAACCTCCGACAGTCAGGAGAGATCCCCCACACAGACGATATGCAGATAACAAATATTAATATAGTAAAGATTATCTTGTGGTGCATAATACTATTATATCACTTTTTCGGCAAAAAACATTAATTTTATTGACATTTTTTCTTAAATATCTTTTTATTATTAGCGTTTTTTAGTTTGTTGGCATATATCGGCGTTTCAGAAGTTATAAGTGATTATCTGAAATCTAACCAAAAAACCGGCAAAAAATCTTTTGATTTTTTGCCGGTTTTTTGTTATAGTATAGTTATGACCACTACTCCTGTTTTCGATATTCGTAATCTGTCTTTCACTTGGGATAAGCCCAAGGCTGTCTGCAGCGGCACGGCGAGGTATGTTATAACCGGATTCAATGCACAATTATGCAGCAGGCAAATAATCACTTTGATCGGCAGAAACGGCAGCGGCAAGTCTACGCTGCTTAAGATATTATCCGGGCTGAACCGCAGATATGACGGAGATGTCTTTTTCTGCGGGCAGCAGCTGTCAGGGCTAAGGCGGAGCCTGCTTGCCCGCAGCATGTCGTATATGTCACAGTCGTCTGATGAGATGCCGCCGTTTACGGTGAGGGAGATCGCAGATATGGGTAACTATGCCGGACTGTCAGGCATAGATGCCAGGCAGGCTGATGAGCGGACTATGATGGCATTGGGGCTGACAGGACTGACCGATAAAGCCGACATCCCATACAGTCAGCTGTCAGGCGGCTATCAGCAGCGTGTGATGCTTGCCAGAGCGATATGTCAGTCTGTGAATGTGATGCTGCTTGATGAGCCTATGTCAGGACTTGATATTGTCTGCAAGGACAGCATGATGCGGACTCTGCGACATATCGCCGATACACAGGACAGCCTGATCATGATGTCTACGCATGATATAGATCTGGCTAAACGATACTCTGATCATATTTTGTGCTTCGCAGGGCAGACTCCTCAAATGCTTCTGCCGTCAGAACTGACCGATGAGAAGATAGAGGAGATTTTTAGGGAAGAGTGAGTAATTCATAAATTCCGAAATACATAATTTCAGAAAAAAACATTGTAAAGTATAAAAAAATATGTTATTCTATAATTTAACAATGCGGACTGTCGCTCAATGGTGAGTTTTGTATAGTCCTAATGGGAGCTGTTATGAAATTATGCAATCGAAATAAGTTTTTACCGGTATTGATATTTATCTTCGGATTGGTCGGATGTTCGACGATCAAGGTGACGGACAAAGGAACAATGTCATCAATTTTGTTTCGCAATCTCGTAGAGACTTCCGAGCAGATCTCGGATGCGTATATCTCAGGTATGCTGCGCATATCCGGAGTGCCTGAGATACCTGCAGGTGCGTATATATCTTACGCATTTCACGGCAATGTTAAGGATCAGACAGGCAAGTTCAGTCTTGCTGTATTCAAGAAACCTGTATTTGAGATATATTTCGACAAAAAGGATTTTGTGCTGATCAACTGCCGCAAGAAAATATATGTTAAGTCCAATCTTGATGATATTGACTATTCCAAATTTATCGGTGTGAATATCAACCCCCTCGATATTGCATATTTCCTGATGGGGACAGTACCGTATTCACCGGATCTGCAGCTGCTTAACTACGAAGTAACCAAAGACGCACACCTGCTTGAGATCTCATCGAGTGTAGCCGGCTATAATCTGCGTCTGAATGCTGATGAAGAAATAGTCAGTGCTGATATTAACAATCAATATTTCGACTCCATTATGATGGACTCGGTAAAATATGCACCTAATGCAGACGGAGTGCGAATGCCGCAGAGTGCAGTATTCCGCACGGAAGATAAGAAGAAGAGTATCAGCTTTATCGTAGATAAGATGTCTGCTGCAGAGCCTTATGATGCGTCTGTTATGGATAAGGAGATTACTGAAGGAGAATATACTCTTATTGAGAATATGACCGATTTTAGTTTTAAATTTTAATGAAAAGTCTAAACCGTTATGTCATTTTTTTGGCCGCTGTTTCGTTAGCATTATCAGCATATCCTGCTTTTGCTCAGGATGCTGTTTCGGAATCGGATCTTTCATCGGATATTTCGCAGAATGCGGCTGCCGATGTGTCGGCTGACAGTGCGGTTAGAGTCACGAAGATCACGCTCAGCGGAGTTAAACTGTCCCGTGCGAGATTTGACAAGCAGCTGCCTGTGCATGTCGGTGACGAGTGGAATAAAGAAGTCCTGACGAAAGTAATGAAATTCTTAAATGCTCTGCACAGCGACAATGTAATAGAGTCCGGCAACTACGGAGTGAAGCAGCAGGTCAGCGGCAGCAGTGCCGAGCTGACGATCTATGTGGCTGAGAAACTGCCGCTGTTTGCATTTGCATTTCCGTTTTATTCGACAACGAAAGGCTTTAAAGCCAAACTCAAATATTGGCAGTTCTATCACAAAGGCTTCCCTATGCCTATAGAGGCTCAGTTGGAGTATATAGCCAAGGAAAAGCTTGGATTCACAATAGAAGCCGATAAACTCCGCATTAATGACAATATGAATGTCTCGTTTAATCTCGATGCTTTTACCAGCACTCTGAACTTCCTGTCAGGCGATCCGAACTGGCACTCAGATATATGGGAGAGCGGCATCGAAGATCTGTCGGCATTTATGAATATAACGGTTCCTAAGACGCAGACTTATATACGCCCGTATATCGGTATGGGGTACGGTAATGTCATTACAACTGCCGAAGAATACAAGCTCGACAATATTACCAGCCAAAACCATGTTACACTGCTCAACCCGACATTGCAGGTCAAGCAGCCACTGGATAACAAAGGCTCATACTTCCGCACCAATCTCGGCTTCGGATATAAGAACTACTATACATCCATATCTGATGTGTCCGGTGATACTGTAAGCACAAAGAATGAGTTCAGCCTTGCTCTTATCGGCAATGATCCGGAAGATATTAAGAATCCTTTGGAGAATCCTGTCAGGCTCGGAGAGGTCGGCATCGCCTTGCCTAAGATCGGCAGTATGATGTATCTAAGTTTTGACACTGCCGTTATGCAGACGATAATGAGTGTATCTTCGACGGCGAGTGCCGAAGCAGAATACACTTATGATGATATTTTTCTCAAAGAGTTTTCTTATTCTAAGTTTGAGGATGATATTCTGAAAAAAATAGATGATCCGACTGACAGAGAGTTCGTCCGCAGCTGTTACTACAAGGACACTGATGATAAGAAATATTATATCAACAAAGGCACATCCAATGCAACGAAGCAGATGATATGGGATATTTTGAAACTCTCAGGTATTATCTATAATAATGGTTTTATGGTGTCACCGTCGATAAGGTTTGATTTCGCTGTCGGCAGGACAGGACTGCACATCCTGCCTGGTGTATCGTTTGGCTGGAATGTCAAATACGAAGATCCGAAGGTCCGCAATCATACTGTCGGTGTAAACGGCAGCTTAGCGGCTCATTATACAATACCGATTATCGGGTTGCTGCTGAAATTTAACAGTAGTGTTACATATTCTCATGAATGGTGGGATGATGACATCGATCGTGAGTATCATACGGATATAACAGATAAAGTAGTTATCAATGAGATAATGCTGTCTGCACAGAAGTTTATCCCGATGTCAAACTTTTATCTGAATCGTCAGCAGGTTAATACAGACCTGCGTCCTAAAGCAGGACATGAAGTCATAGCTAAATTCCGATTGGAAGCAGATCCTGTATGGAAAGTAGCAGACGGAGCAAAAAGCGGAACAGTGGAGACGACATTGGAAGTGATGTACAGTCTGTATCTGCCGGTCTACAAGAGTCATAAGTTTAAATTCCGTGGGTTGCTGTTTGCATCGTTTAACGATGTGACGGATAAAGCATTCGAGGATCAGTTTATAGGTGACTGGGTGCGGGGCAAGGGATACGGTTCGCTGGACAGCTATGCCGGACTTGTGCTTAACTTCGATTATTGGATACCGCTGTTTGTCGTCGATACCAATAAGTTCATCGGCAAGACTATGAAGAAGCCGATGATGTGGGATGTTTATTGGGTATGGTACACCGATATGATGATCAGTGTTACTAACAAAGAGACTGCTATGACATTGGATAAAAACCTGCTCCATCTGCTGCCTGCTATGACAGTCGGAACGGCATTCAGATTTTATCCGAAGTTTATACCGCTTGGCATCAATGTGGAAGTTAGTATCAATGCCTATAACCTTGTAAAAGAAAAAGGGTCATTTACAAGTTATCTGTATTTCGAGTTCAGCATAACGCATCAGATTAATTCAAATTGGTTCCATAAATAGGATTGCTTATGAATATAGTATGTTTGATTGCAGTACCGCTTTTTTTCATTATGATTTCGTTTTATTTCAGATTCTGGATGGACTCTGACAACTCCAAGCGTATCTATGCACTGTTTGCGTGGGGATTTTTCTTCGGAGTGCTGTATTATACGCTGTCGCCGTTAGCTGCGTCTTCATTCGACAATAAGATCGCACTGTCTGCCGTCTTCACGAGGAGCATGCTGATAGACGGGATATTGTTTGGAGGTGTGTTCGCACTGACATGTATCGGGCTGTGCTATTGGCTGAGCGAAGATGATATGCACAATATGTCAGTCGGTGCGACAGGAGCATTCGGTTATCTGTGCGGTACTATGACTGTAAGGAATATTCTGATATTTATCCGACAGGAATACACCGATAATATCCTGCTCTACATACCGTTTATATTGTTCCTTATAGCAGTCTGTGCCGTTGTCGGGATATTCTACGGACTGACACGAGATGCCGATGAAACATGGAAGAAGCTGCTGTTTATCACTGCCGGGATGATTGTCTGTGGTTTGTTGACCGGTATGTATAGTTTTTTGTCATTTGTCAATAACTGGACTATATGGATAATCGCTGCCATATCTTTGGCATTGAGCATAGTATTCTATTTTATAGACTATCGGGAGTACAGCGATGAGTGATATGACATCATTTCTGAATAATATTAAATTCGATGACAGAGGTCTTGTGCCGGTCATCGCGGTTGATGATGATACGGATCAGGTGCTGATGATGGCATATACCAATGAAGAAGCTCTGCAGCGAACTCTGTCAAGCGGTCATGCGACATATTGGTCACGATCCAGAGGTAAGTTGTGGTGCAAAGGCGAGGAGTCAGGCAATATCCAGAAGATAACAGATATACTGCTTGACTGCGACGGAGATACGCTTATCTACAGAGTTAAGCCAATGGGGATCGGAGCGGCATGCCACACAGGACACCGCAGCTGTTTCTATCGGCATTGGGATGGCTCAGAATGGACTGATAACGGTGATCCGGTTATGTTTGATCCGAAAGAAGTGTATAAGTTTACAGGAGACAACAAATGAAAGAAAAACAATTAGTTTTGGTTGGCACAATTGTGCTTATGCTGGCGATGGTTCTAACAGGCTGTGACACGGAATGCGGAAGCAGCCGGAGTTCGTCAAACAACGGCGTATCCGCAACATCACCTCTTATATATAACGCACGAAATGAAAAACCGGCTGAAAAAAAGCGGAAAAATCTCTTGATTTTTCCGCTTTTTTTGCTATAATAACACAAAGGATAAAATTATATGAAATTTGAATTAATAACACAAGACAACAAACAGCAATACATCGCATTCTGCGACAGCGTTTATCACAGCGGAGTATGGCATTATCCGGATTGGATTCAGTTCCAGCTCGCAAGCGGCAGAGGTAAGGCGGCTCATAACTTCGCAATATATGATGATAATAATAATATAATCGCAGGCGGCAGCTATATTGTGCAGCACAGTTCATTCGGGATAAACTTTGCCTATATACCGGCGGGGCTGCTCTACACTCGGATAGATGATGAGGTGTATAAGTGTTTCACCGATGGGCTAACCGAATTATCAGGGAAGTATAATACGGTATTTACACAGCTGGACTCGATAACGCCGATCAATGAAACATATACAGGCATTATCACGAAGGCGAAACATCACAGCCTGCACGAGAAACTGCCTATACCGCAGTGGACTAATATCATCGACTTGTCTATGAGTGAAGATGAAATACTTACTCAAATGAAGCCCAAGGGCAGATACAACATTAAGCTCGCCGAGAAGAAAGGTGTGCGTATCGAGGTGCGTCCTAAAGAGGAAGTAGGCACATTCTATGAACTGCTCAAAGCGACGACGGAGCGGGATCACTTCCGACCTAATCCGCCGGAGTATTATCGCTGTATGCTGGATAATATCCCGGACAGTCTGCTGATGTTTGCTCTGCATGAGGATGACATTCTCTGCGGCGGTATATTTACTTACACGCATAATCAGGGGCTCTACTACTACGGAGCATCGTCGAATATTAAACGCAACCTTATGTCACCGTATCTGCTGCAGTGGACTGCACTGCTTGAAGCTAAGAAACGCGGATGCAGGTATTATGACTTTATGGGCATTGCCGATCCGAAGAATCCAAACGACCAGCTCAAAACCGTTACTGACTTTAAGCTGAAATTCGCCGGAACGGTGACGGAGTTCCAGACCCCGTATCACATTGTTCATAAGCCGCTGCGATATTGGACATACAAAACTGCGAAGAAAATACGAAAGATCGGACATAAATAGGAGACCATTATGACAGAAAAAAAATTACCGTTTAATAAAGATCAGATCGAAGCGATTATCAAAAAATATCCTACGCCTTTCCATATCTATGATGAGGCAGCGATCGTTAAGAATGTGCAGAAGTTTATCAAGGCTTTCAGCTGGAACGAAGGATTCAAAGAATACTATGCTGTCAAGGCTTGTCCTAATCCGTCAATCCTGAAACTGCTTCGTGAGCAGGGCTGCGGTACTGACTGCTCGTCGCTGCCGGAGCTTGTGCTGTCCGATATGGCAGGCATTACAGGTGAGAATATTATGTTCTCGTCAAATGAGACTCCTTTACCGGAATATGTCAAAGCGAAAGAGCTTGGAGCGATCATCAATATTGATGACATTACTCATGTTGATTTTATTCATAAGAATATCGGGCTGCCGGAACTTGTGTCATTCCGATATAATCCAGGACCTGAGAGAACAGGCAATGCTATCATAGGCAATCCTGTCGAAGCCAAATACGGTCTGACAAAAGAGCAGCTTTTCACCGGATATAAAATGCTTGCTGAGCGTGGAGTTAAGAGATTTGGCCTGCATACGATGGTTGCAAGCAATGAGCTTAATCCTGAGTTCTTCGTTGAGACTGCACGAAGTCTCTTCCAACTCGCCCGCGACATTCACAACAAGCTTGGCATCAAACTTGAGTTTGTCAATATGTCAGGCGGTTTCGGCATTCCATACAAGCCGGAACAGACTGCTCTTGACATCGACTATATATCGGGCAAGATTAAGGCTCTCTACGATGAGATGATCGTGCCTGCCGGACTGCATCCGCTTAAACTCTTCACGGAATGCGGCAGACTTATCACCGGACCTTACGGCTACCTTGTGACGACTGCCATTCACGAGAAGCATATCTACAAGGACTATATCGGTCTTGATGCGTGCATGGCTAACCTTATGCGTCCGGCACTCTACGGAGCATATCATCACATCACTGTTATGGGCAAGGAGAATGAGCCTTGCGATCACAAGTATGATGTTGTCGGCTCGCTTTGTGAAAATAACGATAAATTTGCGATAGACCGCATGCTGCCGAAGATTGACATCGGTGACAGAATAGTAATCCATGATACCGGAGCACACGGCTACTCGATGGGATTTAACTACAATGCCAAACTTCGTTCGGCAGAACTGCTGCTGCACGCCGACGGTTCTGTCGATATGATCCGCCGTGCCGAGACTATTGATGATTATCTTGCGACGCTGAAGTTTTGATTGCTAAATGCACTTTATCGATGCAAAAAACATATTGACAAACAGCAGCGGACATCTTGGCATGAATATTTATCGCGGATGTTCGCACGGCTGCATATACTGCGACAGTCGGAGCAGGTGCTATCGGTTCACTCATCCGTTTGAGGATATTGAAGTTAAGCAGAATGCCCCACAGCTGTTGGAGGCATCTCTTGCTTCCAAACGAAAGAAAGCAATGGTCGGAACAGGCTCAATGTCAGACCCGTATATGCACTGTGAAGAAAAACTGCGGCTGACAAGGCAATGCCTTGCGGTTATCCACAGATATGGATTCGGAGTATCGATCCTAACGAAGTCTGATCGTATTTTGCAGGATATAGATCTGTTGGATGATATTAACAGGTCAGCCAAATGCGTGGCCCAGATGACGCTTACAACATATAATGACGAACTGTGCAGAGTATTAGAGCCGAATGTCTGCAATACGAAACGGCGGATCGAGGTCTTGGCTGCAATGCACGAGCGTAATATCCCGACTGTCGTGTGGCTGTCTCCGATACTGCCGTTTATCAATGATACCGAGGAAAATATCAAATCTATCCTTGATGAATGTGCTGCAGTCGGCGTTCGTGGTATTGTCTGCTTCGGCATGGGGCTGACTCTTCGCGAAGGTGACAGAGAGTATTACTATGCTGCGTTGGATAAGCATTTCCCCGGAATGAAGAACAGATATATACAAACTTACGGCGATGCTTATGAACTGCCAAGCCCGAATAATGCGAAACTTATGCGGCTGTTTAACGGTTTTTGTGCAGATCACGGCATTTTATCGACTCCTGATGAATGTTTTCGATTCCTCAATGAGCTGCCGGAGAGAGAGATACAGATGAGTTTGTTTGAGATGTAGCGGATAAAAAATCCGAAAAAAACGCTTGTTTTTTTCGGATTTTTTGATATAATGCACATCATATATTTGTGCATTATGAATTATACATTATGAACCTGGAGCTGCTATGTGCGGAATAGTTGGATATATTGGAGACAGACCTGCGGCTGGGCTGCTGCTGGAAGGACTGAAGCGGTTGGAGTATCGTGGATATGATTCATCGGGAGTTGCTCTGCTGGATGATCGTATCACATGCTATAAGCGTGTTGGGCGTATTGCCAATCTGGCCGGTATAGTTCCTCATGGACTGACGCAGACAGTAGGTATTGCTCATACACGATGGGCAACGCACGGCGGTGTAAGTGATGCCAACGCTCATCCGCATCTTAGCCGCAATAAGAAGTTCGCCATTGTTCATAACGGCATTATCGAGAACTACATATATCTGAAAAATATGCTTGCCAAAGCAGGCTTTGCATTCAGCAGTCAGACTGACTCTGAAGTCATCGCCCATCTGTTGGAGAAGAACTACGAGGAAAGTCAGACTCATGACTTCGAGGAAGCATTCAACACAACTCTTAGAATGCTGGAAGGCACTTACGGACTTGTTGCAATGAGTGCCGATCATCCTGACTGCTTAATGGTTGCACGCAAGGGCAGTCCGCTCGTGCTTGGTATAGGCAGCAATGAGATGTTTGTTGCCAGTGATGTGTCTGCATTCTTGGGACATACCGACTCTGTTGTGTATCTTGATGATTATGAGATAGCCAAGGTGACATCATCGTCGTTCCAGACGAAAGACTTCCGCAATGAGCCGACTGAGAAAGCGGTGAGCAAGATAGAATGGCAGCCCGACAGCCTTGATCTGAACGGTTTCCCGCATTATATGCTTAAAGAAATATTTGAGCAGCCGGAGAGTATCGAGAGAGGCTTTGCCGGACGCATCGTTGAGACGATGGGGACGACTAAACTCGGCGGACTCAATCTTACTCCTGCCGAATTGTTTAACATTAAGCGAGTCTGCATTATAGCCTGTGGTACAAGTTATCATGCAGGGCTTGTCGGGGCATATATTATCGAGGAGTTGGCAAGGATACCGACTCGGGTGGAAGTCGCCAGCGAATACAAAAGCAAGAATCCTATCATTGAAGCCGGCACTCTGTATTTTGCAGTCAGTCAATCCGGAGAGACGATAGATACATTGCTGTCAATGAGGGAGATCCAGCGTAAAGGCGGCAAAGTGCTTGGAATATGTAATGTAGTCGGCAGCACAATCCCGCGGGAGAGCGACGGAGGTGTGTATGTTCACTCCGGACCTGAGATCGCCGTTGCTTCGACGAAAGCATTCACATCTCAGCTGATAGTACTGACTCTGTTCGCCGTCATGATGGCTCGTATGAAAGACATGAGCCTTAACACGGGCAAGAGACTTATCAGTGATATTAAAAAAATCCCTGAATGTATCAGGAATATCCTCGGTCATGCGGCACATATCGAGAGTATCGCCGGCAAGCTGAAAGACGCAAAATATTTTATGTTTCTCGGACGTGGTATCAGTTATCCTGTTGCATTGGAAGGGGCTCTCAAACTCAAAGAGGTCAGCTATATCCTGTCGGAAGGCATCCCTGCAGGTGAGATCAAGCACGGACCGATAGCTCTTATTGACAAGACGACTCCTGTTATCTTCATCATTCCGAAAGATGACCAGTTCGACAAAACTCTGTCCAATATGCAGGAGGTTCGCTCCAGAGGCGGTATTATCATCACGATACATACGGAGTGTCCTGCCGACAGTGCCGACTATGATAAACTGAAAAGTTTGTCCGATTATATGATCTGCGTGCCTGCGATTGATCCGAGTCTTACACCGCTGCTTACGATTATACCGCTGCAGTTGCTGTCATATTATATCGCACGAGACCGCGGCTGCGACATCGATAAGCCGAGGAATCTGGCGAAGTCTGTGACTGTGGAGTAAACAATTCATAATTCACAATTCATAATGGGGGATAAAATGCCGCAATAATTTTCTTGCTGAAATCTATTGCGGGGTTTAAAACTCAACATTAATTATCCGAGCTTCCAGTTTGGTTATATCCATGATCGTGCCGCCGTTGAAGTCGATATAGAACGCATATTGCTCGCCATGACCGATGAAAGGCTTGCCTGCAAGGTCTGATGTTTGGTGACTTGTGTATTGAGTGCCGTTTTTTTCATACATAATGTCTATGGCAAGTTTCTTCACTCCGTAAGTACCGTCATTGGTGATAACGATGCGGGCACCGCTGTTGGTGAATATCTTAGACATTTTAAGGCTGTGCTCTATATAGTCCTGCTTATCGGCTATACGCAGGTATGCTTTGCTCATAGTCTCGTTAATGCCGCCCATCTCGTAGAGTCGGTCGATAGTTTTGAGTGCTTCGTCAAACATACCGCGGTTTTCGTATTCCAAAGCAGCCTGACGGATTTGCTTAATTCGCTTAATGCGTCCGAGATCTGCACTGACTCGCCACTGTCCGTTTTCATTGACAAGTGTATATTCTTCGTCAGCGGTAATTTTGCAGGCATCGATCTCGTGTCTGTTATTCTTCAGAATGTGTCTAATCTGCTTTTTGTTCAATCCCGGTCTTGTAAGTGTCGGTATGCGTTTGTAGATGTTGAGTAGATCCGGGCGGCTGACTTCCGCTTTTGCCGTGATCGTGCTGCCGGTAGGTGAGACATTTTGCTCTGTTATGCGGAATGATGTGTACTCGCCCAATACTTCTGTGACATTGCTGCCGGATTCGCTGTATTCTGTGAGTGTAACTTCTGATGTGTCTCGCTCAGACAAACATCTGTATGCCGAGGCATAGTCACATCTGTTTACTGCTGCGATGTATCGGCTCAAAATGTCAGACGGCTTGCCACCGCAGCCGAATAATGCCGTGATAATAATAAGTAAAATGCTAGTTCTTCTTAAATAATCCATCTTTAATCCTGTCAAATAGTCCTTTTGTTTTAGTAATTATATCCGATGTCACATCATCGGTCGCATCTTCATTATAGGAGTGATCATCATCATTGGAGACGGCGTCGGCAGTAACAGGAGTCAGATAGTATATGATATTGTCGTCAGCTCCTGTGTTTAGCCGCACAGACAGGCGTGTATTGGTATCAATGCCGTAACTCGGATCGAAAAGTATTCTTTCTCCGGCATCATATTTCCGCCTGCCGCCTGCGAAGATGCTCTGATTGTTGAGGAACATTATCTCTGCCGACGAGTAAGCAGCATTGCTTTTACATTCGATCTGCAGTTCTTTATTGCCTCGGATAAATGATGCTTTGTAAGGCACTATATAGCCGTCAATATGGAATATACCTTCTTTCTTCGCAGGTATAGTCACATCTATAACGAAATCAGACAGATTATCCTGCTTATCAGTGATCTCTATCAGATAGTCTCCGAGCAGCAGAGATTTGCCGTCTTCATACTCGATAAACGGGAAGCCTGTATATACTGTATCATGATAGTTATACATGGACAGGTTTTTCTCTTCGATAGTCCAGGAATACTCTGTCGCCAGATGAGTTATCTTCATCTCGCGGAGATTGTGGTCTTCTGTATCTCCGGCTATTACGCAGAATACAGACAGATATACATTGTCACTCAGCATATTCTGCACACTGTTCTGCTGGTATATCAGCACAGAGTAAGATGCGGATGTGATATACGGAGGATCGGCACCGCATGATATTAGGAATATAAGAATAACAATACAGAACAGGATTTTTTTCATAACTGTATTATATAGGATAAAAGATAATTTCGCAATACTTTTTTGCGGAATTTGCTTTATTTTTTTGTTAAAATATTATATAAATGGAAAAGAACTGACGAAAAACAAAACGATATGAAAAAAATTTTTTTATTATTAATAACATTCTTTTTAACATTCTTTGCTGCGGTGTGTGCCGATGCACAAACATTTGCATATACATTCAAAAATATACCGACTTATCAAATGTCGGTTCGTGCCAATTATCGTGTATATATCAATAATCGATACAGCGGGCTAATCTCCCGTGAGTTTAAGAGCATCCTTGATGTCAAAAGCATATCGGAGGATGTGTTTAGTTCCAGCGGCACATCGTATTGTCTGACACAGATGATATATAACGGCAAGATCGTCGGCTATCAGGTAGACGATATTGTCAAGACTGATTTCTGGACATATCAGGATGGTGTGATGAGTGTTATCGGTGACAATCTGCCGTTTATGCGCAATGTCCCTGTATTCAAGAAAGGCAGACTGACGCAGGATGAAGTGTATGCCGGTATCGGATCATTTGTGCCGACTGTAGAGGTTAATGGCAAAGCACGCCGCTATGTGCTGCCGACGACTGTTTCTATGCAGTATAACGGTGCGGCTGATATATTTGGCAAGAAATGTGACTACTTCGATTCGACATTCTCTATGAATAATGTATCGAATTATCCTGATCTTAAAAATGTCCGCGGCAAGCATAATCTGCGTGTTTACTTCGATAATAATATGGGCTTGCCTGTATTTATCGAAGATAATTTCTCGGATACATTTGTTATCAAAGACGGCAGCAGCGATGAAGTGACTGTGCGGCATGACGGGTTTTATCTGTATTTCTATGAGCCGTATCGCAGACTCCGTATTCATCTGACGGCGGGTGATATTCAGAAACAGCTTGACGAAGATCCGAAGGTTGCCGAGCACATATATCTGCGGGAAGATCCGGACGGACTTGCTATTGTTCTCAATGATCTACATTTCTCACCTGACTCTGCGATGATAATGCCGGCGGATTACAAGACGATCTATGCACTTGCGAAGATCCTCGTCAAGAATAAAGATAAAATGGTGCTGATAACAGGGCATACCGCCGATGCCGGTACTCAGGCAGAGCAGGTTGCATTGTCATTTGAGCGGGCAAGGGCGGTCGCAGATGCGTTGGTCGATCAGAGAGTTAATGGCAAGCAGCTGATGATAGACGGTAAGGGTGCATCCGAGCCCGTCGCTCCCAATGATACTCCTGAGAATATGGCGAAAAACCGCCGTGTAGAGATAAAGATCCTCGGCAAATAATATGAAATTCGGCTATTGTTTTACAGATTTTCCTTCCAAAATGAAACAGGGAGGAACATATATTCTTAAATGTCTTTCATTCATTGTGACAGATACTCCGGCAGGAGATATGATATTCGACACGGGCAGTCCGACTGACAATGCGGTGCTGCTGTCATTCCTGTCTGATATGGGATCATCGGCTGACAAGATAAAATGGGTGTTCAATACTCATGTGCATCCTGATCATGCAGGCGGCAATATACTGTTTCCTAATGCGACGGTAGTGTTGTCTAAGCGGGATTATGAGTTCTCAGTCGGTATGGCAGAGGCGGCATATCGGCCGCAGAGTATGCTGCCTTATCTGTTTGAACATTGTCCGGGGTATAAGTATAGCTATGATGAGTTTGAAGCGGAAGCAACGCGGTATTATATCAGGCATTACTGGAGTCCTGAGAAAATAGGAGTTACGAATAAAACTCCGCACGCATTTATCGAGGATAATCCTGAACTGCCTGAGTTTATCCGTCCTATATTTAGTCCGGGGCATACATTTGGACACTATGGCTATGAATTGCTTGGACTTGGCAGACCTGTGCTGATTAGCGGCGATGCTGTAAGCAATAGATTCATACTTAAAGAAGACCATCAATACCGCATGAATGAGCCTCACATGGATTTCGACGCGTATTTTGCTTCGATAGAACTGTTTCGTCGTGATCATGCACTGATTATCCCGGGTCATGACAGACCGTTTTTCCCTGATACAGAGAAGACTGTCAGGAAACCAATATTTGAGATAGACTCTCAGGATTAATGCGGCTTACAGTTATAGTCCTGCGTATCTGTATAAAAAAATCTTCACTTTTTTTAGACGAAATCCAAATTTTGCATTATAATTATAATATCAAAAATCTAATAAAAAATTCGGAGCAATTAAAATGCAGAAAAACAAGATTTCACTTTTGGCAGCTGCAGCTGCATTAATGATGTTATGTATGAGTGTCTATGCAGACAGTATTACGGATCTGCAGAACAGACTGAGATCAATATCACAGGAAAAAGCTCAGTCTGTAGTATTTATCGGTACGGAAAAGATCATCAAGCAGCGGCAGATGTCTCCGTTTGAGTTCTTCTTCGGTGTACCGGGGCAGGACAGAGGCGGCGAACAGAAAGAGCGTGAGTTCAAGCAGCAGGGCTTGGGATCAGGCGTTATATATCAGCATAAGGGAAATGACTACTATATCATCACCAATAACCATGTTGTAGAGAATGCCGATAAGATAAAGATCTCCGTAGATCAGCAGAAGTTCTACGACGGCAAAGTAATGGGAACAGATCCGCAGGTAGATATTGCTGTCGTCAAGATTGAGACGAAAGATACTCTTACGGTTGCATCATTCGGCAACTCTGACGAAGCACAGGTCGGAGACCTCGTAATCGCTATCGGCAATCCTTTCGGTTTGACCGGTACTATGACATTTGGCATAGTATCTGCTATCGGCAGGACAGGGCTTGCTGATGATAAGGTTAATCTGACTAACTTCATTCAGACTGATGCTGCTATCAATCCCGGCAACTCAGGCGGCTCGCTAATGAATATCAGCGGAGAAGTTATCGGTATTAACAGTATGATATATTCTCAGTCGGGCGGCAATGTTGGTATCGGCTTTGCTATACCGTCAAATGTTGCTGTCAAAACAGCTAACCAGATCATAAACAGCGGCAAAGTTGAACACGGTTATCTTGGTGTATATTTTCAGGAACTTACTGATGAGACGAAGGAGAAACTTGATCTGAAAAATATTTCCGAAGGAATGCTCATCAATAAAGTAATCGAAGGCAGTCCGGCTGAGAAGGCTGGTCTTCAAGCCGGTGATATTATCTTGGAGATAAACGGCAAGAAGATGAAGAAGTCATCTGATATGACTCTCACTGTCGGCAACGCACAGCCGGGAGATAAGATGAGTATGAAAGTGCAGCGTGATGGTAAGAATATCAATATCACGGTTGTAATCGGTACGAGAGACAATAAGTCATTTGCCAAGAATAATACCGATACTAAAGGACATGCTTATGATAAATACGGATTTGAATTGGCAGAACTGACACCCGAGATTAAGGCACAGTTTAACATTGCCGACAACAGCGGAGTTGTGATTACATCTGTTGCTGACAGATCACCTGCCGCTGAGAATGATCTCCAGCCCGGTGATGTGATCTTCAAGATCAATAACCGCAGCATCAAGACTTTATCCGATGTGGATAAGCAGCTCAAAGACAAGAACTACGACAGCAATTACTTCTTCATCTCCCGCGGCGGTAAGAGACTGATAGTGATGATGTAAGGAGTGGGTATGACCAACAGATTGACAGTCGTGACAGGCGGTGACATTGATACTAACTGTTATATACTCGATAATGGCAGTGAATGTGTATTGTTTGACTTTACACATAATGTTCCGGCAGTACTGGACAGGATGGGGCTGACTGTAAAAGCATTATTTATAACACATGTCCACTTTGATCACTTCCAAGGACTGTCTGATTATCAGCGAACACACAAATTCACTCTGTATCTGTCTGAGATCGGCTTGGCTCATATCAATGACGGACTGTGGACTCTTACAGCAGTGATACCTGAGACGCTTGCAGCGAAGTCGCTTGATGTCGATGTCACTAATGCTGTCGGGCTGTCAGACGGTGAGCTGACAGAGATCCTCGGTATGCAGGTCAGGACAGTGCTGACTCCGGGGCATAGTCAGGATGCTGCATGTTATATCATAGACGGCGAGAATGCGGCATTTGTCGGAGATACTGTATTCTGCGGCAGTGTAGGCAGAACCGACTTATATGGCGGCAGTATGGAACAGTTATATAAGTCTAAGCAGCGACTGCTGGCTATGCTTGATCCTGATACAGTTCTGTATCCCGGGCATGGACCACAGACTACTGCCGGTGATGAATTATAAAAAAAGCGTGTCTTGATGACACGCTTTTTTTATGTTTTCATATTTTAATTATTTTGCATCATCAGCAGGTGCAGCTTCGGCGGCAGGAGCAGCTTCAGCGGCAGGAGCAGCAGGAGCTTCTTCAGCTTCTGCTTTCACAGGCTCTGATACACGAGCGATTACATCGTCTTCGCTTGTTACTAATTTGAATACTTTAGGATCGAGTTTCAGATCACGAACATGGAACGACTGACCAAGATCCAAAGCATCAACATTAGCCTCGAAATGTGTTACAATATCTTTAGCCAAACAGGAAACTTCTACTGCCGGCAGATGTTTCTCAAGCAGACCTCCGTTTCGCAGACCAACAGGTGAACCGATAACTTCAACAGGGATCGTAACATGCATCGGTTTAGTTGTATCGATTTCAAAGAAATCAATGTGGATGAACTGATCCTTGAGATGATTCTTCTCATAATCTTTGATCAGAACTTTATGCTCAGTGCCGTCGATCTTAAGATCGATGATAGTTGCACGAGTGAGTTTACTGTACATCTTAGAGAATACTCGGTTATCTATTAAAATGTTGGCATTTTCCTTGTGTCCGTACATAACGGCAGGGATCAAACCTTCCTTCCTGTATCTCTTGCTTGCTTCTTTCTTGAGCAATTCTCGCTTTTTTGCTTCTAATACAAAATTTTCTGCTTTTTGCATTTGTCCGCTCCTTTTTTATAGTAATCACATTGTTTTATAGAAATCTGGGTCGGCAGGATTCGAACCTACGAATGCAGGCACCAAAAGCCCGTGGCTTACCGCTTGCCGACGACCCAAAAAACAGTATTGTTTTGAAATTATACATTTTTTTTATAAAAATGTCAAGAAAATTCATATTTGTATAAATCGAATTATAAATCGGATACGGCAAAAAACACTAAAAAATCAAATTGATTTTTTAGTGTTTTTTTGTTATATTATGTAAAAGGACAATAAATATGAATCAAGATCAGATAAAAGAAAAATTATGTGAAATAATGAAGCCGGATGTGGATTTCACTTTAATCCTGTCGGGCAAGGCAAGCAAGAAGGTCAACGGATTGTATTATCCTGAGAAGAAGCAGATCGTGCTGCATAATAAGAATTTCGAGTCTGCCGACGGCAAGATAAATGACAATCTGATGATGTACACTGCCATTCATGAGTTTGCTCATCATATCAGAGCGATCAAGGATGGATTCGTCAAGTCACCGCGTCCGCATGACAGTGAGTTTAAGATCATTTTTGAGCAGCTGCTTGCAGAGGCGAAGCGTAAAGGTATATATACTGACAGTATATTCGGGAATGAGGAGTTTACCAAACTGACTAAGAAGCTCCGTGATGAGTATCTGACTAAGAATGCCTCATTAATGAAAGAATTCGGCGGTCTGCTGCTGGAGGCACACACTCTCTGTCTGAAATACAATGCAAGATTTGAGGATTATGTTGAGCGTGAGCTGAAACTCAAGATGAGTGAAGCCAACTCTCTAATGAAAGTCCATTCTATGAATCTCGATCCGGAGCTTGGTCTGGATAATATGAAGATGGTCTCCCGCATTAATAATTCTGAAAAGAGGGAAGCCGCTGAGAATAAACTGCTCGGTGGCGAGGGAGTTGAGACTGTAAAGTCGGAGTATCTGCAGAAGCCTAAGCCGGACAATGTTGTGGAGCGTCTGTTCGCCGAGAAAGAAGAGATCGAGCGGCGTATAACTTCACTAAAGAAAAAACTTGAGATGATAGAACAGCAGATAGACATTATAGATAAGCAGGCTAACTGATGAGTGTTATAGAACTGTTTCGGCTGGGCGGTGTATTTATGTGGCCGCTGCTGGTATTATTTATACTGCTGATATATAAGGTCATAGAGCGGATTGTCACATTCTGCCTGACGGATATGCGGACAGATATGGAATATATCGCTCAGAATGTTATAACCGGCAAAATGTCGGATGAACATAATAATCGCTTCTATCATATTCTTGCGGATAATCTCAGAATGTTTCCGCAGGACAGAGAAGCTTTCGACAGATATGTCGGCACGGAATGTCAGCAGTTAGCCGATAATCTGCGAAGCGGATTGAGCCTTATAGCATGGATTGCGGCGATTGCACCTGTGACGGGATTCTTGGGAACTGTTACGGGTATGATAAGTGTTTTCCGATCGATAAATGCCGCATCGAACGTGTCGGCTCAGCTTGTTGCCGGCGGTATCTATGAAGCACTTATTACAACGGCGGCAGGACTGATCATAAGTATCATCGCTTCGGCAGCGTATTATGTCCTGTCAGGGATCGTGAGCCGTTACTGCTGCAGAATGGAATACACGGCTAACAGCGTAATGAAATCGATATATGATAATAAGACGAAATAATGAGCATGAACACGGTGCATTCCCGCAGAGTTCGGTCAGTGATATAGCATTTCTGCTGATGGTATTCTTCATACTGACGACTGCATGGGCGGCTCCTCACATTCTGCGTGTGTCGTCAGGCAGTGCTGCACAGAATGTCAAAGTATCGGAAATATCAGACATAGTTATAACGAGTGATTCTGTATCGATAGACGGTATAAGCATAAATGAGCCGCTGCTTAGCGAGCATCTCAAACCCAATCGTAAATACCGCATTATGACTGATGATAAAGCAGAGTATCACAGGCTTGTTCGCATCCTTGATATTTTGCAGGAATGCGGCATTAATGAAGTTCAGGTGGTTGGCGATGAAACTTAAACAAACATCATTTATACCGGTTATCCCTGATTCGGCAGACATTGCATATCTGCTGCTTATCTTCATTATAATCATGAGTATCATCGGCACGGACAATATCTCAGGCATTCGGCTGCCGGCTTCGGCGAGTGAGATTAGAGCTCCCCGTCAGACTGTGAGGATAACTGTGACGGAGAGTGCATTCCTGGTAGGTCAGACGGAATGTGCCGATAATGATATGTTGGCACAGATGATAGCTGATGCGGATGACGGCATTATCATCATCGCCGACAGAGATTGCCCGTGCAGACGCATTAAGACCGTACTGTCCGTGCTGGAGAAATGCGGCAAAACGAAGATAGCATTTATGACGGAGTGAAAAAGTATAATAAAAAAACCGCCCTTGATTTTGCTTATGCAAAATCAAGGGCGGTTTTTTCAAAAATTTTGAAATGTGGTATACCACATTTATGTAGTTCTTGACAGAACTACATAAATGATTGTCCTCCGAAGCAAACGGAAAAAGAGCGTATAGAAAAAGGAGTATACCATGAACAAAAAAAGAATTTGGGTTTTAGCGGCGGTCTCAGTGCTGCTGCTCGGTTTGTCAGGCTGTCCGAGTGAAACTGCCGGCAGTCAGACATCAGTCGGCACAACGCAGACAACAAACGGCAATGGCGGACAGACACCGCCTACAGTGCCGAACGACGGCACTAAGATCTCATCACTTCAGATCGCGATTAATGAAGCAAAAGAAGGCGACACGATCGATCTGTCGCAATATGCGTCGATTGAGAACTTCGACTACAAAGCAACGGTTAATAAGGCTGTGACACTCACTAACGGCAACGATCTCGGAGGTGCCGCTCTGACGGTCGTAAGTGACGGCGTAAAACTCAACGGCATTAAGAATGCGAGTGTAACGACAAACAGTTCACTCAAAATCAGCGGATCAAGTCTCAGCTGTCTGAGTATAGCTTCGGTAGCATCTTCAACGCCATCGGCTAATCAGATTGTCAGCCGCGGAGAAACGGTCCTTTCGGCACAGCCGCCGGTTGTGGAAGTCACCGATACGACAGTTGCCGAAGATGTGTCAGTCGGGATAGCCAATGCCTACCTTACTGTGGAGAAATTCACCGCAAGTACACATGTCAGCCTTGATGCTGCTAATGTCCAGCTGACTATCAGTGACAAGGCGACCAATATAAAGGAAATAAAAACCGACAAGATCTGTCAGGTCATTCTTGAGGACGGAACGAGTGATACTATCCCGTGTTCGCTGGATAAAATCTCTGTTACAGGCAGCGGTGAGCTGAAACAAATAGATATGAGAGCCGCCGGTAGCATGAAACTCCTCGCCCTCACTCCGATGAGCGGGCTGACGACAGTTGCTAAGCAGGGCGAGCCGATAGACTTCAGCACAATTGTGCTGCTCGGCACATATCAGGC
>JAFYAI010000039.1 GCA_017540815.1 Spirochaetales bacterium
CGGCAGATGCTGCTTTCATATTCTTGATAGTTTTATATTTATCATACAGGATAGAGATCTTCTTAGGACCTATACCTTTGATCTCCGCCAGTGCTGACCGCAGTGTATCACGGCGATGACGAAGTGCTGAGCGGGTATTGCTGAATCGGTGAGCCTCATCACGCGCCAGCTGGAGCAGACGAAGCGACTTGCTGTCTCGGCTAAGGATAAGCGGTCGGGACTTATTCGGGAAGAATATCTCCTCGTTCTTCTCTGCCAGACCTACAAGAGGGATGTCATCCAGATCAAGCATCTGCAGAACTTTCTTCGCAGAACTTATCTGTCCTTTGCCGCCATCAACGACGATGAGGTCAGGCAGAGGCCGCTTCTCATTTTTCTGACGCTGGTATCGTCTGGCAACGACCTCTTCCATCATCGCATAGTCATCAGGATGCCCCTCGCCTTCCACATTGAGCTGGCGATACTCCGACTTGTTCGGGCGTCCGTCAAGCAGCTGCACAAGAGCGGCAGTATTGTATTTGCCATTCAGAGTAGCAATATCGAAACATTCTATAATTCTGGGCAGACGCGGCAGATTGAGATCCCGCTTCAGCTCTCGCAGATCATTAATCTTATCAATCTTATACTGCCGCTCCTGATAATACATCTCGGCATTCTCAATCGCCAACCGCAAAATGCGTTTATCGGCAGTAGCACTCGGCTTGCGGATCGTCACATTGTGGCCGCACTTCTGAGAGACAGCCTCGGCGATAATGTCACATTCTTCCAGTGCATCTTGGATATATATATACTTAGGCAGAATGTCTACATTCAGATAATATGACTTTAAGAAATCAGTGAGCACCGTTGTCCAGTCTATCACTTTCTCGACGAAATACGAATCCTTGCCGAGTATCTGCCCGCCTCGCTGCTGTATCACCGAGAATGACACACAATCATAGTCACAGTAGTATCCTACGAAGTCACAGTCAGACGATTTATCCAGTGCGATGATCTGATGATCATCGTATTCGGAGATCATCTTGATCTGGTCACGAATAGCGGCTGCCTGCTCATACTGCATCCTCTCCGACAATGCCATCATCTGCTGAGTCAGATCTTCTATCAGACCTGTTATATCACCTTTGAGGAACTTCCTGGCAGCCTCGACATTCCGTGCATAATCAGCCTCACTGATCCGACCTCCGCACGGACCGCTGCACCGCTTGATGTGGTAGTTCAGGCATGGCTGCTGATTATACGGCGGTTTGAATGTCTTGTGACACTTGCGAATACGGCACATCTTGGTAATAGTCGCAAGCAATGCCTGAGCACGCCGCACATTAACAAAAGGACCGAAGTATTCATCCTTCTTGTTATTCTTTTCACGGCACTTGACGATGCGAGGGAAAGTCTCATTGGTAATTTTGATCATCGGGAAAGACTTAGCATCTTTCAGAAGAATATTGTAATGCGGCTGGTACTTTTTGATCAGATTATTCTCAAGGATAAGTGCTTCAACCTCAGAGTTAGTCACGATGAAATCAATCGAAGCGATATTCCGCACCAAAGCACGAGTCTTGACATCACGCCCCGGCATAAAATACTGACTGACACGGTTAATGAGATTCTTCGCCTTGCCGACATAGATGACATTGCCGTCCTTATCCTTGTGCATATAGACACCCGGATTGGTTGGGATATTTTTCAGAAGTTCGTTGCTCATTTTTTCGGCGGTTTATTATTACGAGACGGTCTGCCTGACTGTGTTTGCCGATTGGGATTGGGACGACGCTTTCGCCGATTATCACGCCATTCTTCGTGAGCTTTCACTCTGTCTGCCGCTTTTTTCTCAGAATGTTGTATCTTGGTCAGTTTCGCCTTCTCACCGAGACTGAGCCGAGCCTTCACACCTTCGTAAGCCTTATCTTCAATCAGTTTGCCTTTCCTGATCTTCAGACTAAGAATATCGAATCCCAACGACATGGCATACTTACGCAGATAGCCTTCGTCAAGTTCATTGCATATCGAGTAGACAGCTCCATCCTCACCGGCACGCCCCGTTCTGCCGGCTCTGTGGAGATAGTCCAGTTCGCCGACAGGCAGATTGTAATTAATGATATAATTAATCCCCTCGACATCTATACCGCGGCTTGCCAAGTCAGTCGAAACGAGATACTGCACTTTCGCATTGCGGAACTGCTCCAGCTGCCGCTTCCGCTGAGTGGATTTCAGATCACCGGACAGATGAGACACAGAGAAACCGCGTTCTTTGAGAAGTGAGTACAGCCAAGCCGCTTCTTTCTTGGTCCGCACGAATATGATACACAGATACGGATTGATATTATCCAGTATGGTGAGCAGTATATCATCTCGCTTGTATTCTTTTTCATCAGAGTTGGGCGACTTCATCGGTATCAGATAATTTGTTATCGTCTCAGGCAGCGTATTCTGCACATCGACACGGGCAGCGAATTTCTGATTAACAGCAAGGTTGAGCATCTTCTTCGTCTCGGCAGACAGTGTAGCACTGAATATCATCACCTGATCGTGATTCTTCGTCAGCTCAAATATCCTCAGCAGATCCTTCTTGAATCCCATATCGATAAGGAAATCTATCTCATCAACGACGATCTTCTTCACTTCACCGAGTTTCAAGACTCCCATATCGACGAGTTTAAGTATTCGACCCGGCACACCTACTATAATGTCATAGTCTGTATTGATCTTCCCGGCGACTTTCTCCACAGACTCGCCGCTGACGAGGAGTTCCGTATCTATGCCGATGTCTTCAGTGAAATAAAGGCACTCCTCATAAACCTGTCGGGCAAGCTCCTTCGTCGGAGTTATGATCAGCACCTTGCCGCAATTCAGAATGCGGCTCGCCAGCGGAGCGATATATGCTATCGTCTTGCCGGTTCCTGTCTTGGACTGAGCGATCACATCTTCGCCATTCAATATTTTCGGGATTACCTCATACTGAATGTCAGTCGGCTCGGTTATATCTCTGTCATCGAGCAGATTGACAATACGCCTGTCAAGGTCAAATTCTGCAAAGCCGTTGTCTGTTATGTCGAAGTTTTCCATGTTAAAACACCTCTATATAATTATAACAAAAAACGGAAAAAAGTCAAAGATTTTTTTCCGTTTTTTTGAAAAGATAGTAGAAAGAAATGAGAGAGTTCGCCACCTGCGGTGGCGAACTCTCTCATTTCTTACTTTCCAAACAAAGCGTGGTCACAATTTTTCTTAGGAAGAGTCTCTCCGTCAGCGAGTTTCTTAATAACATCCGTAATAGCTTGCATATTATACCCTCGCCTCTGAGCCAGCTTTAAGTCCTTCTGAAACTGGTTAGTAGGTCTAACAATATACTTCATGCAAGCAACTCCTGCATCATAACATCTACATCTGTGTATGATTTTCCAATATTCGGATTTTTCTTCATTTCTTCAACTTCTTGTAAGGCAGCTTTTGTTGCTTCATTCATTTCTTCATTTTCTGATTTTTCTTTTTCTGATTCATAAATAAGAAAATCCAAATACTGATAAAGCATTGTGATATATTTATTAGGAAGCATTGCAATCTTCTGTTCTAAGATCATATCAGACATACTATGTTCTCCTAAATTAATAATATAATAAATTATACCAAAAAACGGAAAAAAGTCAAAGATTTTTTTCCGTTTTTTTGAAAAGATTCCCCCTTCTTATCAGTCTTAGATATTTGCTGAAACTTAAGGCTCACTCATTTTTTGGAGAGATCCGCTGATATATGAAATTTCTGATTTTGTCAATAGGGAAATGTAATAAGGGGAAATTATTATACTTTATCGGCAAAAATGATTTTATTCCGAAGTTTATTCCGAAATATTCCGAAATTCATCACAGTTCCAGATTAATCAGTAATCCCTGTATCTTATCAATGCTCGCAGCGATTTTGATGACTGACACTTGCGTCTGCATAAAGGCTTTAGTCAGTTCATTGAGTTCTTCGTTGATTATCTCGATTCTGTGCCGCTCAGTCATAGTGCCTCGGAAGCGGCTGCCGCTCACTCTCGATGAGAGTCTCTCACTCCTCTCAACGGCATTGCGCAAATACGACTGAATGCGGGCTTTGTATTCAAGGACATCATCATAACTTTGTGTCAGTTTAATCCGTCTGCCGATCAATCCGATCTCATCAAGTTCTTTCTTGACATTATCTTCCATATAATTGTCAGTCCAGCCGATATTCGATGCTTCCGCAGTTTCTGCTTCCGCCTCTGTCGCTTCGCTAAGCATAGAAGAGAAGATTGATTTTAACCTATTATTATTGACAGAGTTTTTAGCCGGTTTATTTCTTTTTACTTCATCTTTTTGGAAGAGATTGGCATTCTGTCCGATGATAAGATTTTGCTTGTCGATTTCCATAGTTATGACTGCATTACATATTTTTCTTTGCGTTTGGATATAAGCAAGTCTTTCATCTCGCCTTCTCCGAGAATGCGGCACTCACCGTTAAACAATACTCCCTGATCCATATTGACCGAGCATGTATATATATTGCCGTCAATCTCGGCGGACTTTAGCACAACGACATTCTTCTCAGCATAGATGTCACCTTTGACATATCCGCCGACAACAATGTTATTCGCCAATATAGTCGCCTCGGCATGACCGTGCTTACCGACATAAACTTTACCGGTTGAATTGATCTTGCCTTCAAATTTACCGTCAATTCGCAGCGGACCTGCGATGTTTATCACGCCGTAGACTTCCGTTCCCGTTCCTACTATAGAATTGATTGTTATTTCTGATGCTGACATTTGCAAAGCCCCATCAATTAGATGATATAAACTGCCACGGATCAAGCAAAACATTGCCGAGGCGCACTTCATAATGCAGATGCGGACCTGTAGAAGCACCTGTACTTCCCATATATCCGATTATCTGACCTTTCTTCACCTTATCGCCTGTCTTCACAATCGGCTGCGTTCTCATGTGTGCATACAATGTGCTGAATCCTCTCGCGTGCTGGATCTTGCAGTACCAACCATAACCATAAGTATCGAAGTCTACTTTGTCTACGATACCGGGCGCAGTTGCAACAATCGGAGTTCCTGACAAATAAGCCATATCTATACCGGTGTGCATATCAAGTACCTTGTGGATAGGATGAATGCGGAACCCAAACGGGGATGTGATCGTATAGAAACCTTTAACCGGACAGCCGTAAGGCATATCTTTGAGAACCTTGTTATAGTTATCCACCATCTTATTGATCTCGGAGAATGCCTGCACAGACTTATGATAGTCGCCTATCAGTCCGTTTACTTCCATTCGTTCCTGATCAAGTTCGCTGATCTCAGTCGAGTCGATAAGGTTTGGCACACCGCCCTGATTGAGACCTTCCGCTTCGACATTATTCATATATTGGATAGTCGGCGAATCAATCTTCGACAGCAAAACATTGAGCTTACCTTTGAAGAGCCGATGATTGTCGATGACATCATTAAGCATCTCGGCATATTCGCGGGACTTTTTCTCATTCATCTGAGTCTTAATGCTGGCATCGCGATATTTCATCGACGTGTTGAAGTTATTCACCGACAGGAATGCGATCGTGCCAAGTCCGCCGAACACAAATAAGAATGTCAGAAACAACGCAAAGACATTGATCTTGAAGTTAAAGACCTTCTTCTCGGAATGAGGTATCATCATAATGGTGATCTTCTGCCGCATCGCATGGATGAAGAATTTACCAACTGCGGTGAAGAACTTCTTAATATTGGATAATATATTAACAACGCTGACAAGCAGCCATTTTTCAAATCTTTTAAATTTATTCGTCTTATTCATTTATTCCTCCGAATACAAGGATTTATTCTTCTTCTAATTCGTCTCCGCGGTACACCCATTTGCCGGAGTCATCACGCTCCAGATCATCGGCATGAACCGTCACTATCCTATCGTCATCTTTTGAACAAAGTTTTATATTCCTTGACTGAACATTTACATCTTTTACGACGAATATCTCGCCATCCACATTTACGCGGCTTTCGATATTTGGGAAACCGGCCTTCTCTTCCAGATATGTCCGATACTCGTAAGACAGACAGCACAACAGTCTGCCGCAAGTTCCGCTAATCTTCAATGAGTTGAGAGTAAGATTCTGTTCCTTCGCCATCTTGATAGTAATGGCATCAAGGCTGCTCATAACCTTAGAGCAGCAAAAGTGCCGCCCGCACTGTCCGTAACCGCCGATAATACGACACTCATCACGCACACCGCATTGGTGCATCTCGATACGCGTCTTGAATATCGCAGCCAAGTCCTGAACAAGGCGGCGGAAATCCACCCTTGAAGGCGAAGTAAAGTTGAAGATCGCCTTAGAGTTATCGAAAAAGAAATGAATATTGAGCAGTTTCATATCCAAGCCATGCTCGGCAATCTTCTGTTTCGTCACTTCATACGCATCGAATGCCCGCTTCTGATTATCGTGATAACGATCAATATCTTCCTTATTGGCAATGCGGATAACATCGAGGATCTCGTCCTGTTTCTTCAGCTCTTCCTCGTCAGTCATACGCCCTGTCACGATGCCGACCTCATTGCCATACTGCGACGGGATAATCACGAGGTCTCCGTATCGAAGATCTGTTATCTCTTTTGCCGTATCAGCAGTCCGCGAACAGTTTTGTGCCTGCTCGCATTCTTCACATCGGCATTTCCATACAGCCGGCTCGTTTTTCTCCAGCCAACGATTCATCTTATCATCGGCTCGCTTCGTCATCTCCATGATGCGTTTATCATATTCATCAGTAGGATGCTCCGCAGCCTGTTTCGCTTCTTTATTTTTCTTCCTGCACCAATCATCAAGCATCTTTTGTTTGAGCCGACAGACCTTTGGCAGGTTATTATATACAAGTTTTATCGCATAGAATACATCATCTTCCGCAATGACAATAGCCTGCTTTGTCTTAGCTTTCTTATCATTATCAGACTGTTTATCAGATTGTTCGAGTTTCTCTAACTCGCCCCAATCCTCTTCATCATTAGGTGATGTCCATTTCTGTTTATCAGCCATAACTTCCGCCATTATTTGGATTAATACTCCTTTCCTATTATACTTTCTTCTTAAAAATTAATTATAACAAAAAAATATTACTTTGTAAATATTTTTTCAAAAAACTCTTGAAATTTATCGTTTTTTTGATTATAATGTGGAAAAATATTTAATTAGGAGGATAATTATGGAAAGAATCAAGTCTATTATCTTAATCGTAATGGGTGTATTTGATTTGTGGCCAGCTTTGGCTATCGTAACCGGAAAAAATTTCTGGAAAGGTATCGGCCGAGCATTCGATAACGGCGTAAACCTGACAAATGCAATTCCTGTATTAGGTTTGGCTATGTTCATCATGGGCTGTGGTTTCATCGCTCTCGGTGTATTGAAATTGCTGGACAAATAATATCGAACATTAAAAAAAATCGCCTGCCTAACGGCAGGCGATTTATTCACCACAACATTAAGCTATGTTGATCTTAATCTCTTTTGTCTTCTGTTCTTCTTTCTTCGGCAGTGTAAGTTTCAGCGTTCCATCTGTGTAGTCAGCCTGAATCTTCGTTGTATCAACGATGTTGTTCAGATTAAATGACCGTGTATAGTTTGTCGGAGCAAACTCACCGGCGATCAGTGTGTAACCTTCCGCCGCATTCTTACATTCTGCAGTAACTGTCAGGACATCTTTCTCGACCTTGATAGAGATATTCTCTTTCTCGATGCCCGGCAGATCGTAGATCATCTGATATTCTGAGTCTGTCTCTATAATGTCACATTCCGGTGCAATGTATGCGTAGCCTCGTGTTGATTCTACATTCTTATCTTGTGTCTGTAACTCGTTCATTTTAGTCCTCCTGTTAGTTAATCGCAATAGTCATAGGCTGTGTCTCAGGCACTTTCGGTGCTTTGATATACAGCATACCGTCTTTCATATCAGCTGAGATCGCATCAGCCTGTATCTTGTCCTCGAAACTGATGTTTCGCTCGAATGTGCCGCACTCTCGCTCGCAGAGATGCATTGCCGCATTCTCATCGGCGATCGGCTTTCGTGTCGCAGCAATGTGCAGCACATTGTCCTTGACGGACAGAGCCACATCTTCTTTCTTTACACCAGGCACTTTGCTGACAATCAGATATTCATTCTGATTTTCGTAGACATTCACCGACGGCTTCTGATTGTATCGGTTTGTGCCGTTTGTGCCGAAGTATTTGTTCATCTCGTTGTTAAATCTCAATAATTCATCAAAAATAGACTTATACATTTTAGAACTCCTTATTAGTTAATCGCTATCATCTGTGCTTTTGCATTTTCACATTTCGGGATCGTGATGTTGAGAATGCCGTCTTTAAGGTTTGCATCGATCTTATCAACATCAGCACCATTCACATAGAATGATTCATTGCCAACACTCTGCTCATGTTTCGTCTTATGCTCCCAACTTACAGTCAGCGTGTCATTCTTGAATGCGAGTTTGATCTCGTCTTTTTTGACTCCCGGTATCTGCAGTTTCAGCATATACTTATCATCATCTTCGGTCATGTCGCTGTCCTGCATCAGCCATAACTTATCTGACGGGAAAGCTTCAAACGGAGTCAGAAAGTTAAAGAAATCATTGTTGTTTTTCTTTTCGTGTTTTTTAATTAATCCAAAACTCATTTTAGAACTCCTTTTTAATATTTGTTAATCTTTGACACTTCTTATTAAGCATTTAGCGTGCCAATTTTTAATATTTTCATAAATCATTCATACAAAACAATTTACAAAATATGATTTTTTGGCACGCTAAGCACACATATAAGCTATTGAGTAATTTTTACACAATGATAATAAAATGACGGTAAATTTGGGGCATTTTGGAGCAAAAACAGGACGGATGAATATAAAACAACTGCGACATTTTGTCGCAGTTGTTTTATATTCACACCAGATTCTTCATTATATACTCTCTTCTTTCAGGCGTATTCTTACCCATAAAGAAGCCGAGTGACTTCTTAATCTCATTGAGCTGATCGACTCGTATGGGCCGCAGCTTAATATCCTCTCCGATGAACTGTCCGAACTCTTTCGGCGAGATCTCACCGAGCCCCTTGAATCGCGTGATCTCACAGCCGTTTTTGAACTTCTTGATCGCTTTATCACGCTCTTCTATCGAATAACAATACATCGTCGTCTTCTTATCACGCACTCGGAACAGCGGTGTCTCCAAGATATACAGATGGTCAGCAAGGACAACCTGCTCGAAATACATAAAGAAGTATGTCATAACGAGATTACGAATGTGATAACCGTCAACATCAGCATCAGTAGCGATAATTATCTTATTATAACGCAAGCCCTCCGGTCCGTTCTCGATGCCGAGAGCCTTCATCAGATTGTAGAGTTCTTCGTTCTTATAGATAGTGTCCTTACGCAGTCCGTACACATTCAGCGGCTTACCGCGCAATGAGTAGATAGCCTGTGTGTATACATTACGGCAGGAGATAATACTGCCGGATGCAGACTGCCCCTCGGTAATGAAGATCATCGTATCATCTTTGAACTTCGAGTTATCACAGTAATGATGCTTACAGTCTTTGAGTTTCGGAATGTTGAGCGAGATCTTCTTAGCTTTCTCACGAGCCTCTTTCTGCACCTGCTGCAGATCTATTCGCAGAGACTCGTTGAATTTCACTTTCTCCAAGATCTTATCAGCGACAGCCTTATTTCGATGGAGCAGGAGCAGCAACGCGTCTTTAACTTTATTCACAATATCTGACTTAATATCAGTGTTGCCCAGCTTATTCTTAGTCTGCGACTCAAATATCGGATCTTTGAGCTTGATCGCCACTACCCCGACGAGACCGTCTCGCACATCCACGCCGTTAAATGTCTTGCCGGCGTATTCGTTAATCGCTTTGAGGATGCCCTCTCGGAATGCAGACTGATGAGTGCCGCCGTCACTTGTATGCTGACCATTAACAAATGAGTAATATGTCTCTCCGTATCCGTTAGTGTGGCACAGTGCAAACTCTATCATTTTCTCCTTATGATATATAATGTCATACAGCGTATCGCCGTTTACTTCGTTGGCGAGCAGGTCCTTCAGTCCCTCTTTGCTCTCGTATATCTTATCGTGGTTATACTGGATCTTCAGACCGGAGTTAAGATAAGCATAATGCCAGAAACGCCGATCAAGTATCTCCTCACTCATCGTATAGTCGCCGAATATCTCCTCATCCGGAACAAATTGTATCAGAGTTCCGTCCGGCTGCTTGTCATCATGACCTGACTTCTCATTCTTAAGGACTCCTCGCTCGAAACTCACCATTTTATAGTCGCCGCCGCGATAGCTCACAGCGATAAACTTCTTGGACAGTGCATTGACAGCCTTAGTGCCTACACCGTTAAGTCCGACTGAGAATTGGAACACATCATCGTTATACTTAGCACCTGTATTAATAGTAGAAACACAATCTACGAGCTTGCCGAGCGGAATGCCTCGTCCGAAGTCACGCACAGCGATAGTCTTATCCTTGATCTCGACGATAACCTTGTCTCCATAGCCCATAATGAACTCATCAACAGAGTTATCGATCACTTCCTTAATCAACACATATATACCGTCATCGTAATTCGTTCCATCGCCGATACGACCGATATACATACCGCTTCGCAGACGGATATGCTCCAACGAGGACAGCGATTTAATCTTGTCCTCATCATAATTATGAGTTTTTGACATACAAAGACCCCTCCCAATATCTATTTTAGCAAACTTTGAATTTTTTGTCTACCTTTTTTTCAAAAAAATTCAAAAATTCCAAAAAAATAACGGATTTTGCAATGCAAAATCCGTTATTTTTTTGGAATATATACGATTATTTTATCCGCAACATTCTTCGTCTAAACTGCTCTTTGTATTCAGGATAAGTCGACCCTAAAGCAGCATAGATCTTCTCAAGAGTAGATCTCATATACTTCTTGTCAATCTTGTATCGGCGAAGCAGTTCAATCGCGACCTCATCAGCCTCATACTCTTCTTTGTCATCGTGAACAAGCCCGATCTTATCGACAAACTCATCGATGACATCCTGCAGATCATCTGAGAGCATCTTATCATCTTCAGAAAGCATCTCATCTATCTCACCGAATGCGTCATCCATGTTTTTGCGTGCATTATCGAGAGCCATATCTTTAACACCGTGTCGAAGTGCGATATGACCAACTTCGTGAGCGATAACGGCAACAAGCTCGCGATAGTCAGTCAGGTATTTCATCATAGTATCGCTTAAGAAAATATACCCTCCCGGACCGCTGTAAGCCACAGGCTCGCTGTCAGGTATGATGAACACATAATACATCTTGTCATAGTCGATAGTCTGACGGCTGATAATATTGGCGATGACATTAGCCTTTTTAGTCAAAGCACTGTCATACACAACGCCGTTTCGCAGCACAGACAGCGACGCTGCCAATCCGACAGCTTCCAGATTAGCAGAGATAGAGTCCTTCGGATCACCTATGAGCTCACCTTTCTTCGGGAAATATGCCAGCTTAGTCTCTTTGCGAACTTTGCGAACATCCTTCTTGTCAAATCTCGTCAGATTAATCAAGTCATTAATATCGAGATTATTAGAACCGATCTTCGCAGCATAATTCACAGCGAAGCCCTTTATCGCAGCAGTGTAAGCAGCCGGAGCCATCTCATTCTTAGACTTCTTGGACTGACTCTTGCCGCCGAATGCGGAATCAAAATCAAGACTTGCAAAAGGATCATTTGATTTCTGTTTTTTGATCTCTTTCAATGCAATCGACGAGATATATCCCTGCCGCCCGTTATATTCAACGAACAGCCAGCCGGCATCTTCATCCGACTCATTGAGGAAGTTCACCACTGTTCCTTTAGACAGATATACGATCGGATCATAGTAGTTAGCAGGACCGTCTCGCAGAGCAGTTTTGTCTCTGGCTATCGTCATTTCTTTGCAGAATGCAGCACTCAACGCGAGCATTATCAGCACCGTTACGACACTGATCTTCATCATTATTTTATTCATAGCGGCCTCCTTTATATTAGTCACTATTATTTTGCGAACTTTCGCTTTATAAATGCCAATGTACCGCCGGCAAGCAGCAGTTCTCTGTCTCGCTCTGAAATATCGAGCCGCATCGGAACATCTCTGCCGCCAATATTCGCCATAAACTCGGTCTTACCGATTGCTTCGTGCAGATTTTTGATCGTCACTTCATCATTATCTTTGACAAACTCATAATCAGCCGGATCTGCAAAAGTCAAAGGCAGAATGCCGAAGTTGATCAGATTAGCCTTGTGAATGCGGGCAAACGACTTAGCGATAACAGCTTTGATACCGAGATACTTCGGAGCAATAGCTGCATGCTCACGAGACGAGCCTTGTCCGTAATTCTCACCACCTATGATAACACCGCTGCCGGCCGCTTTCGCTTTATTATGGAAGTCAGGATCAATGCTGCTGAATACAAACTCACTTATCTTAGGAATATCTGATCTGAACGGCAGGACTTTTGCACCGGCAGGCATGATATGGTCGGTAGTAATATTGTCACCAACCTTGATGACAACTTTCGCCGACAAATCAGAAGGCGGAGGAAGCATCTCCGGCAGCGGTTTAATCCCGGGACCTCGAATGACCTGAACATTCTCAGGAGTAGGCGATGGCGGTATAATCATTCTGTCATCGATACGGAACTCATCCGGGAATACAAAATTATCAATGCGGTCAAGATGCTCTGTCGGATCTGCAAGGAAACCTTTCAATGCAGAAACAGCCGCTGTCTCAGGGCTGACAAGATATACCTGACCGTCTTTTGTGCCGCTTCGTCCCTCAAAGTTGCGGTTAAATGTTCGCAGAGTCACACCGGCAGAATTCGGAGCCTGCCCCATACCGATGCAAGGACCGCAAGTACACTCCAATATCCTCGCACCTGCATCAATAAGCCGAGTCAAAGTCCCATCTCGTGAGATCATCGACAATACCTGCTTCGATCCCGGAGATATAACGAGACTGACATTCTTAGCGATAACTTTGCCTTCCAAGATCTTGCCTACGATCCACAGATCTCTGTAGCTGGAGTTTGTACAGCTGCCGATAGCAACCTGATTGATCTTGACATTCGACAACTCGGATACAGCTTTGACATTATCCGGAGAATGCGGCATCGCAGCGTAAGGCACAATCTCACCAAGATCAACTTCAATAACTTCATCATAAACGGCATCACGGTCAGCGGCAAGTGCGACATAGTCCTGCTCACGCCCCTGTCTCTTCAAGAAGTCAAGTGTCTGACCGTCAGACGGGAAAATCGAAGTAGTAGCACCAAGTTCCGCACCCATATTGGTAATAGTTGCACGCTCAGGCACAGACAAAGTTAATACACCTTCGCCGCTGTATTCCATTATAGCACCAACGCCGCCCTTGACTGACTTCAACTGCAATATATAGAGGATAATATCCTTCGCAGAAACGAACGGTCGAAGTTTGCCTTTGAGTTTAACATTAATAACTTTCGGATATTTCAGATGAAACGGCTCTCCTGCCATCGCACAAGCAACATCAAGACCGCCTGCACCAATCGCTATCATACACATACCACCTGCTGTCGGCGTATGCGAGTCAGAACCCAATAAAGTATGACCTGGTTTAGCAAATCGCTCCAAATGCACCTGATGACAGATACCGTTACCTGGTCTGGAAAAATATATACCATGTTTATTAGCGACAGACTGTAGATATAAGTGATCATCCATATTGCGATTATCAGTCTGCAGCGTATTGTGATCCACATAACTTACTGACAAGTCCGTCTGGACCTTATCGATCCCCATCGCCTCAAACTGCAGATAAGCCAGAGTTCCGGTCGCATCCTGAGTCAGTGTCTGATCAATCATAATCCCAATCGGTTCATCTTTTTTACATTCTCCTTCCATCAGGTGAATACCCAATATCTTTTCAACGAGAGTTTTTCCCATTTGTAACTCCTAATAATTGTTCATATAGAAATATTTTACCACATTTGTATGGATAAAACAAGAATTAAATGAAAAAAAATGAGATTTTGCAAAGCAAAATCTCATTTTTTTCCAAAAATTACAAATTACTCATCATTGCCAAAACCGGCGATAATGTTAAGCAATCTGGTCTTAATCTTCTTGAATTTATTGTCGTTGCCTTTTGCTCCGGCTCGTCCCCAATAAGCCATGCTCTTCTCCTGCTTACCGAATACAAGCTCAGTTTTCTTGGCATTGTAACCGTCAATGATAGCTTTCGCTATATCTTCCGGTTTATCGAATGTATAACCGAGTTTAGCCATTTTGTTTACAAGGCCTTTATACATATCTGTGTCAAGTCCGGCTGTGCAGACATTCATAATGCGGAAGTTTTCGGTAGCATACTCTCTCTGCAGAGCCTCAGCAAATCCTGCAACAGCATGCTGTGCAGCACTGAATGCCGTGAAATACGGAACACCAACGCGACCGAAATAGCTGAATATGTTAATCATACCGGGTTTCTTCTGATCTTTGAGGATCGGTATAATCGCTTTTGTAAGCAGCATTGTGCCTGTCACATTCTTATTGATCATGCTCTCGATGACCATATTGCCCTGCTCGTCAAATTTACCGGGAACAAGTTCTGCGGCATTATTGATAAGAATATCAACTTTACCTGCTGCTCGGCGAATAGAACGAACAAGATCATCTGTTGTTTTGGAAGAACTCGTATCACCGATAACACCGATGAATTTACCGATCTTCTTTTGTGTGCCGGACAACTCATTGTTGATTGCTGCAATCTCTTCTTTCTTAGAAGCGATCAGCACAACATCGGTCTTATTCATAATAAGTTCAATCGCAATAGCCTTGCTTAATCCGGTGCAGCCGCCTGTGACAAGAACCGTCTTATTCTTAAAAAAGTTTACATCTGCCATAAATAAATACCCCTTTATGTTTTGAAACAAGAATTACTTTTGGTAATTAAAATATAATACTCTTATACTATGATAAATTTTTTTATTAAAATAGTAAAGCATTTTTTGCAAATTTATTTTTTTATGATTTTTTCATCACTTTTTTTGTGAATTCATCAATATCTTCGTGAATAACATAATCAAAATAACTGTCATACTGCGTGTTTTGCATATTGATCAGTATACTCGGAATTTTTTTCTTACAATACAGCAGCGGAAATCCTGCCGCAGGATAAACCGTCAGTGAGGTTCCGGCTGCAAGCACAAGATCTGCTTCCGGAGGATCCTGCATAATATCATAGAACTCCATCGGCAGATTTTCTCCGAAGAATACTATATCCGGTTTGATAACTCCTCCGCAGCTGCAATACGGAATTTCACCTTTACTCATCGTCTCCTCAATATCAGCCAACTGATAATGCTTGCCGCACCGCGTACAAGTCGCATGGCTGTAAGTACCGTGACATTCGATCTGCTTCTTATTACCGGCTATCGTATGGAGCATGTCGATATTCTGTGTGACGAGAATACTTAACCTACCCTCAGCCTCAACTTGTGCGATATATTTATGGAAGATAGTCGGTTGGATTTTCTCGCCAAACATTTCCTTGCTCAGCTGAAAAAACGGCAGCGGATTCTGTCGGAAATAATCAATATCGAAAACTGCCTCCGGATACGGCAGGTTAAACCTCTTACCGACTGTAGCATACAGCCCATTCGGTCCGCGGAAATCCGGTACTCCGCAGTTTGTGCTGACTCCGGCACCGGTGAATACTACCATTTTCTTAGCATTGCGTATTAATTCGATTGCTTTGTCAGTATCATTCATACTTATACTCCTGTTTAATGAGATTTCTCCGCTTCGGTCGAAATGACAGACAGAGAAAAAAAGTCTCCCAAAGGGAGACTTTTTTTGTATATTTGTCTGTTTTTTAACCTTTGACAGAACCACCGGTAAGACCGGAAATGATCTGATTCTGCAGAGCCAGCCACAAAATTACGATCGGCAGAGAACCCATAATTGAACAAGCGGCGAACACACCAAATCGTGCATCCTGCTGAGCATTCATAAAGAATCTCAATCCGACAGGCAGAGTAAAGTTACTCTGCGAAGTTAAGATTACCGATGCCAAAACGAACTCGTTATACTGACCTACGAATGACAGAATAGTAACAACTGCCAAGATCGGACGAACAAGCGGCATAATAATCGTTGTAAATGCCTGCCAATAAGTCGCACCATCGATCATTGCAGACTCTTCAAGAGCCTTTGGAATGGTATCGAAGTAACCTTTAACCAGCCAGATATTGAACGGAATACCACCGCCAAGATAGATCAGGATAAGACCAATCTTTCGGTCGATACCTAATGCCGGTACAAGTCCGCCCAAATACTGCAGCAACAGATACAATGCAACCATAGCCATTGTTCCGGGGAATACCTGAACTGTCAGGATCACCATCAAACTTGCCTTCTTACCCTTAAATCGGAATCGGCTGATCGCATAACTTGCAAGTGCAACAACCATCAGCTGAATAATAGCAACTGACAATGAGATAATGATTGAGTTCCATACCCACAGCAAATACGGGAATTTCGCATTTGGTGCATTAGGGATAGCACCTGTAAAGAAGCACTTAAAGTTGAAGAACGATGTTCGAATCTCATACTTATAACGCAACTTACTGTAGTCACCATCTTCAAATAACTGACTGTCAGCCAACTCTTTCTGATCTTCGGACAGAGTTGCAGTCCAAGCATCATACGCAGTTTTGAATTCTTTATAAGCGTCAGTTGTGTCATCTTTGGATTTTGATAAGATCCACTTCTTTGTTCTGTCTTTCAGAACGCGTACTTCATTCTTGCTTGCCTCATAATTAGGCTTGCGTTTATCTGCAATAGATTTTTCTTCGTCAGCTTTGATCTGCTCTGCATCTTTGCCTGCTTCAACACCGTCGAAGAGGATCATAAGTCTGTTCAAAAGAACATCCTGCTTGATCTTGTTCTCACTCTTGACAGCGATAGACTCATCAACCCAAGAGTTAGTATCGATCAACGGACCATAGATTGCCTGATTTGTTCGGAATCCTGCCGAAATCAGATAAAAGATTGGAACCAATACAATCAGGGCGATACAAATCAGAATAATATGAGATAATATCTCTTTGATAATATCACCTGCTGTTTTCTTAGATTTACGCATTGTCTACCTCCTTGAATGTTCCTGTAAACTTGAATTGTAAGAAGGTAATCGTACCTATGATCAAGAATACGATAATAGCAATGGCACTTGCCAAACCATAATCTTTGTTCTGTTCACCGAATGCCAACTTATATGTATATGATATAAGAATATCGGTATGTCCCGGCAATACACCTGCTGCCATAACAGGACCACCACCTGTCAAGAGGTAGATACCTGCAAAGTTGTTGAACGCAAATGCGAATGATCCAACCAGCATAGGTCCTAACGCAATCATCAAGAGCGGCAGTGTAATCATCCAGAACTGCTGCGGTCTGGTTGCACCGTCTACATCAGCGGCCTCATACATTGATGAGTCGATAGACTGCAAAGCACCCAATGAAATAAGCATATTATATGGGAAACTCATCCAAATATTAACGATCAATACACTGACTTTCGCCATTGTGCCGCTCGTTGTCAGCCAAGGAATATGACAGTTGAAGAAATTGTTGATAACACCAAAGTCTTCGTTGAAGAAGCCCTGCCACATAAGGATAGATACGAATCCAGGAATTGCATAC
>JAFYAI010000040.1 GCA_017540815.1 Spirochaetales bacterium
GAAGCGTTGAGTTATGCATTCTCTACATCAGCTCAGAAAGGTTATGTGCATGATGAAGGATACTATCCGAATCTGTTTATAACTAACCACGATCTTGTCCGATTCGGCAATTTGCTTAATTGGGAGTTCAATATAGGTACTGGCAGCGGAGACGCATATTGGGGACGACACAGAGTTGCTTTGGCAACATTGGCTGCATATACAGGACCTGTTACGATCTACTACGGAGATGAATGGGGTGCTATCGTTGAAGGTTATACCGGCAGCGGAAGTCTTGGAGCATACAATGACAATGTTGCCCGATCGACAGGTAAGATCAGCGGATTTAACAGCAATGAGCAGGCATTGATCAACTATACTAAGAAACTGCTTACTGCCCGTGCTGAGAATGAGGCTATGTGGAACGGAAGCAATGCGACTGTTCAGAGTACAACGGACTTCTATGTCGGTAAGAAAACATTGAGCGGTAAGACGATTATATACGGTATTAACAACAGCAGCAGTCAGAAGACATTCTCTGCAAGCGGAACTGTTCTTGCAGATAACGGTGAGAACGGATCAAGTGTAAGCGGCTCTGCAAAAGTTGCTCCGTATTCGGCAACATTTATATTGGTACAATAATATTATAAACCAAAAGAAAATCACCTGTTTACAGCAGGTGATTTTCTTCGTCTATTTTAAGGAGATCACGATGAGATGTCACATTCGATTAAGCATGATATTAATGATGATACTGCTGATAGTATCATGTACTATGGATAATACTGAAAATGCTGCGGATGTGGACAGTGGTCTCAATCCGGCGAATAACAAGATCTCATCGCTGCAGGCGGTGATTGATGACTCTAAAGACGGAGACACGATTAACCTGTCGCAGTATGCCATTACTGATTACAATGCAGTTGTTAATAAGTCGCTCACGATAAGCGGTTCTTCGACAAATCTAAACAATGCAGTGCTTACTGTCGGCGGCGATAATAACAATGTATCAATCAGCGGCATTACCAATGCTTCCGTGACTGCCGATAAATCTTTGGCTAACGGCTCACTTAAAATATCAGGCTCATCACTTAGCGGTCTGAATATTCAAGGCGGCGGATGGAACTCCATATATCTGCAGAATGGCTCATCTGTCGAGGATGTGATCCTGAACAAAAAACTGACCTCAGACGAAGATCAATATGTGCGGCTCGTCGCTGATAATACCACATCCGTGGAGAATTTTGTCGTTAAGCAGAGTGCAATACTTGCTGCCGAAAGCATTATTACTGCAGATAATATTAAGAATGTTACATTCAGTATTGATGAGACCTCGGACGCTGTGGCATTTGCTGTCGGAGCAAATATCTCATTCGGCAAGGATAATTCTTTGGTATGTGTGACATTCATAGACAGTGATGAGTCTGCTGATCTGATGAAGATGTTTGTCCGCAAGAGTGACAAGTTGTCGATTATTACGCCGGGATTTTTTGTGGCTGCATTTGAGCGTTTGGTTAGCCCGCTGGATGATGATACTAAGACTGCGATGCTTATGCAGTTTGAAGATGTCATTGGAGTGTCACTTAACGGTGATGTGGAACTGTATGTGGAAGGTCTTGACAATAATAATAGTGAGAGCAGCAGTGCATCTGACGGTTCATCTTCATCGGACTCATCGTCAAGTGATAGCAGTACATCATTATCGGACTCATCGTCAAGCGATAGCAGTACATCATCATCGGACTCATCGTCAAGCGATAGCAGTACATCATCATCGGACTCATCGTCAAGCGATAGCAGTTCATCTTCATCGGACTCATCAGCAAGTGAGAGCAGCAGCAGTTCAGATGACAGTTCATCGGGCAGCGAATCGGGCGAACATCTGACTTGTGTAATACGCTATACAGGTGATATGACGGTTGATATGACGGTTGACTATGATGAGCCTTTCACTGTATGTAATTGGAATCTCGTATATACTGCAGCACCGGCAGGCAAAGTGTTCCTCGGATGGAATACTACAGGCGATAAGAACGGCGTAACATATTCGGTGGGACAGGAAGTGGCTAATACAGCCGCCCCCGGATCGGTGACAGTTCTCTATCCTGTATGGGATTATAAAACATACTCGATTAAATATTTCGACGGCTCTATGGATATATCCGATGAGTTTGATCCGATGAGTTTTACTATAAATGACGATGTTTCGTTAAAGCCTGCCCAAAAAACAGGATATATATTCGCAGGGTGGTATCGTAACAGTACAGATACCGAGTCGATAAGCGGTTGGTCTGCCGGAGATGTCACTGCCGATATTGACCTTACAGCGAAGTGGACTCCGATCACTTATACTGTCATATATCATATCGGTGCAGGCAGTGAGACGGATGAGACAACTGACCAGCAGTTTATATATGATACAGAACAAAGCCTTGATCCGAACAGATTTGAGGTTGATAATTGGGTATTTATGGGCTGGAGCAGAACTCTGCAATCTGCACCCGGTGAAGAAGTGCCGGTTGAGTATGATGACTGTGTCTGTATTGATGAGCCTCTTGCTGATGAGCGGGATGCTATAGTTGATCTCTACGCAGTTTGGGATCGGGCATGGATAGTATATGCGGATATGAGTTATAGTAAAGAGTATACATATAAAGCATTGAATCCTGTGATTGGAGTTGGGGTTGAATGTGATAATCAGAACAGACCAACGAAAGTAGTATATGTATCCAGTTTACCTTCCACTTGGGTTGGAATGAGTGCAGCCCTTAGTACATTAAATCAGAGTATTACAGGAAACATCAGTTGGTACATCTCTGACAAGGATGAACTTTTATCTTGGAAAGACAAGATCGCTCTTATGGACGCATCGTTATCGGTTATTCCTAATGCAACAACAATTGCTTCAAATTCGACATATTGGAGTACAACAGAAAATGATACGACAACAGCATGGAGAGTTAATGTTGTCTCAGGTGAGGCTGAATCGATTCTTAAAGCAAATAGCGGTTCTATACGTCCTATGGTTGCGATAACATACTAACAAAAAAAGGATTTTCGCACCGCGAAAATCCTTTTTTTGTTATATCTCCGTAAACTCAAACTTCGTCACATCAAATAATCCTTTATCAGTGAGTTTGATCTCCGGGATAACCGGCAGACTCATGAAACACAATGTAGATACAGGCTCTATATCATCATCCACTCCGAGCTGAGTGTGAGCAGTATCGTTAATCCTCTTCAGAGCAGCTGCGACATGATGACCGTCTTTATCACTCATCAGACCTGCGATAGGCAGCGGCATACTGTCTATCACATGCCCATCCAAAACAATGGCGATGCCACCACCTTGAGCCGCCAGCGTCTGCACGGCAAGAGTCATATCACTGTCAGACACTCCGACAGCGATGATATTATGAGAGTCATGAGCGATCGTTATCGCTATCGCTCCATGTCGGATGTCGTATCCTGTGATCAGACCGAGTCCTACATTGCCTGTGTTGTGATGCCGCTCGATGACGGCTATCTTAGCAATATCATTATTAGGATCATATACAAAGCAGCCGTCAATATCTCGCTTGACTTTTGCATGGACTTTCTTAGTCACTATGTTATGCGGGATAACGCCGATCGTCAGCACTTCATCAAAACTCAGCGGCATCCGCAGCTTGTCAGCAGAGAATGTCTCGATATGAACGCTACCTGACACGGCGGATATATCCTGTTTAGTAATTGGCAGCAGATATTTGCCGTTCTCTGCGGTGAGTTTACCGCCGATGAAGACTTTCTGCACATTGAAGTCTCGCAGATTATCGATCAGCACTATATCCGCTCGTTTGCCGGGTGTTATCGCACCGCGGTCAGTCAGACCGTAACATTCTGCGGTATTGAGACTGCCCATCTGAATGGCGGTAATCGGATCGATTCCGCCTGTGACACACAGTCTGATGTCATTATTAATATGACCATGCTCATATATCGTTACCGGCTGCAGATCATCGGAACAGAGCAGGCATCGGCGTGAGTTTTCCGGAGTTATGCCTTTGATGAGCTGCTCCAGATTATGACATGCAGAACCGTGACGCAGTTGGACATACATTCCGCTTGCGATGGACTGCTGGAGTTCTTCGGCTGTCGTACATTCGTGATCAGTCAGAATGTTTGCACTGATATATGCCTGTCTTGCCGCACCGAGCAGTCCGGGTGCATGCCCGTCTATAGGCTTGTGTCGGTCAAGAGCCGCACATATTTTGTTCAGACATTCTTCGTCATTGTTGATAATGCCGACATAGTTCATAAATTCTGCCAAGCCCAGCACATTTTCATCCTGCAGCAGTTCTGCGACAATCTTAGCATCGATGACTGCACCTGAGTTCTCGAAAGGTGAGCAGGGGACACACGACGGCACCATGTATTTAATATCCAACGCTGTTCGCTTCGCTGCTTCAAGCATATAGCGGAATCCCTCAACTCCACAGACATTGGTAATCTCGTGCGGATCAGCGATAACAGTCGTCGTTCCGAATGGCACAACCATAGCACCGAACTCTTCCGGCGTAAGAAATGATGACTCTATATGTATATGGCTGTCGATTAAGCCCGGGATAGCACAGCATCCGCCGGCGTTGATCTCTTTCTCACCGGAATACGCCCCGATGCCGGCTATCACACCGTCGCTTATGGCAATGTCGCCTTCGGTTATTTCGTGTGAGTACACATTGACGATCTTGGCATTTTTGATGACTATATCAGCCGGTCTATTGCCTTGTGCTGTTTCGATCCTTTTCCGCAGAATGTCGGGTGTCATATTTAACTCCGTTTTATAAAATAATAGCAAGGGGTATCCCTTGCTATTATTTTGCATTATTTTTTTACTCTCCGATTAGCTTATCTATAACCGGCAGGATTGTATCCTGACATTTCTCGGCGATAGCCTGAGCTTCCGCCATTGTTTTGCCTTTCGTTGAGAAATAGATCTTAATCTTCGGTTCAGTGCCACTCGGACGCATCGTGACTTTCGAGCCGTCAGCGAGCTGATATTGGATAACATTTGACGGTGGCAGTGCATATACATTGTCTTTGCAGTCATAGACAGTATCATTCTGGAAGTCGATTCTCTTGGCAACATCGATGCCGCCGACTTGTGATAACGGATTATCTCGGAAGTATTTCATAATCTCTGCGATCTTAGCCATTCCTGCCAAGCCTTTAATCGTGATCGACTTCGTCTTGTCGTAGTAGTAGCCGTATCGCTGGAAAATCTCTTCGAGATAGTCGGCGAATACAAGACCTTTGCTTTTCAGATATGCGGCACATTCTGAGAGCAGCAGTGCAGATGCGATAGAGTCTTTGTCTCGTGCATAAGTGCCCGGCAGATAGCCGTAGCTTTCTTCGCAGCCGAATACATAGTTGTAGTTCTTGTCTGCCTCGAAGTTCCTGATCTTCTGTGCGATAAACTTGAATCCTGTCAGCACATTAAACGGAGTTGCACCGAAACTCTTGGCGATCTCATCCTGCAGGTTAGTCGTAACTACAGTTTTGACAACTGCCGGATTAGGCGGCATCTTGCCGGCTGCTTTGCGTGCAGACAGAATGTAATACTCAAGTATTGCTCCGATCTGGTTGCCTGTAACGATCTGTGTATTGCCGGCTTTATCCCGGATAACGATACCTGTGCGGTCTGCATCAGGGTCAGTCGCAATGAGGATGTCTGCTTTCTGTTCTTTAAGGATCTTAGTCCCCATCTCCAGAGCGACAGGCTCTTCCGGATTCGGTGAAGCAACTGTCGAGAAGTTGCCATCAGGGATCATCTGCGGCTCGACGAGATAGACATTCTTATATCCGATTTCTTTGAGAGCAGCAGGGATGAGTTTGGCACCTGTTCCGTGCAGCGGTGTATATACTATCTTAATGTCCGAGGTCTTAGGCAGGTCTTTGTTAATCAGCACTTTATCGACTTCTTCCATAAATCTCTTATCGATTGCAGAACCGATAATCTCGATCATGCCGTCTTTAATAAGTTCATCATAGCTGCCTTTCTTGACATCTTCGATCGCTGCAATTTTCTTGACCTCGGTGATAATGCCTTTGTCATGCGGAGTAATAACCTGCGAACCGTCATTCCAATAGACTTTGTAGCCGTTGTATTCTTTCGGATTGTGGCTGGCTGTAATGACGATACCTGTGATACATCCCAACTCCCGCACTGTGAAACTCAGCTCAGGTGTAGGCCGAATGTCATCAAACAGGTAAGTCTTAATGCCGTTAGTCGCCAAAACTGTCGCTGCTTCCTTAGCAAAGTCTCTGCTGAAATTACGCGAATCGAATGCGATTGCAGCTTTAGGCGGCATCTCTACGCCTTTCTGGTTCAGAACATAATTTGCCAATCCCTGAGTTGCCTTTGCAACTGTATAGACATTCATGCCGTTCGTGCCGAATCGGATAAGTCCTCTCATTCCGCCTGTGCCGAAGTCCAGATCCAGCGAAAATCGCTCAGCCAATTCTTTATCATCACCGGCTGCAATGAGTCCGCTGATCTCGTCGATACATTCTTTACTGTATGGAGCTTTTGTCCAAACTTTTGCCCGTTCCAATATCTCCTCTTTAGTTAATTGCGTTAAAGCCATTTAATACTCCTAAAAATGCTTTCTTATCTTCTCTGACTTACATATTAATAAATTTTTTGAATATTGTCAAATTTTCTCTTGAATTTATGAGGAATTTATAATAAAATGGTTTTTGATGTTACAGTTAAATGAAACATAGACCTCTCCGCTTCGGTCGAGGTGACAGAGAGTGAGTGTCATTTCGACCGAAGAGAGCAAAGCGAGCGAAGCGGATAAATCTCCTGTTTACAGACCTCTCCGCTTTGGTCGAGGTGACAAGAGAGCTTGCCTGAGATGACAAGAGTGTGCGTTGCAATACTTTTTTGTCATTTCGACCGAAGAGAGCAAAGCGAGCGAAACGGAGAAATCTTTAATAATAAGGAAAGTAATATGACGGTTAATTTAGCAGGTTTTAATGTAGACATCGAAAATATAAAAGCGGTTCAGTCATTCTGTGAGAATGGTATTAATAAGGAAGAAATCCAAAAATTGAATTGGACACCTGAGACGATCAGTGCTTCGTATGCACGGATAAGCCGGGATGAACGCCCAATCAATGAACTGCGGGAACAGGCACGAACCGAGATTGATAAGGCTCGCCGTTCTAACAATGCGATTATATTTGAGATGGGACATTCGTCGATCGCCGAGCATGCAGCATTTAATCTCGACATCATCGGTGTGTCGCGTTATCTGTCTGAGCAGATTGAGAAATCACGGCTTGCGTCATTTACCGAGAAGTCGCAGCGGTATATCAAGATCGGCACTGATTATTACATTCCGTCGGAATTTGACGAGGCAACCAAAGCCCGATATGTCAAGACAGTCGAATATCTGTTCGAGACTTACAACAAACTCCACGAAATGCTTGTCCCTTACTTTGAGTCGCAGAATCCTGATCTCAAGCCCGGCGATAAAGGCTATCGTGATCTGGTCAATCTTGCCAAAGAAGATGCCCGCTATGTCCTGCCGCTTTGCTGTCACTCACAGTTGGGGATGACAGTCAATGCCAGGTCGCTGGAGAGTCTGCTTAAGAAACTGACTCTGATACGGTCTGCCGAAGCAGCCGAACTGCACAAGCAGATCGAGGATGCCGTATCAGGATATGCACCGTCTCTTATCAAATATACCAAAGCATCTGCGTATCAGTCAGGGATGTTTGATGCTGTGCGTGATCTGCTCGATACGGCACATTCTATGACTTATGATGGTGACAATGATCCGGCTATGGTAGCAGCGTGTCTCCGTCAGGAATATGCCTATCAGGGTGTGCAGCTGCTCGACTTCGATAAGGAGTGTATTGATAAAGTTATCGCTGCATTCATCGTTAGATATTCTGATATTGATTATAAAGAGGCATTTGCTCGTGCGAAGAAGACTCTGGATGAGACGAAGCAGCAGATATTCGACAGACTATACGATCTGCTTGATCAGCATGACAGTGTAGGTCGTGAGTTTGAGATGTCTGATTTTACATTCGGTATACAGCTGTCTGCATCGGCATTTGCTCAGCTTAAGCGTCACAGAATGGCGACGATCATTGACAGTGAGTATGTCCCTGCGATAGGATGTATCGTGCCAGATTCGATAGATGCTGTCGGCGGCAAGGAGATATTCCTGACTGCGATTGAGGAAGCTGACGCATTTTACTATGATACATATAAGCAGTATCCCGGGCTGAATGAGTATATCCTTACAAACTCTCATATTAAGAATGTCATCCTCAAATGCAACTTCCGAGAGCTTGTCCATATCAGCCGCTTGAGGAGTGACGCTCATGCACAGTGGGAGATACGGGAGATCTCAGATAAGATGTGCGAGACTGTCGGCAAGAAGTTGCCAATGCTTGCGAAGTTTATGAGCGGCAAGGATAAGTTTAAGAAGTGATAGGAAAAAATGAGATTTGCAGTAGCAAATCTCATTTTTTTTGTTTTAATTCCACAGCAAAAAAACTCCCTTGAAAAAGTCGAGAAAAAAAACGACTTGCCAAAAGGTTTGATATAGTGTATAATGTGATTGTCTTAATATGCAGCAGTGCTTAAAGCAGGATAAAGGAGCAATAAATATGGCGGAAGAAGGTATTGTATATGTTTTATCGAATGAGGCGATGCCCGGTCTGGTTAAAATTGGCTTGACTAAGCGGAATGAACTTGATGCACGGCTCAATGAATTGTATTCTACCGGTGTGCCGCTTCCTTTTACCTGTGAATATGCGGTAAGGGTGAAGGATTGCGAAGCCGTTGAGCATGCTCTTCATACTGCGTTTACCAAAGACAGAATCAATCCTGCCAGAGAATTCTTCAAAACATCCTCACTATTGGTTGTATAACGGACGAATATTGTCTGATATATATGATGAGACTTATAGTTTCGTGGAGTGAGGGGGGGGGGAGGTCTTGAAAAAATCATCAGGTGATGATTTTTTATTTCATAAATTGAAATTCTCCCATGAATGTGATATAATGTCCTTATTATTAACAACATCAAATATATATCTTAGGAAGGTGTTAGAAAATGAGTTCTAAATTTCTGACAAATAGAGATAAAACAACCTCATTATCAGAGCGAGTAAAGGCATTAACAAAAAGCAGTACTTCGCTTGATTTTTTAGTGGGGTATTTCTTTTTTTCAGGATTCTGTGAAATATATCATGACATACAGGATAAACCTTTGCGTATTCTTATCGGAATGGATGCGGAAGTAGATCTGAATAATTGTATTGTTGAATATTCTGTAATAGATATAAATAAGAAGAGAGATGATTCTAAACAAACTGTTAGGAATAAGTATTTTGAGAAATTGAGAAAATGTATTAATCAGGCTGATGTCTTCGATTCTGCTGAGTTTGAGAAATCTTATAGATTGTTTATGGATAAACTTGAAAACGGAACATTAGAGATTCGTAAGACAATAGAGCCTAATCATGCGAAGATGTATTTGTTTAATATTCCATCATCTGCAACAGCATCAGGTCTTGATGAGAGTAAATTGATTGTTGGATCAAGTAATTTCTCAATACAGGGATTTGCTGCCCGCAATGAAATCAATGTGTATTTGCAGGATGAACATGATTTTACGGATGGCAAAAAAATTTTTGAGACTTTATGGTCTGAGGCTAAACCTCTTGTTAATAAAGAGAATAAGGAAGAATTGAAGAATGTATTAATACACACATGGTTAGAGACAGTCCCAACTCCGTATCAAATGTATATTCGGGTATTGTATGAATATTTTAAGATTAGCAGCGATTATATTAAAACGCCGAAAGAACTTACACATGACGGACAGAATCAATTTATGGATGTGTCTTATCAGTTGGATGCGATTCGTGACGGCGTTGCTAAGGTAAAAAAACATTCTGGATGTATTGTAGCAGATGTTGTCGGGTTGGGGAAATCCGTTATCGCTTCTGCTATTGCGGCAAACTTAGATAAAAGGACAATAATTATTTCGCCGCCTCATTTGAAAACTCAGTGGGAAGAATATGCCGTTGATTTTGGATTAAGAGGACATAAGATATATACATCGGGAAAACTTGAAGAAGCCGTAAATGAAAATAAGAATTGTACGGATCTTGTTATTATTATAGACGAGGCACATCGTTATCGTAATGAAAATACGGAAGCATACGGCTATCTTCATCAATTATGTGCAGGTAATCAGGTAATTTTGCTTTCGGCAACTCCGTTTAATAATAAGCCAGAAGATATATTCTCAATGATAAAACTGTTTCAGATTCCTGCTCATTCGACAATACAGACGGTTAATAATCTCAGCAATCAGATGGCTGAGTTGGTAACTGAATATAAGAAACTCAAAAAAGAAAATCGCAGTCAGACAATGAGTGATGATGAATTTAAAAAAGGTGCTAATGATATTGCCGATAAGATTAGAGATATACTTAATCCTGTTGTTATTCGTCGGACTCGCATTGATTTGGAAAATCTCAAAAAGTATCAGGATGATCTAAAGTCACAGGGAATACAATTCTCAGATGTGAAACCGCCTCAGTCTCAGACTTATGAATTGGGCGATTTGTCAGATTTATATATAGAGACTCTTGATAAACTGTCAGGAGCAATTGGGAAATCCACTCAGCGTTTTACAGGAGCAAGATACAGTCCTCTTGCATATATAAAATCAGATGAGACTTTAAATAAAAAATATGCAAAATATTTCGATGATGTCGGCAACTTTATAACAGGTCAGAAAAATATGGCTGATTTTATGAAACAGCTGCTTGTTCGCCGATTTGAGAGTTCAAAACAGAGTTTCGTTAAAACATTGGAAAATATTCATCATTCTATGGAACAGATGAAAAAATGGTATGAAAATTTCAAAAAAATACCTATGGCGAAAAAATACAGGTTGCCTGATATAGAAGATTTGTTTTTTGATGAAAGTTATCTTACGGAATCTTTGTTTGATCTTGATACAATGTTGGAAATGCAGTTTGATTCCAATAAGGTTTGGTTCATTGATGCTGATGATTTGAACAGTGCTTTTATAAAAGATTTGCAGTCTGATATTGATTTGGTTGAAGATTTTATATCAGAATGGAAAAAAACGAATGATGATCCTAAACTGAAATCTATTGTTGATAAGATTAAGCAGTCTGTTAAAAATGACCCTAAACGTAAAATTATAATTTTTACGGAGTTTTCTGATACTGCCGACTATCTTTATGAAGAATTATGTAAAGCGAATATTAGAGTAATGTGTTATACATCTGATAAAGCTACTAAGCAAAACAGAGAGCTTCTTAGGGCAAACTTTGATGCCGGTTATCCGCAGGAAAAGCAGTTTAATGATTATGATGTGCTTGTTGCAACTGATGCAATCTCAGAGGGGTATAGTCTGCATAGAGCAGGAACGATATATAATTATGACATTCCGTATAATCCGACGAGAGTTATACAGCGAGTAGGACGAATCAATCGAATTAACAAAAGAGTCTTTGATGAGCTATATATTTATAACTTCTTCCCAACTGCTACAGGAGAGGAAATCAGTCATACTGCGGAAATATCGACTTTTAAGATGAAACTTTTTCAGGCAATTTTAGGTGCTGATACAAAAATACTGACTGAGGATGAAACTCTCGACGGATATTTCGGTGCAAAGTTTACAGAAGCAGAGAATGATGAAAATACAATGTCTTGGGATGTTCCATTTAGGAATGAATTAAACAGAATTGAATCGGAAGAAAAAGAAATCTTACAACATGCAAAAGATTTGCCACAGCGATGCCGCATTGCCAGACAGAATGAATATATCAAAGGGAATAAAAAAAATACTTTGCCGTCTTTGGACAGTTCATCACCTGATGATTTATTCGCTGATTTGTCGGATAAAGGAGTTCTTTTATTCTCTAAAAAAGGAGATGCATATCGTTTCTGCTGGTCAGGGCAGAATGCTCAAACATTTATAGTCAGTCCGACACAGGCATTAACGATGTTTAAGGCAGAAAAAGATGAACTACCTTTAAATGTCTCCGAGCGATTCTATGCGATGTATGAGGATGCCAAAAGAGCAAGCGGCATTGCACGAAACAGTAAAGTTAAAAGTAAAACTGTTCAGGATGCTGTCGGTATCATTACATTTATAAAGAAAAAAACAATTTCAGATGATGATAAGAATTATCTTGATAATGTCAGTACCGTGATAAGTCTTGATTCTTTACCGACATTTTATCTGAAAATATTGACTAAAATAAACCCAAATGATTCGGATGTAATACAACAAATAAAAGCATTTTTGCCGGAAAACTATATTGAGACATTATTGGAAAAAGATGGGAAAGTCGGATCTGAACCGGAGACTATACTGCTGGCAGAGGAGATATTGTAGATGGAAGTAGAAAATGAAAGTGATCTGAAAAGTACAGTGAAAAGTACAGTGAAAATTATCAATCTTATCAAAGAAAATCCGTATATTACACGGCAAGAAATGTCTGATAGTCTAAAAATGAGTATAGAAGGAATCGACAAAAATATAAAAAAGTTAAAATCGCAAAATATAATCCGCCGTATTGGTGCAGATAAAGGCGGACAATGGGAAATTATTACAGATATAACATCAGGAGATGACTAAGATGAAATATTTTGATTTGACAAAAGACTACAATCGTGATACATTCCTTGATTTTGTATATGACTTCTTGCCTGATGATTTTGAGCAGGATATAGATGAGCCGTATTATGATTATAAAAATATAGAATCCGGTTACAAGCTTGGCTCATGCGAATCATTGTCTCTCAATGTATATGAGTTTAGAACATTAAGCAGTAAAGATCCGAGAGTTACTCTGACTCGTGAAGTAGTCGGGCTTATGAAAAAATATGAGTTTTGTCAGAATGCTCTTGTAGTATTTTATAATGAAGATTCCTTGCAGTGGAGACTCTCTCTTATAACAACGGATTACACAGAAGAAAACGGCAAGATTAAGCCATTGTATTCCAATCCTAAAAGATTCTCATTTTTGTTGGGCGAAGGCTGCAAAACTCACACTCCTCAAAGTCTGCTCTTTGATAAAGGTGCGGTAAAGAGTATAGAGGATTTGATTGGGCGGTTTGACATTGAAGTTGTAACTAAAGAATTCTATATTAAACTATTCTCTTGGTATGAATGGGCGACAAATATGGTGAAATATCCGAAAGGGTGCGGCGGAAATGTAATCTTAGATAATAACTCCAATGAAGAAAATCTGATACGGCTTATTACAAGACTTATGTTTGTTTGGTTTGTTAAGCAAAAGGGGCTTATACCCAATTGGATATTCGATAAAAAAGAACTTACTGGTGTTTTGAGTGATTGTGATTTGTTGTCATCCGAGAAAAGCAATTATTATAATGCGATACTGCAAAATCTGTTCTTTGCGACTTTGAATAAAAAAATCACGGAGCGATCATTTACAAATGATAATAATCGTTCAGAACAATATGGAATAAAAACATTTTTCCGAGATGATAAGGATAATTCTTTCTATAAAATCGATCATGATAGTTTTGTAAAAAAATTTGAATCTGTACCGTATCTTAACGGAGGTTTGTTTGAATGTTTGGATAAAAGAGATGACGGACCTCAATATTATAATGACGGATTCAGCCGAGAAGAAAGCAGACGAGCATTCGTACCGAATATATTGTTTTGGAATGAAGATGAAAATCAACTGGGAATAATTAACTTGCTTAATCGATATAATTTTACGGTAGAAGAAAATACTCCGACAGATGTGCAGGTCGCTCTTGATCCAGAATTGTTAGGTAAAGTATTTGAAAATCTGCTCGGAACATATAATCCTGAAACAAAAGAAAGTGCCCGAAAAGACAGCGGATCATTTTACACACCGAGAGAAATCGTTAATTATATGGTAAATGAATCGATTATTGCTTATTTGCAGAATAAAGTCAAAAACATCTTACCTGAAACTCTAAAACATTTTGTTGAGAATACTGAAAAAGATACGGATTTTGACAGTGACACATTATCTCAAATACGATCTGCAATAGATGAAATTAAAATCATTGATCCTGCATGTGGATCCGGGGCATTCCCTATGGGAGCACTGAATAAACTTACTCAAATCAAAATGTCCATTGATAAATCCTGCCATCATTTGGAGACAAAAGATGAAGATAAAACATTAATAATAAAAAAAGGACAATCAATATACTATCATCCGACAAAAGGCGACTGTATTAATATTAACATCAAAGCCGAATATTTGGGTAACAGTCAATTCAGATTGTATATTGACGGTAATGATAAAGGAATGTATGACAGTCAAAGACTTGCTCTAATTGTTAAATCAGAAATTAATAAAAGAAATAAAGAAAAAGGGAAAACTACAATAGCTAATCTCTTTTCCCAAGGTAAAATTGAAGACGGCAAAACATTTAATACAATAAAATCACAAAAAGATATTCATATTATTGCCGATGAACAAGGAAATATTATTTGGAAATATTCAGTCTATAATGTAGAAAATAAATATAGAAATTACCGCAACGAAACGGATGCCTTACCTGATAACCTTGATGATGATTATGAATATTCCAAACATCTGTATAAAACCAAGAAATACATAATTGAACATTCCATATTCGGTGTAGATATTCAGCCTATTGCCGTTCAGATTGCAAAACTGAGATGTTTCCTCTCGCTAATCGTTGATGAAGAAGTCTGTGAAGATGAACCTAATCGAGGAGTTGAAACTCTGCCAAATCTTGAAACAAAATTTGTTGCGGCGAATAGTCTTATAGCATCAGGCTTAGGAACTGACAGACAAGGCAGCCTGTTTGAAGATGATGAAATCGATGTATTAAAAGAACAATTAAAAGATTTGCGTCAGCATGAATATCCTAATGTGAATACTGCCAAAGATAAAATGCTCCTGCGGGAAAAAGATAAAACTATTCGTAAAAAACTAGGGGAATTGATTGCAAATGAATATGATAAATCCGGTCTGTCTGTTATTGAAAAACTTATTGCATGGGATCCCTACGATCAAACAGCAGGAGCAAGTCCATTCTTTGATGCCGAATGGATGTTTGGAATTAAGAATGGTTTTGATATTGTGATTGGCAACCCACCGTATGGAGCGAAAGTTTCAGATGAAGACAAGAAGTATTATATAAAGAATTACGAAGTAGCCAAAACTATAGGTAAAGTTCAAAAAGGCTCGACAGATACTTTTGCAATTTTCATAAATCAAGGATTTAATTCGTTGAAAATTGGTGGGCAACTCGCATTTATTGTTCCTATGGCAGTTACTTCAAGTGATGCAATGACTTCATTACATAATATGCTTGAAAGTAATTGCAAAACGATAAAAATATCATCTTATTCAAATCGTCCGAAACAGATTTTTGATGCTGCATGTATTAGAACTTCTGTATTGTTTTTCAGAAAGACGGCAACACCAAATATGAGTATTTTTACAACAAAACTGCAACGTCGTCGTTATACAGATTCAATTGGTACAATTATTGATGGATTGAAATATATAGACTCAAAAGAACTTAAACTTCCGGGGAGATATGCAAAAATAAGTGAATATATAGAAAAACATATTCTCACTAAACTTTTTGCAACTGGGATGAATATAGAGAGCTATGCTAAAGAAAATGGCATCCCATTTTATTATCGCATGGCAGGAGGTAGATATTTTAATGTTATTGCGAATTATTCTACAACAAATTCAACTTCAGAAAAACAATTTAATGTTACACCTGAATATCGGGATGTGATTTGTGCTACATTAAGTACAACTTTATTTTGGTTCTATCAGCAAGTGTATACTGATGGATTAAACTTAAAAATACAAGATTTGAATTATTTTCCATTGCCTGATTTCTCAAAAATTGATGGAAAAGCAATTTCGACAATAAAGACGAGATACGAAGAGTATCTATCTGACATAGAAAGAAATGTGATTCAACACAGTACTTATAAGGAATATAAACTTCGCAAATCAAAGAAATTGATTGATCAGATTGATGATTTGATTTGCCCTTTGTACGGATTAACTAAAGAGGAAACAGAGTTTATCAAAAATTACGAAATTGAGTTTCGTACAGAAGATGAGACAAAAGAGTAGAATGTGGAGATGTGAGATATGGCAGAATACAATCCGGGTATTGAAGCTCTTAGTGGCTATTATTATCAAATAAAACCATTTGTATCTTTTCTTGCAAACATTTCTGATGGACAGAATGGCGGATATGAGTACTGTGATGACATTGCTATTTGTGATGATAAGGAATCGTCATGTAATATAAATCTAAATAGAAGGAAAAAGCTTTTTCAAGTCAAAAAAACAAATGTAGATGAAAATACTGCACGAAAAGTATTGTATAATTGGTTACTTGCTGAAGATGCCGATGAGTATAATTTGATTGTAGCCCCAAAATATATTTGTAAAGATGATGTAATAACAAAGACAGATATAAACGAATTGTACAAATCTCTTTGTAAGACAGATGGAATGTCTTTGCAAACGAAAGTTTATAACAAGTATAAGGAAAATAACAAGAAAGACATTTTTTCAGAAAAAGTAGAACATATTCGAAGTCATTATTTACTTATTCCAGATTATAATTGTGATGAGAAAATATTTGAAAACTTTAAAACACATTTTCATTATACATCTGATGACTTTTTATACCAGAAAAGAATAGCAAAATTTGTAGAAAAAATAAATACACTTGTTTTAGAGTCAGTACATAATAAAGAGCCTTATGTGATTTCTTTTACAGAATTGAATGCGATAATTGAAAATGTGTGTATGGATATAAGCGAAGATAATTATGAAATAGATTATGACTTGTTTTGTGATTATCATCCAATTTCATTGAGTGATAAGAAAATTCAAAATTCAAGAGAATATATTCAATTGGAATATTGTAATTTGAGCAAGTCCATGATTCTGAATAGGCTAAAGGATAAATTATATTATTTAGATTTTCAGGCATATTGGTTGGAAAGAAATAAAACTACAAAAATTAATAGTATTGAAAATTCTGCCGTTTCAAATTACGAAGATACTCTTGTAGAGCTTGGAAATGATGATTCACCTGTAAATCGATATTCCACAACTATAAAAAAAGAAATTTCTAACACAAATAATAAAATGCAAAGTAACGGTGTGTATATTAGTCTTACACAAGAAACAGATAAGAGGATTAGTTGGAAAGATGAGTAATATTGAGTTAAAAGCAAAATTATTAGCAACAGCAAAGTATCTTAGTATAATTGAAACAATATTGGCTACTGTTGGTACCGTTTCTATAATAAAAGTAATCGTTATTTCGTATATTTATATGAATAACCATTTTGAAAAAGATATTTTTAGTTTAACGACAAAGAAAAATTTATTTGACAAATATTTAGCACTTTTAACTGCTCAAAAGGAAGATTTTCTGGTAAACATAGAAACTATTTTTGATGGTATTTTGATATTGACCGATTCACAAGTAATAAATATACAAGATGGAATTCTTGTAAATAATACAGGTGAGAAAAAATTTACTGATAAATTCTTAGATAAAATTTTGTCTGTTAGTAAGTCATATTCTGATTCTCAGATGCTTAGGGAGATTCTTAACTATGTGTAAACTTGATAAATTAGTTTTAGAAAGAATTAATGGAGATTCTTTTGAATATAAATTTTCAACTGGAATAAACTATTTTAAAGGTGACAATGGATGTGGAAAAACAGAGTTTTGTAAATTTCTCGACTATATGCTAGGAAGTAGCGAGGATTTAAGAGGGAAGGATTGGTTTAAAGAATTAGGCAAAGGCATTTTAGACATTCTTATAGATGGTGTAAAATATAGTTTTATGAGAACCTTAAATAGAGAAAAAAATTATATTCAGATAAATGATGAAATTGAAATAATCGAGTGTAATTCAGAGGATTATAAGATTCGATTAACAGCAGTTTTAAACAATAATCAATCAACATGGTTATTACTGAATAGATTTGCAAACGCAGATATTTCGATACGTTCTCTTTCTGCGTTTAATTTTTTGGAAGAAAAGGATGTCGGAATCGGTGAGAAAGAGAATTTTTTAACAAAATGTCGAGAGTACAAGTATAAAAAATGGGTTTCTATTATTCTTGATTATATTTTTAATCCAAATCAAGATGAAATACTTAATTTAGAAAACGAAATATCAAAATTAAAAGAACTAAAAAAAGAACAAGAAGAGTTACTCACAAAATTAGATTCATTGAGAAATAGAATTAATTCTGCATTAATTCATCTTAATATTCATTATGAATTTACAAACAATATTACGAAAGTAAAGGAATTGTCAAAGAATTTCATGCATACAAAACCTCTTAAGTCAAATAACTATCAAACATTATATCAATTTAATGATATTTCTGAACGAATTAAGCTTATTGAAAATGCAAATTCTGATGTAGATACTTTTAATAAAGCCGCCCAAAATAGAATTGATTTATTAAGATATTTAAGTAAACTTGTTTCAAAATCAGAAAACTATAAAAAATTGTCTGAGCCAATAGAATCTCTGCTTGAAGAATTAAATACATCAATCGGGTTTGGACATTACATTGTAAAAAATGAAGTATCAGACAGATTAAAAAAACTACAAAAAAAGTTTTTAGTTAATGTTAAAGAAGAACAAATATCTGAAAAATATGTATCTATTGATGAAAAATTCAAATATGTTTCTATATTGGAAGAGTCAATATCAATTTATGAATCTGAATATAAAGATATAAATATTGAAGAAACAATAGAACTCTTAAAAGAAAAAGAAGAACGGCTTGATGAATTAAAAACAAGAATGGATGGTGTAAAAATAAATGAATTCGAGCAGAACATTAATTTACTATACTCAAAAGGAAATGCAAATTCAAAACTAATACGAGAAGATATGTCTTTGCCAAATTTCAAAATTGAATACATAGAAAAAACAAATTCTTTATTATCGTCAATTGAGGTTAAAACAGATAGAGAAGAAAAATCTATTAGAAATAAAATTTATAGAGGCAGTCAAGCTAGATTATCACTTATTCAGTTGTGTGGATATTGTGGAATAAATATGCTGTTAAAGAAATACAATAACATACCTTATCTTCCTGTGCTCGTGTTAGATTATATTTCAAAACCGTTTGATATAGAAAATAAGAAAGCTGTTGGAGATATTTTGTCATCTTTCTTAGATTTGATTGGGAAGAATAATTTCCAAATTATTATGTTTGATTGTTGCGAGCAAGAAGATTTTAATATAAATGCAGATAATTATCAGTCATTGATAATAGGTAAAAAGACAGGATTTGTTCCTTGGTATAAACCACCAAAATCATAGAAATGAATAATTTATTTCTAAGGTTCCATTATGCCTCACACATTAAACATATTTATTTCCCAATCAGCTGCCTCTGTTACTTCTAACCAACAAAAGACAGTTAGCTTCAAATAAACTCATTGAAACAATATTTTTTCCCCATTTTAAGGCTCTTTTGTGGGCGTGATGAATCACGCCCGTACGTACTCTCCGTTCCCTAGTCCATTACAGACGATGAGACATGAAATAATGAAATTATAAATATAAAAAAATAAGACTTTATTGCCAAAATTTGTTATAATATCAATAATAACAAAAAACTAAAATGCGAAAGACGAGAAAATAAAAAATAGTAATGGATGGCAGGAAAATATGGCAAATATAATACAACTTGCAACGCAGGATTTCTGTTTGCAGCATTTGAATCGAAGTAATGACCCTTGCGGTCGTCAGTTTGATCAGATGACTCAGGCTGCACGATCCGTGGCGGCTATTTTTATATCCTTTATTCTTCTTGATTTATTCCCGCCGTTTTTGTATAATGGTGAATGTGGTGAATGATATAAGTTTTGATAATATGACGATAAAGCATGGCAATGTTACGGCAATGTTGGATATGATTATTTTAGGAATAACAAATGGAAAACAAAATACTTATACACAATATCGATGATTTGAAGAACAAGATATACACAATTCGAGGTGTACAGGTAATGCTTGATTTTGATTTAGCTGCAATTTATGGCTATGAAACGAAAAGATTTAACGAGCAGGTTAAAAATAATATCGAACGATTTGATGAGGATTTTAGATTTCAGCTGACAGACGAAGAAGTTGAGAAACTTTCAAGGTCAAAATTTTTGACCTTGAACGATATTTACCAGAAGAGATTAAGAAGGAGAGAATGTCACACGGATTGGATTTTGCTAACGCAAAATCGGGGAAGAAGAATGGTCGCGAATTTTGCAATAAAAATGCAACGCAAAAATTTACATTGCATTTTCGTTGCATTTTTGCAATGATGAACTATATAAGTTTTGATAAAGGAAGTCAGAGATGCAGCAGGAATACACAAATGCGGTAAAGGCGATAAAAAATGCGATTTTGACATCACAATATGAAGCAGCAAAGGATGTAAATAGAGTTCAGCTTGTGCTATATTTTGGGATAGGACGTTTTTTATCGTCAAAAAAAGGTAAAGAAACTTGGGGGGGGGCTGTTCTTGATACAATCAGTACTCAATTGCGAAAGGAACTTCCCGGCTTAAGAGGGTTTTCTGCCACAAGTTTAAAAAACATGCGGCTTTTTTATGAAAATTGGAGTTTTCTCGAAGATTGTAATTCGTCAGTTATAATTGACGGATTGATTGACGAACATTTAAATTCGTCAGACGCATCTGACGAATTTGAAGAATCACAAAATTTGGAAATCGTAATTCCCGAATTGAAATTAAGCGGTATAAATATAAATGATTTTCCTATAGAAAACTTTTTTAAGGTTCCTTTTTCTCATCACATTGCTATTTTCAGTAAAGTAAAAAATCTTCAGGAACGCTATTACTATATTCAGCGTGTTGTAGAAGATCATTTGTCTGTTGATGCCCTTGAGAGTTTAATTAAAACAAATGCATATAACCATCAGAAAGAAATACCGAATAATTTCAAAAATACTATTGCTTCTTCAAGATTGGCACGCAAAGCCATAGAAATGTTCAAAGATGAGTATCTGCTTAACTTTATAAATGTAGAAGAAATCGGTGAGCGAGATAAAGCCGATATTGATGAGCGAGTTGTTGAACAGGAAATAATCCACAATGTGAAAAACTTTATTATGACTTTTGGGCATGATTTTGCTTTTGTTGGGAATCAGTATCATTTGGAAATGTATGGACACGACCAATATCCTGATTTGCTTTTCTATAATCGCGAGTTGGCGGCTCTTGTTGCTGTGGAATTGAAATACGGAGAATTTAAACCTGCATATTTGGGACAGCTTAGTGCATATCTGCGTATTCTTGATGATAAAGTAAAAAAGCCGTTTGAAAATCCAAGCATTGGAATAATTCTTTGCAAACAAGCAGACAAGAATTTTGTTGAATATCTTATCCAAGGTTACAATAATCCAATGGGAGTTGCCACTTACAAAACAGCAGAAGATGTTCGCCGAGTGCTTCCGTCGGAAGAAGAACTTGCAAATGCTATGAAAGGAATGTAAACAATGCAATATAAAACACTTACACAATGCACTGACTATTTATACGGGCTGACCAATCTGGAGAAGAATCTCCGCGATGACAAGGCTAAGGCTTGTTATACTCTGGATAATATTCGGCAGCTTATGAATGTCGTTAAGAATGTTTACCCCGATCTGCTGACCGGTAAGAAGGTAATGCACATTGCCGGAACTAAGGGTAAAGGTTCGACGGCATATATCGCGTCAAGTCTGCTGATGACTCATTACAAAACAGCGACTTTCGTTTCTCCGCATTTGATCAGTCCGACTGAGCGGCTGCTGTTGAATCTGACTCCAATCAATGATGATGAGTTTATCCGGCTGACTAACGAACTTGCAGAGATAGTGGATAGTCAGATGCCGTCTGAGAAAGTTATCCCGACGACATTTGAGTCATTCTATCTGATGTTCCTGCTGATGGCTTATCATCATCATGCAGATGTGATTGTGCAGGAGACCGGCTTGGGCGGGCGGCTCGATGCTACGAATGTGATTGACTCGGATGTGGCGGTCATAACACCGATTGGCTACGATCACACAGAGCTGCTTGGTGATACGATTGAGGCGATCGCCGGTGAGAAGGCCGGGATTATCAAGGGCGGTCAGGCGGTGATTGCACCGCAGTATTATAAGGTTGAGCCTGTGTTTAAGCGGCAGGCTCATTCTGTCAGAGCGGAGATCCATTACGCAGAGAATGAGGTTAAATGTGAGTATCGCTATTCTGACGGCGGGTATGATGTGTCGATCGAAGAATGTCATATCCGGCTAAACTGTCTCGGAGACCATCAGGTTAATAATCTCATTACGGCTTTTGATGCGTGCCGCATTCTCGATCCGCAGATTACGCAGTATGTTAAGGAAGAAACTCGGATTATCCTGCCGCCCGGACGAATACAGATTGTGCGGACGACACCTCCGCTCATCGCCGATACTGCTCATAATCGAGAGTCTGTTGATACACTTGTGACGACGCTGCAGCGTTATTATCCCGATGTGAAGTGGCTTGTGCTGTCGTCAATGGCGGCGGATAAGGATTATCGGTATTTTTATAAGCGGCTGTCGGAGATTGCCGATAAGTTTATCATTACATCTTTGTCATCATCGAAGGTGAGCAATCCGAAGATTATTGCCGATTATGCAGCACAATTGTGCGAGACTGATTTTGTACCTGATACTGATTCGGCAATCCGCCTTGCCATTTCGCAGAATATTCCGCTATTGGTGACAGGATCGTTTTATCTGACAGGACCGGTTATACAATTCATAATGCATAATTCATAATGCATAATTGAGTGAGAGATTTATAATAACATATTCCGCTTTCTGTATTGTCTGAGAATAAGGAAGAGATATAAATAAGGAGTACAATTATGAATAAATTCAAGGTCACAGGTTTTACTTTTTGGGGTGATAGTCGTTTTATTAGTGACGATATTGATGAAAATGATCGACCTACACCGAGAGATTATGCAGATATGAAAAGAGCAGTAGTCAATTATTTGGCAGACACAGATACATTTTTCCTACCTGAATATCATCAGCATGGAGAATATGGCGTTCCTATTTTGAATGATAAATATAGATTTGAATGTTCAATGCGTGCATGGGGACGTGTATTAGCAGATGCCTTCGGCGGAGATTATGTTGAATATTATTGCCATTTTGATGACTCATATCCTATAAAACTTCCAGATGAGGATATGAGAAAATAAAGCAAATTTTAATAGATTAGTAATTGTAAACGCAGTATATTTTGCTATCGTAAAATATACTGCGTTTATCTTTATATTCATAAATTTATTTGACAACTTCTATATAATGTGATAAACTTCATTTAGAATAAAACCGTGTTTAGAAGCGATTCGTACTCGCAATAAAACATAGGTATTTACCAAATTCATATTCTATCGTTGTGGGCTTTTCGCTTAGAAAAGACCCGCAGTTTTGATGGGCAAGATGTATTTTGTTCTATGAATTTGGGGATACACTTGCCGTACGGCTTCAAAACTGCGGGTCTTGTTCTATTATTATAGAATTCGGAGGACTGCAATGAAAAGTAAAAATTTTTTTTGTATCATTTTGTTGATGTTTATTTCTGTATCGATATATGGTGAAGCTAGAAATGCATTGCTGATAGCCAATGGCAAATATGCAAAACTATCTAAGTTGGATAATCCTATTCCTGAAGCAATAGCATTGAAGAAATCTCTATTGGAGCTTGGATTTGAAGTTACACTTATTTCAAACGCAACATTAGAAAATACGAAGATCGAAATGAAAAAATTCCGAGATAAAATCAAAAATGAAAAAGGCATAGCTTTTTTTCATTATGGTGGTCATGCTGTGCAGGTTAGCGGAGAGAATTATCTTATTCCTATAGATGCTGATATTCCAAATGAGGATTATGTATCAACAAGGACCTATCCGATTAAAGAATTGATGATTAGTATGGTTGGAGAAACAAACATTGTTGTACTTGACTGTTGCCGCAATAACCCGATTCCTGCTTCTAGTAGAAATGCTGTTCGAGGTCTTCAAATGATTTCTGATAAACTTAAAAACTCTGTTATTGTTTATTCGGCACAACCAGGACAGACAGCAGAAGATGGGGTATTTACTCCTATTTTTACAAGAAAAATACTTGACAATAAATCTTTTAGTGAAGTTTTGATTGATGTTCGTAACGAAGTATCTAAAATAACGAATGGCAAGCAAATACCAGGAGAGTACAATGAAATAACCGAGCAAATTTATCTTGCTAATGTTCCGGGGAAAGACGAGAAACTTGCCAAAGAAATAGCTTATGAAAAAGCAAGAAAAAAAGCTTTAGAAGCAGATTTGGCTATGGCTCAAAGTTCAAAAGAAAAAGAAAGAATTAATCAAGAATTAGAGCGTGTAGAGGCAGAAACGAAACATAAGCAATTAGAACTTGAAAAAGAAAAAAAACGTCAGCAATATGAACAAGAAGAAACAAGAAGGCGACAAGAAGAATTTGAGAAGCAAAAGCGACAGCAGGAAGAACTTGATAGAATAAAACGAGAAAATGAAATAAAGCGTCATGAGTTGGAAAAAATAAAAACTGCTACTACAAATGATAAAAATAGTATAAAAGAAAATAATGTATCTTCTACTAATATAGTTAAAAGTAAGTCTGTTGTAAAACCAGCAACCGTTAAAGATAATTTAAAAAGTCATAATAGTTTGAATATATCATTTCTTATATCGTGTATGATTGGAATAATAATATCGAGTGGATTGATATATGTTTTTTATATATTATGGGTGATGTATAATCATTGATATTATTAAATAATTGTTTATAAAAAAAACTGAAAATCTATTGATTTTTCAGTTTTTTTTGTTATAATTGCTGAAAGAAGTTTTTCTTATGATAGAGTTATTAAATGGAGATGTTGTTTGAGAAGTAATGAGCATATAAAAGAGTATTGTAAAAAGTTTATTGAATCACCTGAAAATCCTCATTTTGCTTTGTTTATAAAGGGAGATTGGGGAACAGGAAAGACCTATTTTATTGAAAAACTTATTGAAGAATACACAGATCAAACAGAAGTAAAAAAGAGCGAAATTATTAAAATTAGTTTATTTGGTGTACAAACTTTTGAAGATATAGATTTAAAAATATATCAAGCACTTCATCCTATTTTGTCTTCTAAATATATGAAATTAGCAGGGGCAGTTCTACGTTCTGTTGTAAAACTAAGAATTGGTTGCGATTTGAATAGTGATGGGAAAAACAATTTATCTATATTTACGGATGGAATTAATGCTTTATTTGATACCAAAAAAGAAAGTTCATTTTCAACAAAACTTTTGATTGTTGATGATTTTGAGCGTGCTTTAATGAAACCATGTGAGATTTTTGGTTATTTCTCTGAAATTATTACAGAGTCAGACACAAAAGTGATTTTTATTGGTAACGAAGAAAAAATTGAAAATAAAGATAAATATCTACAGATTAAAGAAAAGATTATTGGTATGGAGTTTCAAATAGAACCTGTTTTTGATGAAGCGATAGAACAATTTGTTATTGATATTCCATTTACTGAAGAAACAAAGAGCGAATTAAAAGCAATAGTAAAGAATATTGCAATCAATTTGAATTGCAGAAATTTACGAATAATTCGTCAATCTCTTTATAATCTAAATTTATTTATTGAAGTAATTAATTCATTTGAAGAAGAAGATCAACAAAATGCTATTATTGTTTTTTTAATACTTTTTATTCAAAAGAGTTTGAAAACTATTAGTATTACTGATGATATTTCAAAAGTGATAAAAGCATATTTTCATGAACAAATTTCATATTTAGAATATTTGAATAAACATTATAAAGATATTGAATATTGTTTTCTTTATGATCGGGTTAATTATATCCCTTTATTGAGATATTGGCATTCTATTATATTTGATGGAAATTACCAAACAGAATTTTTAACGAGTGAATATAAGAATGAGAAAAAACAAATTGAAATTTCTCAAACAAATCAGAGAAAAAAATTATTTGTTTTACTTGATACTTGGTCTGATATGGATAATGAAGTTTTTCGTAAAACAATTATGGTAATTAATAAAGAATTTGAATCAGGAGAATATTTAAATATTGGGGAGATATTGCATTATGCAAATATTATGATAATCTTTGCAAGACTAGGACTTATAGCAGAATCTGTTGATAAAATTCAAAGTCGCATTTCTGAGTTTCTTAATTTTTATCATGAACAAATAATTCCTGTGAAAGATTGGATTATGCTGCAAATGGGGTATGGTGGATTCAGTTTTAATATTGAGGGATTAGAATCTATGGAATTTTATGATAAATTAAAGAAAATTAATGAAGATAATATTTATAAGCAATCAAAATTAGATATTAATAATGATATTAATTTGATAGAAAAAGAAATTACAGTGTTTTGTAAAAATATTATTCTTGCGAATGGGAATAATAAGTATTATGATCAGCCGATTTTGAGTTTTTTAGATATTGACAGTTTTTATGAGGTTATTCAATCTCTTCCTGTAAGAAATCAAGAAATAATTATTAGTGCGTTTGAGGAAAGATATGGGAAAAGTTATTCAAATGAGCCTTTTAATAGCAAATATATTGCAGATTATATAAACTTAAAAAAATTAGCAAAAAAATATACTTCAAATAACCAAGATTTTTTATATAATCCTCAAGCATATTTTAAGGATAAGATAGCTAAAAGATGGCTTGAACTAGTTGCTTATTTTGAGAAGAAAGATCCAAATTTGCTAAAATATACAAATGTGGACAATAAAGCATAACTATATAATGTGGTATTATGAGTTTCTTCTTTGCAAATGTATTTTTATAGGAGCAACAACTCAACATGACTTTCACAGAAACTGAAAAAACAGAACTGAAACAAAAATTTACGGATACTCTTTCCAAAGAAATCATCGCTTTTTTGAATACTGACGGCGGAATGATTTATATCGGAGTGAATGACGATGGTACTGTTTGCGGTGTTACAAATCTTGATGAATCGCTAAAAAAGATAGCCGATATGTTGGAAAGTCAAATCTTGCCGGATTGCCGTTCGTTTGTGGAATTAGGCACAAAATATATTGAGCAAAAGCATGTAATCGAGATAGGAGTTCAAAAAGGCGATGACCTTTATTATATAAAGAAATATGGCAGAAGTTCTCAAGGCTGTTTTTTGCGTGTCGGTTCTACATGCCGAGCGATGACGGAAGATCAGATTAACATTGTTCACAACAAATATTTGGATTCAAGAGTTAGGATTACTGAGATTGTTGGCGGTATAAAAAATCCGTCTTTTCAATATTTGAAACTGCTGCTGACTGAAAAAGGTTTTACTATAAATGAAAAGACTTTTGCCGAGAATTTCCATCTGCTGACAAAGGACGGCAGTTATAATAAGATGGCTGAACTTTTGGCTGATAAGAATGAGGTTTCGATTAAAGTTGTCCGTTTCAAAGGCAAGAGTAAGTCTGACGGTATTGCAATGCGTAATGAATACGGTGAAAAGTGTCTTGTAGTTGCGATGAAGCAGGCTTATGATTATTGTGCTGATGTGATAAATGAAACACATACCAGTTTTACAAATGGTATTCGTAATGATATGCCGCTTTTTGACCGAGATGCTTTTCGTGAAGTGTGGTTTAATGCTTGTTTGCATAATAATTGGGCAGACGGAACTCCACCGGCGATATACATTTATACAGACAGAATGGAGATAATTTCAACCGGCGGACTGCCGCAGAACCTTTCAAAAGATGACTTTTTTCGCGGTGTTTCTAAGCCTGTAAATGAAGAATTGGCAAAACTTTTTATTCGTTTGAATTTAGTGGAGCAGACCGGCTACGGAATTCCACTGGTGACAAACCGCTATGGGGAAACCGTTTTTGAGTTTTTGGACTTCTTTTTACGAGTTACAATTCCATTTGAATTTGAGCTTGAAAGCGAAGATATTCAAGATGTTCCTCAAGGTTCACAGAAAAGTTCACAGAAAAGTTCACAGAAAATTATTGAAATGATAAAACAAAATGCTCATGTTACAACACAGGAAATGGCAGATACTTTAGGTGTTTCACGAAGAGCGGTTGCAAAAACTATAGCTAAACTGCAAGAAACAAATTGCGTTCGGAGAGTTGGTTCGGATAAAGGCGGTCATTGGGAAATTATTACGGAGAAGTAAAAGTTGAACAATAATACAAAACACATCACATTTCTTGACATTCTTATGATCATCATTATCGCTGCGGTGTCTGTCGGATTTGTCATATTTGCTTGGGGCGGCAGCGGCAGCGGCAGTGTCGTGCATATCGATACGCCGACGGCAAGTTATGAATATCCGCTGAATAAGGATCAGACTCTTCAGATACACGGCAGCGAAGGTATCACTGTCATCGAGGTAAAAAACAAGCAGATAAGGTTTGTGTCTTCACCTTGTCCGGGCAAAACATGTATTGCCTGCGGTGCAGTGCATCGTCCCAATATGCCGATCGTCTGTCTGCCTAATCGTGTCAGTGCGTATATTACAGGCGAAGCGGAGTTCGATGCGATAAGCAGATGATGTTCCCCCAAAAAAAACAGGCAAAAAGTCTTTGACTTTTTGCCTGTTTTTTTGATATAATATATACAAGGAGTTCGACATGCAAAAGAAAATCGCACTAATCAATGATATAACAGGATTCGGACGCTGCTCTGTCGCCGTGATGGCACCGATAATATCCGCAATGAAGATACAGGCTGTTGCCGTGCCGACGGCGATACTGTCTGCTCATACGCAGTTCCCGACTTATTATTTCGATGATTACACACCGCGGATGCGGGATTATATACAGACTTATAAGGATCTGGATCTCACTTTTGATGCGATTGCTACGGGATTCCTCGGTTCGGAGGAGCAGGTCGATATAGTGGATGATTTCATTCGGACTTTCCGCAGTAAGAGTGAGTTTGTGCTGGTCGATCCGGTGATGGGCGACTATGGGCAGCTCTACAAGACTTACACGCCGGCTATGTGCCGTAAGATGAAGGCTCTCGTGCAGCATGCCGACATCGTTACTCCCAATCTGACTGAACTCTGCACGCTGCTCGATGTGCCTTATCCGACAGGTAAGATCACATTGTCCGAGCTGGAGAAGATGTGCAGTGACTTATCGCAGTTAGGACCGAAGCATATCGTTGTGACAGGCATTTCGCTGTTCAGCCAGGGGCAGCTGCTCAACTTCATCTATAATCAGAATGAAGGTTATAGGCTGGTAATGGTCGATAAGATTGGCGTAGACCGCAGCGGCACAGGTGATGTGATCAGTGCCATTGTTGCCGGGATGTTCCTCAACGGGCACACATTCTACGAATCAGTCAAGAAAGCTGCGGACTTCGTGACGAAGTGCATCTTCTACTGCGAGCGTGAGAATGTTCCTGATCAGTGGGGCTTGCCATTCGAGATGTATCTGGGAGATCTGATGGAAGGGTGAAAAATGGGAAAAACATCAGGTGATGAAACCATCGCCTGATGTTTTTCCCATTTTATTGTTTTTTCCATTATTATACTTGCATTTTTTGAATATTTTTGCTATAATATCATTTTATAGGCAACAATGTTGTCTGAATATGTAAATAATTCTATGATAATATAAAAGGATAGAAAAATGGCTGACAATCAGGAAAAAGCAAAAAATAAGAAAATCAATCAGATGACAGCAAAGGAACTCGATGCTGCTATCGAGAAGACCATCAAAGAGCAGGGCAATCTGAACTCTCGATATGGCCGAGAACTGCAGAAAAGAAAAGACGCTATCAGTGCAAAATAATTTTTCGTAAAGGATAAGTCATGGCAGACTGGCAAAATTCAAATGAAGTAGATGCAACAGCCGCAAAACTTGAAGCACAGAAGTTGGCTTGGGCTCCTTTTGCATTTCAGGCGGCTCGTATTATGCGTAACAGCGGGATATTGGCTGCTGCGGAGGAGTGCCGTGAGAAGGGGGCAACTCTGGAAGAGCTAGAGGATGCAACAGGTGATTACTTTGTGCAGAGCGGCAATCCTGACACTGACAATCGCAAGAATGTTCACTATGCTGTTTATGTATTAGTGGATGCCGGTGTAAGTATGGGGATCTTTGATGAAGTTGAGACAGACGGTGTGATTCGTTATGTTTTGACGCTGACAGGTTACTTCCTGCTGAGGGATCGCATTACGACTGTGAATATGGATTTTACGCACGATGTCTGCTATGAAGGTCTGTTCTATCTGGAAGACGCACTGCGAACTGCACAGCCGACAGGACTGCACAAGGCATTCGGCAATTGGGAGACAGTTTATGCTGCTTTGGCAGAACTGCCTGATCATGTTCGCCGCAGTTGGTTTGCATTCGATCACTATTTCTCGGATAGTTCATTCCCGAAGGCTCTGCCGATTGTATTCGGCGATAAGCCTAAGACTCTCTTGGACATTGGCGGCAACACAGGTAAGTGGGCGATCAAGTGTGCCAAGTATAATCCCGATGTGAAAGTAACGATTGCCGATTTGCCGGGACAGCTTCGCGATGCCAAAGAAAATATTGCGGCTAACGAATTGACTGATCGTGTAGACTATGCACCTGTCAATCTGCTTGACCACAGTGCAAAGTTCCCGACAGGATTTGACGCTGTGTGGATGAGCCAGTTCCTTGACTGTTTCGGACCGAGCGACATTATGTCGATCGTATCACGGGCAAAGGATGCACTGAATGACGATGGCACGATGTATATCATGGAGACATTCGTTGATCTGCAGCGATATGATATAAGCAAATACTGCCTTGATATGACCAGTCTCTACTTCACCGCTATTGCCAACGGCAAGAGCCGAATGTATCACAGCAAAGATATGATCGAGCTTGTTGAGTTGTGCGGTATGGAAGTCACAGAATGTGTCGAGCGGGTTGGGCTTAGTCACTCCATCCTTAAATGTAAAAAACGAAAATAACAATGCAGGATAATTCTAAATACAGCAGTGTTACGGAAATATCCAATATAATTAAAGCCGGTGTCGAAGGAATGATAGAGCGGGTATATATCCGTGGAGAGATAACCGGCTTTAAGATTTCTTCGACAGGTCATCTTTTTTTTAGTCTTAAAGACTCGGTATCTTCGATAAGCGTTTGTATATGGAAGAGTCAGTGGCCGAGGGTCTTAGCAAGTGTCTCCGGCAATTTGGAAGCATTCCAAAACGGTGTAGAAGTGCTTGCTGAAGGAACTTTAAGCGTATATACTAAAAACACAACAGTATCAGTGGTCATTTCTAAGATGACTCCGGCCGGCGTAGGCGAGCAGGCGTTGAAATTCGAGATGCTCAAACAAAAGCTCGCTGCCGAAGGGTTGTTTGATCCGAGCCGTAAAAAGCCTCTGCCGGATTATCCTAAGCGGATCGGTATTGTATCTGCGATAACGGCTGCCGGTAAGGGGGATATGCTTAAGATCTTGGCTGCCCGCAGTCCGTTCATTGAGATAGTTGTATTCCCGACTCCTGTGCAGGGCGAGGCCGCCGCCGCTGGTATCATCAAGGCTATCGACTGTGCCTCTAAACATTACATTAATGATACGAAATATAAAGTCGATGTGCTTATTATCGGGCGCGGCGGCGGTGCTATCGAAGATATGTGGTGCTTTAACGATGAGTCTGTGGCGAGAGCGATAGCCGCTTGTCCTATCCCGACGATAACAGGTATCGGGCATGAGCAGGATACGACTATAGCTGACTTCGTCTCGGATGTGCGGGCATCCACTCCGTCTAATGCGGCAGAGATAGTGACCCGCAATACAGTAGGTATATATGACTCTGTAAGTGCATGCCGTGTGCGGCTGCAGGGTAAGATGCGCAGCATCTTGGAGAATGTTGAATATCGGCTTGAGCGATGTGCTTCGCAAAGGCTTGTCGGACTGATGAACACTCGATACAGCGGCAGGATGTCTGATTTCAACTTTACGCAGCAGCGGTTCTCCGTGCTGATGAACAAGTCTTTGGAAGACAGGCGTAACCGCTTCGCAATGCTTGTGCAGAAACTCGACAACATGAGTCCGCTGAAAATACTGTCACGCGGCTATGCCATTGTTCAGGATGGACATGGACAAACCGTTACTGATGCAGAGCAGGTTCATGCCGGTGAGCAAGTCGATATAGTGCTGCATAAAGGGAGAGTTAAGGCGGTGGTGGATTGTAATTCATAATTTATAATTCAGACCGTGCAGAAAGCATTGTCATGCTGAACTTGATTCAGCATCTCTTTGTGTGAGACCCTGAATCGAGTTCAGGGTGACATACCTAATTTGTTTTTGCTCAGTCTGAATTCATAATAATGAGTAAAATATTAAAATTGAAATTCTCCGCTTGGTTTTCTATATAAAATGCAGTATTAATATCTCTAAGGAGATATTAATGACTTACGCACTTGTTGAAAAAAAATATAATACATTGACTGCGGATCATCAGCAGATTATTTAGATGCTTCCTTCGCTGAAATATGCAGAAAATGCTAAAAAAACAGGAAGTTTGGAAACTTCCTGTTTTTTTTAGCTGCTTTTACAGCCTTATTGCCATTGCCATAGTAATTTCTTTGCTCTCCATACTGTAGTTGCCGTCATTGTAAGGACTGATATTGAATGACATAAACTTTTCACCGGACACTCTATGGTAAATCTTGGCGATTTTACCCATTCTTGAGAAAGGAATAGCACACATTGGTGTTACTATGCATCCTGTTATAAACATTATACCTGCAACTGCTGCAATAGGAATACCGATAAATGGGATGAATGCAGCAAGGACGGCCCCCACTGGCAGAATACCCAAACCAACTCCGCCAACAACGCTGCCTGATATTGCAAGAGCTTTACCATGTTTTTTCTGTTCCAAAAATCTTGACCACATAGCGTCTTTGTTGCCCGGATGTATGCCCCATTTGAAATACAGTATTTTTTCAATAAATGCTCTGTCTTTTTCAGTCAGTTCTTTTTGTCCTGGAGCAGATTCGATTTCTCTCGGGTCATAGTCACTGTTGGAATATCCCATGTTTTCCCAATTCATATAACGTCCTATTGGTTTCTTATCATTAGTATTCTTTTTAGACTGGGTAAATAACAGTTCAAGATTTTTTACTTCTTTTGCTTGCATCCATCCGTCCATACCTTCTTCCCATACAAGAGTCTGAGTAGTCAATTTGCCTTTGCTCTTCATATCTTCCAACGCATCCCAATCATAAGGACCTGACTGAGCTCCGTCAATTATTGCATAGATACTAACCTGCGGTTTAGGCGGAGCAGGAGGAGCAGGAGGAACAGCCGGTTTCGTTTCCTGGGCAATGGCAGGCGGCTGGGGCTTAGCCGGAGCAGGTTTTGCCGGAGCAGGTTTCTTTTCTTCAAATACAGAAGCAAGTTCTTTCACTTGTCCTGCCGGTGTCCATCCGTTCATGCCGTCCTTCCAAACAAGAGTTTCTTTTGTAAAGAGATTCTGAGTTTTCATTTTCTCCAATGCAGTCATGTCAAACGGACCGCCTTGTTTCCCATTTATTACGACATGATATTCAATTTTTGGTGCCGGTGGTGCTGGTGGAGCAGGCGGAGCAGGTGGTGCTGCTGATGGAACAGGTGGCGGAACTTTCGGCTGAGCCGATATACCCAACACACTTATCATACATAATACTAATGCAATAATGCAAATTTTACTTTTCATTTTAATCTCCTATAAATAAAATAAAAATTTTTTCTCACAATGAGATAGCACAATTGTTGCTTCTTTTGTGACATAACGAACCACAGTCATCTCATGATGACTTTAACTTACTACGAAATTGTTGATTGAAAAAAGAAAATTTTAAGAAGAAATGCAAAATGTTCTCATAAGGCAAGAACCTCCGACTAGTAGATTAAATAAAAACGCCCGCAACAAAGAAGTTGGTACGGTTAGATATATCCACCAGTCAAAACACATCTTCCCCCTCTCTGCTACGAGAGTTTCCTATCGGAAATCTCATGCGATGAGAATAACTGATGAAATATCTGCTTATTGCTGTCGGGTACCAAACCGACGGCAATAAATCGCTTTTATTTATTTTATGTTACTTTAATAAAATGAATTTGTCAATAAAAAAATATTTGCTTTTATATTTTTCCTTGACTTTATATAATACTTGCTCTATAATATACAAAGAAATATAAAGGAGTTTGCCTATGTTATATACAGCGATTTTGGAAAACAAGATTAATGCTCTGCCTCAGCAGGCATTCAATGAAGTGGCTCATTATGTTGATTATATCTATACGCTTTATGTGCTGCATCGCAATCAGCCAAAATCAGATTTTGGCAGTTCTATTCAAGATGAAAAACTTGCAGCTCTTAATGCCATTGCAGGCAAACTCTCAGATGAAGATGCGGAAGAAATGCGTCAGCATTGTCATTTGAAAATAAATTGTTTTATATAATAAGGAAAAAACTATGATTTTTCATTATCCGATTTTTGTAGAATTTGGCGACATTGACAGTTATGGGATTATTCATAATCCGATGATCTTGGAGTATATGGAGCGGGCGAGGGTGAAGTTTTTCCTTGATCAGGGGTTGGATATTCGTCCGGGAGTTGCTCCGGTCGGTTTGGTGGTGCGTGATATTAATATCCGGCTCAAAGGGCAGATTACTATGTTCAATCAGCTCGATATGGAAGTCACAACTTCTGACATTGATGAGTATTCGTTTGTGTTCAACTATAAGATCAAGCGTGACGGCAAAACTATGGTTTCCGCTTCTACGCAGATGGCATTCATCGGACTTGAGTCAATGGGGCTTATCCCGATCCCTGAAGAACAGGTCGAGATGCTAAAAAAATACGAGAAATAATAAAAAATCAGGAAGCTTAAACTTCCTGATTTTTTATGTCACAACACTTTCGCTGTAATCGTTTTATCATTAATATTGCCAAATACTTTGGTAAACTCCGCCGTCAGTTCTGTCGCTTTCTGTTCAAAGTCTGCCAGCGTAATGTCACCGGCTGTTTTAATTCGGATGACCGGAGATGTTTCGATAGTTTTCTCGAAGAGTATTTTTTTGTTTTTCTCAATAGGCTGTTTGATCTTGTCTGTAAATGTCGCCGGCACATTCGCAGACTCATCATTGCGGACGCGGATGGCCTGATAGCGTATGTTGCGGTTGCCTTTATGATCCGGCACTGATATGATCACTATAGAACCGTTAATCGTCAGTGCAATAATCGTTTTGTTTTCATTCGGATCGGCACGATCCACTTCTTCGGTAATACCGTAATCATCCGTAATGCTGTCAAATTCGTCAAATTTCTGCTGCCAATTCTCTTTCATAATATCAAGATCGACATTGTTCTTCTCTGCCAATCGCTTAATGCTTTTGATATAAATGTCTGATTCCATCATGATACGCTCCTTACAGAATGCAGTATTAGTATAAAATAAAATTGGAATTTTAGCAACAAAAAAAATGAGAAAGTAAAAAGAATATTAAAATTTAGAGAAGATATGAGCGGCGGAGTGTCATTTCTAAATTTTAATAAAAAATTCTTGCCATTATTAATATTTTATTGTAAAATAGCATAAAATGTTTGTATTCTGACATTTTAGCAAGATTTTAAAAATATTTTATAAAGGTGAATAAATATGGCTGAAGTAAACATCATTTTCAACGGCAAACAGATGAAAGCCGATGATAGTCAGACGATCCTTGACTTTGCAAAATCTCAGGGGATCGAGATTCCGACTTTATGCTATGATAACAGACTTGACCCTTACGGCAGCTGCTTTGTATGTGTAGTTGAGGTTAAAGGTGCGAGGACTCTGGTGCCGTCATGTGCAACTAAACTCCGTGAAGGCATTGAGATCGAGACTAACTCTGAAAAGATCCTCAATTCCCGCAAGACTGCTCTTGAGCTGATCCTCTCTAACCATTACGGTGACTGTATCGCTCCATGTAAAGCAGAGTGTCCTGCTCATTGTGACATTCAGGGGTATGTCGGATTGATTGCCAACAAAAAATATGATGATGCTATCAGATTGATAAAGAAAACTATCCCGATGCCGGCAAGTATCGGCCGTGTTTGTACCAAGTTCTGTGAGAAGAAGTGCCGCCGACAAAACATTGATGAGTCTATCTCTATCGATAATCTCAAAAGATTTGCTGCGGATAAGGACTTATTCTCAGACAAGCCTTACATCCCGACTTGCAAAGCTAAGATCGGCAAGAGAGTCGCTGTAATCGGTGGTGGTCCTGCAGGACTTGCCGCTGCATATTATATGGCTCAGGAAGGTATCGATGTAGAGATCTTCGATGCTAAAGATAAACTCGGTGGTATGCTGCGATACGGTATCCCTGAGTACAGACTGCCGAAAGCTATCCTTGATAAAGAGATCGACACGATCCTTGCTTTGGGTATCAAAGTCAACTATAACAAAGTGCTTAATAAAGATTTCACTATAGATTCACTTCGCAAGAATGGATTCGACGCTATCGTCGTTGCCTGTGGTGCATGGTCAGCTGCTAAGCTGGGCATCCCCAATGAGGAAGGTGCAGTGAATGTGCTTGATGGTATTAAGTTCTTAGGCGAAGTCGCAGAGGGCAAAGCTCCGAAACTCCACGGTCGTGTAGCGATCGTAGGCGGTGGTAATACAGCATTTGACTGTGCGAGGACAGCGATGAGACTCGGTGCAGATGAAGTAGAGATGGTTTACCGACGAACACGCGACGCTATGCCTGCTAATGAGATCGAGAAGGTTGAAGCAGAAGAAGAAGGCGTTAAGTTCAAACTGCTCACTGCTCCTGTATCTGTTGTTCGCGACGGCGACAAGGCTACAGGTATGATCGTGCAGAAGATGGAGTTGGGCGAGCCTGACGCATCAGGACGAAGATCACCTGTTCCGGTTGCCGGCAGTGACTACGAAGAGAAGTATGACTTCATCATCGCTGCTATCGGGCAGAAACCTGATTTCAGCATTCTTGGTACAGACAAAGCAACGCTGCTTGGCGATAACAGACTTATCCCGTATAATAAATTGACCGGGCAGACCGGAGTTAAAGATGTCTTTGTAGCCGGTGACTATGCGTCAGGAGCTAAGACTGTCGTAGAAGGTCTTGCCGGAGGTAAGGCTGCAGCGGTCGCTATCACTAAGTATTTCGCAGGGGAAGAGTTAGAGCCTGTTCCTGAGTTCCTCTGCAAACGTTAAGATCTCAAACCGCTTGATGAGAAGTTCTTCTCTCAGTGGGAGAAAGCCGACAGAGCTAAACCTGTTGTAATGAAACCGGCTGACCGCAAGAGAGGATTCACCGAGATGGAGTCCACATTCGATGAAGAGACTGCGATCAAGGAAGCTAAGCGATGTATGGAATGCGGTTGTGTCGATGTCTATGAATGTTCGCTTAAAAAATATGCTCAAAGCTATAAGGCAAAAGACAACAAATACAAAGGTGCAGTCAATCAGTATCAGTTCGACAACAGTTCTAAGTATCTGTTCCGCGAGCCGAGCAAGTGTGTGCTGTGCGGACGATGTGCAAGACTTTGTGCAGATGTAGTTGGTCTCGGTGTATATGGCTATGTTAAACGAGGATTTAACAGTGTGCTGATGCCGAAGTTCGCTCATCCGTTGGGCACTACAGAATGTATCTCCTGCGGAACATGTATCTCCGGCTGTCCTGTTGGTGCGATTGTGCCGAAACTGCCTGCCGCTAAGAAAGCTCCGCTACAGGGCAAGATCACTGACTCTTACTGCTATCACTGCAGTATCGGATGTGAAAATCAGGTCGAGCTGCTGGAAGACTCTATCCTGCAGGTGCATGAGGTAGATAAGGCTCTGTGTAAGAAAGGTCGATTCCTCATACCGAGTGTCGATACTAAGAAATACAGTATCGCTGACTATGAGTGCCTTAAGAATGTTAAGGATGCGTCTGTATTTGCTTCTGCTTCGTTAAGCAGTGAGGATTACGAGGCACTGAAAGCGATCGCTGCTAAGCAGGGTTGGAGTCTCGTAAACTACTATTCTCAGAGTACATTGTGGCAGGCATTCGCTGCTGCGAAGACGCTTCCGTCGATGGACTTCTTCGGTCGTGAGATCGGCGAGAATGCGTGCGTGATTGTAGCCGGAGACTTCGATCATATCAATCCGATCGCTTTGAACAGACTCCATGCTATCTATAAGGAAGATACTCAGATATTCTGTCTGACTAAGGATCTGTCGAAGAGAATGTATCGAATGGGCGCTAAGGCTGTATCTGATATTAAGGAACTTGATAATATAGGACTTGAGAAGTTCAGCGAAGTTGTGCTGCTCATCAATCCGATCAGTGTTGATAAGACTTTCGGTGATAATACTGCACTGAACTTGTATAACCTTGCAGCCGGCAAGAACGGTGCTCTGCACACGACACTGTTCAGCGAAAGCCGCAACTTGTATAGTGCCGCTGATGCAGATAAGATCGCTGATGTTAAAGGTCAGAAACTTTACATCCAGACGAAAGCTGCTGATACAAATGACAGCAACAGCGTTAAGCTGCCTTACTCATTCCAGACTGCAGGTACATTCCTTAACTCTAAGAATGAGATGTATCAGAATAAGCCGCTGTTCTGCAATGATGAAGTAACAGTTGCCGCAATTGCCGATAAGATCTTCGGTGTAAAGGGAGTTGCTATGCAGGCTGCTAAGAGTGCTTCTGCCGAGAAACCGCTTAACTACAGCGGCAAGGGTGTATCATTCCCGGATGATATGTTTATAACAACATATTCAAGACAGGACTAAAAATGAGGTAAAAAAGGCTGTCCTACGGACAGCCTTTTTTTATTCAAGAGTGTTATGACTGATATACAGATCGAGGAGCAAGCTCAGAAGTTAGGCATATCGAAAGCAGCGGTTAATCATCTCCACGATTGGCCGGATAAAACCGTAGTCGCTGCTTGTCTGTCGTATCGTGATGACACTCCGGGGAATATCCCTGCATATACGAGAGTAAACTACTATCGTGTGCTGTCGAAAATGCTGCACAAACTCGGCAAGTGGCTTAAACATTCTCACAATGACAATAGATCCGACTCAGAAGTGTTCCGCACTTCTGTTAATGGTGTTCTGAATGACAAGATCATAGCTGCGGCGGTTGGACTTGGCGGCTTTGCCGACAATCACCTTATCGCCGTCGATGGTGTGGGCAGTATGACTGTGCTGGGGACACTGATTATCGATAAGAAATGTGAGATAACTAAGCCTCAGTCACAATTGTGCAATGAACATTCTCCGCTGTGCAATCACTGCGGTGTGTGTTTTGCGTCGTGTCCGACAGGAGCATTAACTCCGACAGGAGTGGATAAGCATCGATGTCTGCAGCATAACAGCAGCGTGTTGGACTTTAATACCGATCTAATACCATTCTGGGGGACACGGTTTTTCGGATGCAGTGTCTGTACTGACTGCTGTCCGATAAATGATAATGCACAATTGTGCAGTTCTAATCAGGAGTCGCTGACCGGCTATATCGGCAGCAGCTTCGACATGGCACAATTGTGGCACTTCCGCAAGGGTGACTACAAGGCTCATTTCCGAGCCAATCAGCTGGCGGCAACATGGATGGAAGAAATTATCCATCCTCGGAACATCCTTACGAGTCTGCATAATGCTGGACGCGATGATGATGTGGCTCGCTATGCTGCGGAGATCGATAAATACGGTTGGAGTGATGAGGAGAAACGGTATCTGCTGCACTGGTGCAGAATATTGCTGAACAAGGAGTATATATGAGAGCGGTTATACAGAAAGTAACAGAGGCAAGTGTTACTGTGGATGGCGAGATTGTCGGGAAAATCGGCGACGGACTGATGGTGCTGCTGGGGATCAAGCCGGATGATACTGACAAAGACATCGATTATATCATCGATAAGATCACAAATGTGAGGATATTTCGGGATGACGAAGACAAGATGAACCTGAGCGTGCGTGATACCGGCGGCGAACTGCTGATCGTCAGTCAATTCACACTTTATGCCGATGCCCGCAAAGGCCGCCGGCCGTCGTTCGACAGAGCAGCAGGCAGAGAGATTTCACTTCCGCTGTATGAACGATTCTTGGAGAAGCTGTCTGCTGTCTATGATAAGAACAAGATCCGGACCGGGAAGTTTGCCGCTATGATGGATGTCGCACTGCACAATGACGGTCCGTGTACGATTTTACTTGACTCGGAGAGAGAATTTTAAATAATAAGAATGCGGTCTCATTATAGAAGATAAATCCGGAGTAAAAAGTCAGGAGACATTCTGCATCTGATTAGGATCATAATAATGTCTGACCGGGTATGAGATGCAGTTCCTCAGAATACTACACCGTATGAGACTTCAAAGTCTGATTGTGGATCATGGGCGATGAATGAGCGGACTATGATCTTATATGCCCGGTGTGAGAACTCAAGTCTTAGCCGATGAATGCGAGATTGGAGTTCCTGACTGACTGCCGACATCTTGATCTCGGTTTTGTCTTTGTCATTGCTTAGCAGTTCATTGTATATAAGCGTAAGATTTTTTTCTTTGTCGGTGTAGATGTCGATAAGATTCCACAGGAGATTGCCGGTGGACTTGTCAATGTGTCCGTTGAACCGCAGCCAATACTTGTCATAGAAGTCACTGCTTTCGATATTGCCGATCGATGTGTCGCCTGATGATACACCGAGCAATGCCACTGTCGCTGTCAGTATGTCATCATTATTCTCTGACGCGATCTGCACACTATCTGAGTGGTTCTGAGTATCATTGTTGAGACCAATCCGCATTATCTTGTTTCGATTGATATAGTGCAGTGTGTCAAGGCTGTTCGCCGTTTTGTATATAAGAGTATCAGCGGTAAGCATAACGAGGTCAGCGTTAATAGTTCGTCCGCTGCGAAGGCTTACAGTTATCTCTGTCGCATCATTATCTGTGTCAGCCGTTACTGCGATTATGTCATTCTGTTTGATATAGCAATGCCCGTTATCGCCGTCGAGATATATCCGTTCTTTCCCGATGCCGGTTAGTTTCCCATGCAGAATGCGTCCGTCGGTTAGAGTGACTTGTGCACTGTATGTATAAGCTGCACTCATAATGAGACACAATGTGATGATTAGTATTTTGCAGCGGCTGAGAGTGGGGTTAATCTTCATCGGCGGATTTATCCTTGTTGTCAGAGTCAATATGCTGCTGCACATCGTTAGGCTGAACAGGATCATTGTCTGATGGCTTAGTATTCTCTGTCTGGCATATCATAAGGATGCCGCTAAACATAAGCAGCAGTGCAACTGAGAAGAACAGCAGATATTTCGAGTTGAGATTGATAAAATCTGTTGTGAAGCATAATATCAGAGACGACATTAATGCAAGGAAAATACCTGTAATGAGCAGTGACATTTTGCGTTTGTCTGTGATGAAAAATGATATGATAAATCCGAGTGAAGCACAGAATCCGAACAGAGGCCAGATCTTCTCGATATTCCAGTTAAGCAGGATAATGAGCAGTCCGAGTATCGATGCCAATGCTACGGATATTCCTGTCGGCACAAATCCGAAGTGCTTTTTGATCTTAAGACCGCGGATAATAAAGTCAACCGACAATATCAGCAGGATTGACAATGCAGCGACTAAAAGCGTGATAACTTCCGGAAATATAACTCTTAGAGCGATGAGTATGCCTGCCAGCACGAAGTAAGTTCCGATGATCCGTCTGTATGAGAATAATGTCTTCCGATTAAATTCCATTATCATCTCCGTTAATCATCATTATAATCGGCAGCATCAGAACAGCTGTTACAGCTGCTGCAATCGGCGTTTTATGCGAGATCACAATATCGTCATCGACATGACGAGGCGTATCAACCGCTTCATCGCCCAGCACCATTGCAAGGCTAAGAATGGCACACTTGATCATATTGTCTTCAGGTTCACGAGTTGTGAACAGCTGGAAGAACAGCCCCGGAGCGATGAATATCTTCATAATCCATGTTTTCTGGAACTTCGCCGAGAGTTTGAGCAGCTCATAGCTTATCGAAGACACGATCGGCATACCTATTACAATATGGAATGCGATGACTATGAGATGCTGCAGCTTCGTCCCGAACTGAATATCAGCGATAGATTTGAACCACGCCATTCTGTAAAGGAAAATATCAAAGAACGGAAAAACAAACAGAGTAATGAGGAATACGATGAATATAAAAGATGTACCGCATCTCGGATGAAGCCGTGTATGTTTCCTCACATTTTCGACTGTCAGATCATCGTGTGCTTCGTAAGTGTTTATCGTCTTATGCTCTGCACCGTGATAACCGAACACACGCTTCATATCAGGCATCAGCGAGATGATCAGCACATATCCGAAGAATAACACCAGCCGCAGCACGCCGGATACAAGATTATACAGGAACGGATAATTCTCCGCAGTGAAAGTGTTTATATCTGGGAATATCTTATTGGCAACTTCCGGCAACATCCTCGGCACGATCATAAATATCACGATCACAATGGCGAAAGTCAGCAGCATCAGCAGCCATGACAGAATAGTCTCCCAAATAGTCGGTTTTTTAGCATAGTGGTTGCTCGGCGATTCCTGCGTCCGTGCATCACCGACCCCCACCGCATCCTGCGGCGGCTCAGGAAATGCAATTTCTCCTGATTTGTTTAGTACTTTTGAACTTGTTATCATATTATCGACGAAGCCGACGATACCGCGGATAAACGGCCAGCCAAGCGGCTTTATTCGTTCTCCGATTGACGGTTTATCGCTGTATTCTTTATACAAACTGCCGTCAGGCTTCTTCACAGTGAATGCCATACCGGATTTGCCTCTCATCATTACACCTTCGATGAGAGCTGATCCTCCGTAAGCCAGATTTTGTTCTTTAAGAGAACAAGATTCATTAGATGTATTTTTTTCCATTTTATGTTCCTATAATATCCAATTATATAATTATAACAACATTCTGCCCGAAAGTCAATCGGAAAATAAATAAAATCCCCGCATTAGCGAGGATTTTATTTATTTTTCCATTATCACCTTTATATTCTTCTCATTTTCTTTGAACTTGCCTTCTTCAATCTCCGCTCGGTATAATTCATGACGGCGGTTTTTTGCATCGGACTGAGTGATCCTCTCGATGATAAAGTCTTTGACTTCGCCGAGCGGTTGGACTAACTCTTTGCCGCTGTCGGTTTTGAATGAAAACAGCTGTTTTTTATTCTCAAGATAGAACTTTAGTATCTCATCATCCGACGGCGGCACAGCGGCGGTATGCCGGATGATGTATTGGTCTTCCAATATTGCAGACCGCCGCTTCTCGTATTGCTGATGGAACTCTTTCGTATCGGTGACTTCCGGCGACAATACTTTAGCAGAGATGATGATGTTGAGTGCCATATTTTCTACAAGACGCTCCAATTCATCCTGAGTCGGCTCAGGGAATGCTCCATTCTGACGAAGCTGATTCACATGATCATCGATCTGCTGCTTTGTGATCCGATCATTGCCATATTGAACCACTACAGTATCTGCAGCAGTGCCGCTGGACAGTGCTTCTTTATTAAAGACGAGTTTGCCGCTGCGAAGCAGTTTCTCATACCACTGTGACTCTAGTTCATTCTTCTTCATTGCGTATATATCATCGTAAATGCTTTGGTCTGCGATCAATTCATCTGTCTTGCGTATTGTTATCTTAGACAGATACAGAATATGCAGTCCGGCATTAGTCTCGATGACACCTGACATCTGACCTTCGGAGAGTTTGCCAAGTTCTTTGTCCAATTCATCATCAAGGATGCCGCGGCGTATCTGTCCCATATAGCCGCCGTCAGCAGCTGTAATATCCTCAGAGTACTTCTTCGCTGCATCTTGAAATGCTTCAAAAGTTTTGACATTCTTAGCCAGATCTGCCATAATGGAACGAGAGCGGGCAATGCGTTTCTCATCCAGCGTATCGATGCGGCGGACTATCTGATACAGATCATAATATTTTCTATACGGAGCGTAGTCTGCTTCGGTAATGAGGATCTTATCTGTTACATTTTTTTTGAGGAGTATTTCATATCCTATATTTTTCTGAGCTTCGGTCAGCATTGTCTGAATGACAGGTTCGTTCTGCAGGCCTTCATCCAGTGCATGTCTGTATATGATTTGTTTGAGAGCGAGTTTGCGCACGATCTTGTAATAGTCGTCATAAGTCTTAATCTCGGATTGTTCCTGTGCCGAGTAGCCGTTGTATTCAGTGAAGAAGTCCGCACCTGTAACAGTGCCGCCATTGCTTACTGCAAGTGTCAGTTTATCATAACTTTTGCCACAGCTGCACAGCACTGCCGTCATTAGGATTGACATCTTTATAAAGGTAGAAACTCGTTTGCCAGTCATTATATTCTCCGAAAAATATAGTTATTATATTAACGGCATTTTCAGATATTATGTGAATAAAATTTTTAAGACAGGTGCAGGAGAAGCCTGACCATGCCTTAAAAATTTTATTGACATAATTAGTAAAATCATATATTATGGAACAAAATCAAACAAGGAGTATATACAATGGTTAAAATAAATCCGAATTTTTTGAAACTGCAGGGCAATTATTTGTTTGCCGAGATTGCCCGATTTGTAAAAGAGTACACAGAGGCTAATCCCGACAAGAAAGTGATCAAACTCGGTATAGGCGATGTGACTGAGCCACTCAATCCGACAGTGATTGCTGGGCTCAATGAGGGCGTTGCCGAGATGAGCCGACGCGAGACATTCCAAGGGTATCCGCCTTACGAAGGCTTTGACTTCGTTCGTGAGGCTATCGCTAAGAATGATTTTGCCGACAGGGGTATTAATATAAGCAAGGATGAGATTTTCGTTTCGACAGGTGCCAAAGAAGACACTGCTAACTTTCAGGAGCTTTTCAGCACAGATATGAGGATTGCTATTACTGATCCTGTTTATCCTGTTTATCTTGATACGAATGTTATGAGCGGCAGAGGCGGTGACTTCGCTAACGGGCGATATACCAATGTGACTTATCTTGACTGTAATGCCGAGAATAACTTTATCCCTGCCATTCCGACAGGCAAGGTTGACATCATATATCTGTGCTTCCCGAACAATCCGACAGGGCAGGTGGCAACCAAGGCACAGTTGACCAAGTGGGTTGAATATGCGAAGGCTAACAATGCGTTGATTTTGTTTGACGCTGCTTACGAAGCATTTATCCGAGAGCCGGACATTCCGCATAGTATCTTCGAGATACCGGGTGCAAGAGAATGTGCCGTTGAGTTCAGAAGTCTTTCCAAGACGGCGGGATTTACCGGAACACGATTTGCTTATACGATTATCCCGAATGATGTGATGATTACAGATGAGACTGGTGCTAAGCATCAGCTTAACAAAATCTGGGTTCGCCGACAGGCTACGAAGTTTAACGGTGTGTCGTATATTATTCAGAAAGGTGCAGCTGCGGTATTCACTTCGGAAGGTCAGATTCAGGTTAAGAAGACGATCGACTACTATCTGGAGAATACGAAGATTATCGGAGCTGGGTTGTCAAAACTCGGTATCAGTTATACAGGCGGCAAAAACTCTCCGTATATATGGCTCAAAACTCCCAATAATATGGGCAGCTGGGAGTTCTTCCACAAACTGCTTAACGAAGCAAATGTTGTCGGCACTCCTGGTGTCGGCTTCGGTAAATGTGGAGAAGGTTACTTCCGTTTGACAGGATTCGGAGCAAGAGCAAATATCGAAGAAGCGATGGAGAGATTTGCGAAGCTGAAGTTTTAATCATGACTCTTCAGGATCTTGTTTACCGCTATAAAGACTATATCGCTTCGGAGAAACAGCTGTCGGCGAATACGATAGCCGCTTACTACGAAGATGTGTCGCAGTTCTGCGAATATCTGACTTCGCTTGATGATGACATTGAAGATATAAGGGATTATTTCACTATCGAGAAGATCGACAGTTGGCTTGTGGAGCTTCATCAGAATGACATAACAGCCAGATCGATAGCCCGCAAACTGTCAGCGTTGTCGCTGTTTCTGAAATTTCTAAAAGTCGAAGAAGTCATCGATGACAATCCGTCATCGATGATCAATCGCCCTAAGATCGGCAAGCATGCACCGATGTATCTCACACTTGATGAAGTAGAGCGGTTTATCGGCGGGTTCGACATTACCAAGCCGGAAGGCTTGCGTGACAGAGCGGTATTTGAGATGATATACAGCTGCGGGCTGCGTGTGTCAGAGCTAAGCGGGCTTGATATTGGCTCGGTCTATACCGAAGAAGGTCTTGTGCGTGTGTTTGGTAAAGGCAGCAAGGAGCGGCTTGTGCCGATAGGGCAGCGGGCGTTATCATATCTGCAGTCATATCTGACCGAGAGTCGCCCGCTGCTGGCCCGCAAGGATAAGCGGACTAATGCTCTGTTTCTGAATTTCCGCGGTGAGCGGCTGTCGCGCAAAGGTATCTGGCGTAATCTCAAGATTACAGCCGGTCTCGTTGGTATTGAGAAGGATTTCACCGTGCATACGCTGCGGCACAGTTTCGCAACGCACCTGATACAGAATGGAGCTGACCTGCTTGCGATACAGATGCTGCTCGGTCATGCCAGTATTAACACGACGGAGATATACACTCACCTTGAGACGAGTCATCTCCACGATGCGTATAATAAGTTCCATACGGATTAAAATCCTGTTTGTTCCATTCTTTTATTCTATCTCCGCTTCTCCGTCACTGCACTTCACAGTTTTGGTCGGAATGCTTTCATTCCAAAATTTCTCTTTTTTTATCGATTCCCACTGTTCAATTGTGCCTTTGAATTGAATATCCGTTAAGGCTTCACAGCAGCTGAATGTGCTTCTACCGATATTCACAACGCTTGCCGGAATGATAACGGATTTAAGTTTGCAGGATTCAAACAGTTCGTAAGCAAGCATTTTCACTCCGTCTGGGATTTCTGCCGTTTCAGCGTCGCGGTCATAATATTGCATTGCACACATATTTGGTTCATAGATTTGGAAGCCGTGCTGCTCAATTCTGCCATTGGAGCAATATATATAAGGATTGGAGTTTACAATCAAGAGCCATTCTTTGCCTTCGATCTCTTCAAACTGCTGTTTTGTTCCACCAAATGTTACCAGCAGATTTCGCCTTCTGCCGCCGAATGCTCCCCGTGCAAATCTTTTGACGCTTGCAGGGATAAATGTCATTTCAACCTCATCTCTGATATTATAGATTTCTTCCATGCCGTCATGAAACATTTCCTGATTTTTTGCTGCGTATTCGTATGCATCATCTGAAATATAAGCAAAACTTTCAAATTCTTCTGCTCCTGCGTGTGAGGGATGTTCTATCGCTTCGTAATAAGATTCTTTGCCTTGTGCGATTATTCCTTGAATGAAGTCACCGAATCCGTCGTCCGACCCACCACCGTAGGATTCCCACAGTTTTCTGCAAAGCGGTTCTTCGTAAAATCTGCCTCCAAGTTCACGGCGAATGTCGTCAAAGACTTCTATTATATCAGGGCAATCCAAAAGTTTTTTGACAAGGTAATCATGCTGTTCTTGCTGACTGCCGTCTGTCTTTTTAATAGATTCGTCGATAAGTTTCCAGAATTCATATTCGTACATTCCTTTGGACTCATACTTCTTCTGTCCGTCGAGTATAAACATCTTATCCTTTTTGGATTCAATTTCGCCGTTTCGGATTTCGTCATCCCAGACTTCCGGCTTGATTTCTTCAAATGAGACAGAGATTGCTTCCTGCTTGCAGCCCCATTCTTCGAGGAATACCTTATTGATGCGGTCTGCGACTTTTTTCTTAATGTCTTCGTCTTTCGGGTATGCTTTGATAGCGATATATGGCATAATTGACTCCTTTGTTCATGAGTTAAGTATTATTTCATCTTGACCCGCAGTTTCGGCTTGATGCCGTATATGAACTCAAACAGGTCTCGCTTTGATTTGAAACTATACCGCTCGGTGAAGAGATCTGTTTCTGTCACAGCCGTAATGATGATAGGTGATAATTCATTATCGGTAATCGTGACTCCTACATCACTGACGAGCTGCAGATGGGTGCTGTCGAGACTGTCGGCGAGTCTGAGAATGGCTGCCAGCTTCATTACTATTACTTTATTTTCACGGGACAGAGCGGCATAATCAGGATGATTAGGTTTGGGGATAGAGCGGCGATGGTATCTGGCTATATTTGCGATAATATCACGCTCTTCATCGGTAAAGAAGAAGAAATTCTGCGACTTGATAATATACAGCGAATGTTTGTGGTGCGATGACGGAGAGAGAGACATCCCGACATCATGCAGAATAGAGGCACACATAAGATATAATTTCTCCCGATCTCCGAGATGGTGGAGCTTCTGAGTCTCGTCGAAGATCTTCATCGCAAATCGTGTAACAGTCATAGCGTGTTTCTCATCATAGTTGAGTTTGCGTCCAATGTTAATCGCATTGATCCTCAGCTGGAGTCTGTTTTGCCGATACAGAGACTGCTCTCCGTCAGTCATTATCTGTTCGTAGATCATACCGTCACGCAGTGATATTTTCGGGATGTACACATCATCGAAGTCGAAGAAGTCTATAATCTTGGAGAATATGAAACACTTCACTTGGAATGTCTCAGTGTAGTCATAAGGTATCTGCAGTTTGTGGACAAGTTCTTCCTCAGAGTAATCCTGTATCTGTGCGATGAACTTCTGCATATTGGAGCGGTTCATATATCCGGCTTCCGGGTCTTTTGATTTGATCAGATCCTGCAGCAGTTCAAGTTCCGCACCGATGCCGAATACGACATTTATCTTTGATTTCGGTATCTCCCGCTTAATGCTGCTCAGTTCATGGTCGATCGTGACTTTCAGATAGTTAAGGAAGTTTTCTTCGAGATTAGTCGAGTTGTCGAAGACCTGCTTGACTTTCAGTGCTCCAATCGGGAATGATCGTGAGAATACTATCGCCTTTTTGCTGAATATTATAATATCGACAGAGCCTGAGCCGACTTCAACGAGTCCTTTGTATTTGCTGGAGTCATCGTTTTTGTAATTATCATTGTATTTGATCGCCTGATATATATAGTTGATCTCTTTGCTGACTGTCAGAACTGTCAGATTAATTCCTGCTTCGTAGCGGACACGATCAAGGAATAGGTCGATATTCTCAGCGTCATTGAGAGTCGTCGATGTCACTGCGGTAATCGTGTCGGTTTGATACTCATCGCACAGCCGCTTGTATCTCTTAAGGATAAGGATAGACTCATCTATACTGTCTGTGTCAATGCGGCCCTTGTCGAAAATATCTTTGCCTATCGTGACATGGACACGCAGTTCTTCCAGAACCGTAATGTGATCCGGATTATCTCCGATCTCCCAGAGACTCATCCTAATGGCACTTGAACCTACATCAATTGCTGCTATTCGTTTCTTCATCGTTGTTTCTTGCCTGCCCTTTATGATTTAATATTTTTATCTTATTGACAACTCTGTCCGTTGCTTCGATAATCTCAAATTCCACACCTTGGTATGTGACTCGCTCTCCTTTGCGGCCTATCCTGCCGAGTGCAATATTGACTATGCCGCCGAGTGTCTGGACATCATTGTCGCCGAAGTCGATCCCGGTCGCATCTGTAAAGTCATCAAGGCTCATCCTTGCATCGTATATATTGCCTTTTGTATTCAGCCTGTCAGTGCTGCTTTCATTAATGGCGGCATTCTCAGGTATGATCTCATCTACTATGTCTTCGAGAGTCAGTATACCGCACGCTGCACCGTATTCATCGACTACCACGCCCATATATTTGCGGTTGCGTTTCAGTTCAGGCAGGATCTGTATAACAGGTTTGGTTGACGGCACGATATACAGTTTGTCTTTATATTCGGACAGAGGCTCTTTGTCTGCCGCACCGAGCACCGAGACTGCGTTGACTGTGCCGACTATATTGAAGATATTGTTCTGATATACAGGCATGCGGCTGAATGTGTATTTGCGGATGAGCCGACGGAACTCTCCGACAGTTACATTCTCATCTATGGCGATAACATCGTTGAGATGTACCATGACATCAGCTGCTGTTATCTCATTAATATCGAATACATCTTCGATAATCTTCTTCGTTTTCTTAGAGATGTTTGCCGATTTGCCGAGGACAAGCAGCTCCAGCTCGTCTCTTGTCATTGACTGACCGTCTTTTGTGCCGAGCATATTGTTGATGCCTTTACTGATACTGCTTATACAGAGCATAAACGGATAGAGCATTAAGTATGCAGTCTTGATCAGATTGGCATTCCGCAGAGCCGTTTCATTCGGATATTTCCGAGCAACATACATTGGATACAGCTCGCCGAATATGAGTACCAGCGGCACCATTATGCACGATGTAACGGTATCGACAGAGATGACTTCATGTGTTACAGCGTTGATATTGTCTTGCAGAATGTTGCCGAACAGATAATCACTGCATACAGTCGAGATAATGTTAGCCAGATTAGTGCCGACAAGCGTAGTGCCGAACAGCCGTTCCGGATTGTTAAGCAGTGCAAGGATTATGTTCGCTCGCTTATCGCCGGATCTGGACGAGTTTTTCAGTTTGAGCCGATTGGAACTGAGCATAGCCATCTCACTGTTGGCGAAGAACCAGCAGGTGGCGATGCAGAGGATTATCATTGTCGGCAATATATATAACAATATAGTATTCATCATCTTGTTTCCTCATTCTTGATGCCGAACAACTGTTCCTTGTGGCGTTCTTTAATCTTAGAAACGCGCATCGCTTCGATCTTGTTTGGCTTGGCTTTGTTTATCTTGAAGAGCAGCTTGCCTATGCTGAATATCTCCCCCTGTTCAGGTATGCGTCTAAGATGCTCCAAGACATATCCTGCGAGTGTGACCGCATCCTCCGCAGAGATGTCTGTCTCAAATGCAGCGTTGAACTCATCTATCTCCATATCCCCGCTAAATTCACCGACATCTGGCGAGTATTTATGAAACTGCGGGACAATGTCATCCTTGTCGATCACATCCCCGACAATGTTCTCAAATATATCTTCCATAGTGACCAATCCGCAGACTTCTCCGTATTCATTGATCGCTATAGCGATGTGGTTATTCGTCTTGCGCAGAGCTGCGAAGAGTGTATCGGCATTCATCGTTGCAGGCACAAAGAACGGTTTACGGAACACAGAGCGGCAGCTGCCGAGAGTTTTCTTTGGTGACAGCGGGACATTGTTCAGATCTCTGGCATAGAGGATGCCTGTAATATCGTCAATGTTTTTGCCGTAGACAGGGATACGGGAGTATTGTTTTTCGCGGATTAATTCAACGGCATCGGTGAGTGGTGTATTGATCTGCAGAGCGAAGATGTCTTTAGTCGGCCGCATTATCTTGTGAACATCAGCGTCGGCAAATGATATGACATTCCGCAGGATGAGTCCTTCCTCTTTATTGATCACACCTTCCTGCTGTCCTTGATTGATCACTTGTATCATTTCATCATTCTGATAGTTGTCGGTAGTCTCCACATTATGATATGCGATGAGTCCTGTCAGTGCCGCCAAGAATTTGGCTATGTTCTGAAATATGAAAGTGATCGGAGTAAGGATAATCGTCAGAATGAAAAGCATCGGTGCAACTATTGGTGCAACATATTGTGCTACTTTGATGGCGATTGTTTTCGGAGTCACTTCTCCAATGATCAGGACGAGTATCGTCATTGTGATTACCGTCACAACCGGACCGGCGGACGGCAGATATGTCTCGAAAATATTAGAGGCAACAAGAGTGGCAAGTATATTGACTGTTGTGTTGCACGCAGAGTTAGTCACAAGGAGTTTCTGAGAATGATCAAGCAGATATTTGATAATCTTACCGCGGATAGGCATTTTGCGGAGCATATAGTCTGCTTTGCTTGCCGGCAATGAAAAAAGGGCGGTCTCTGACATTGAGAATATCGCCGAACATAACAATAAGACAGGTAGTAATACAAAATTCCAGTCAATAAGGACAAAAAGCCTCCGTAAGTGTAGTATATGAAAAAATTGTGAATTTGTCTATAAAAAAATGAAGTTGGTGAAAAAATAAGAGATTTTGCAAAGCAAAATCTCTTATTTTTTCTATAAAGTTATTACATTTGCGAAATCATTATTTTTTTTGTGTGCTATTTTTTATCTTGACAAAATCATATTATTTCAGTAACATTAAACCGAATAAAAATGATGCTGCACAGCGGTTTCGTACCCGCTTTACGGCATTCGGACATGTTTCTAGTAGCTATTCCATTTTATCATAGGAATTCCGTTTGGAAACTCCTGTGACAGAGTTGGGATGGGGATATTGTTGGTTACTAGGGTATGTCTGTCCGTACGAACTTCTTTGTCACGGGCGTTTTTATTGTTATTTCTTAAATAAGTCACTATGTGAGCCGGTATCAAATAGGTGTAAAACAAGGACATCATTAATATAGCGATAGACGAGCAGCCAATCTGGTTCTATGTGACATTCTCTGAAACCTTCATAGTCACCGACAAGAGCATGATCTTTATTTTTTTCAGGCAAGGTGTTGCCGTTTGCAAGCAAGGCAACAATGCTTTCAAGTTTAGATATATCTTTGCCTCGTTTCTTGGCGAGTTTATAAGATTTCTTGAAACGGTTGCTATATTTGACTGTATATTTTACAGGAGTCATTTATTTAAGTCCGCCCACATTTCATCAAGGTCTGTATATCCTTTATACCGCTCAGGATGTTTCTCCATTTTTTTAGACTCTCGAAGTGCTGCTTTTAGCCGACGAGTTGGTCTGTGAATGCCATCAACTGTATCATCTTTCCTGTTGAAGAACCGAGCAAAGAAACTCGATTTGAAAGGAATAAATTTGCCAATCTGAACCCCATCATTTTCAATGCAGCAAGGCGTGTTTTGATATTTTTCAAAATTATTATTAAAATCAGACACAGAAACTGTCAGCATAATATCATCCTCCTTATTTTTATAATTATTATACCACATAATATAGCCGCTTTCAACCAAATTTTGCATTTGGTAAAGAAGAATAGTTTTGTTAAAAACTATTCTTCTTTATGATTGAACTCAATACATAAAAAAGGCCACCCACCGAAGTGGGCAGCCCCCGAAAAGAGAAAATAAAAATATTACAAAGTTTATTACAGCAACTTTCCTCAACTCTTATTTATCATTTTCATCTCTTGTTGCTGTGCAGTCTATTTCTTAACTACATCTGTAATATAACATATTTCATATCAGATGTCAAGTACTTTTTGCAAAAAAAATACATTTTTTTTTAAAAATTTTTTCCCCATGCTTTATTTACTTCTTCGATATATTTTGCTTTGTCCGCTTCCGGCATAAAACTTACCTCAAATGCATTGATGATTACCTGTTTGATCTCATCAAGTGTGAAGTTCAGCTTAGAGTAGAGATTCCAATATTCGTCGAGCAGATTGACATTGAAGAATGTCGGATCATCAGTATTGACAGTCACAATAACGCCTTTGTCGAAGAAAGGTCTGATCGGATGCTCTTCGATTTTCTGAACATATTTCTTCGTAAATACATTGCTTGTCGGACAAATCTCCAGCGGAATTTTATTGTCAGCAAGGTATTTAACGAGATTTTCATCCTGAATTGAAGAAATACCGTGTCCGATTCGTTGAGCATCAAGCAGCTTGATGCTGTCCCACACTGACTCAGGACCAACATCTTCGCCTGCATGTGCAACCCGGCATAAGCCGGCTTTCTTCGCATTCGCATAGACATCTTTGTATTCGGCAGCAGGACCTTTTATCTCAGCACCGCCTAAGCCGATACCGATTATTTTATCGCTGTTGTATTTCAGTACAAGGTCGAGATTGTTTTGTGCATTCTCAGCACCGAATGTTCGTGATACATCGATGAGCAGCCGAATTTTGATATGGTCTTTTTCATAGATTTCATCGATCTTCTTCACGAAGAAGTCCATAATCTGCTCAAATTGCCAGCCTTTCTTCAGGAATGCTGTTGGAGCGAAGAACATCTCGGCATAGACAATGCCATTATCGATAAGGTAGTCTCTGGCACTTTCCATCAGTCCGGCAAAATCCTCCGGCTCTTTGAATGCTCCCTGCACCAGCAGGAATGCCTGAATGAATTGTGTCAGATTGTCATAGGTGAATACTTCATCTACATTCGCCATATCCTTATACTTGGGATCTTGGCGAGACAACAGCTTCGACACAAATTTCCTTGACGGCAGAGCTTCAATATGCAGATGAATTTCTGCTTTTGGAATGTTTTTCAGCTTGTCATAAAATTCTTTCTTATCCATAAGTTTATTTGCCATAGTAGCCTACCTTTTCGTAAAGTCAGTAAAATCAATAAATATGATCCCCATAACGAATTTCTTATCGGTAACGGACTTGTTAAAATTTAATTTTCATTAACAATAAATTATCTGTCATTCTGAACTTGTTTCAGCAATCTCATACCAATGTAATGAGACTCCAAACGAGTTTAGCATAACCTAAAATTTCACCTGCTTTTTTTTACTCCATTCCTGCGGCATATATCATTCAGCCCGCACTTCGAGCAGAACGGCGAAACAGGCACACAAACCCGCTGACCGAAACTGACCAGATAGTCATTGAGGACTTTCCAGTATTTCTGCGGAATGAGATCTCTCAATGCAAACTCCGTCTTATCCGGTGTGTTCGTATTGACCCAGCCCAATCGGTTGGCAATCGTGTGAACATGCGTATCGACACACATTCCGGGCTTGTCAAAGCCAAGTATCATCACGAGATTCGCTGTTTTGCGTCCGACTCCCGGAAGTTTGAGCATTTCTTCAATGGAGTCAGGCACTTGACCGCCGTATTCATTTATCAGTATGTCGGCAATTCGTTTGAGATTAGCCGCTTTTGTCTTGTAGAATCCTGCCGGATATATCAACTCGGCAATACGCTGTTCGTCCATTCTCTGCAGAGTATATATATCATCAGCCTCAGCGAATAACCGCCGAGACGCTTCCAGCGTAACCTGATCTTTCGTTCGCAGACTTATAATCGTCGAAACAAGCACATGATACGGATCGTGCAGTGTGTCCGATATTAGAGTCACGGACGGAGTAGGACCCGTATCATAAGAAACTTTCAGAATATCAATAATGCGGTCAAAGTCGAACAGAGGATCCATTATCTGCAATATTGATTATTTCAAAATATTGTTATCGATAAAGTTATGTATAGCCTTGAAGTCAAGCAGCTCCAGCTGAACACCTGGGACGCTGATAATCTGGGCAGCCATATAACTTGCAATCTTGCCGCACTTTTCTATATCATAGCCTTTTGCGAGACCGTAGAGGAAACCACCGCCGTATATATCACCGCATCCTGTTGAGTCAAGAACCTTGTCAGCTTTGTAGATCGCAACTTTGATCATCTTGCCATTATGGAAGATATAACTTCCTTCCGAGCCGACTTTCACAACTACGATCTCAACGCCCATATCGGCAATAGCTTTGCCGCCTTCGATCGGATCTTCTTTGCCGGTGAGCATCTTGATCTCTTCCTTATTGCCGAACAGAATGTCAACATTCTCAGAGATGACTTTCATAAACTCATCAACATTTCTTCCGATACAGAATGGATCTGCAATATCGAAACTTATCTTGACATTCTTGGCTTTAGCAGTTTTCATTGCAAATTTTACAGCTTCTTTCTGAGAGTCAGTATCCCACTGATAGCCGGTGCAGTGAAAAATCGCAGAGTCTGACAGAACATCTACATTAATATCTGACTTTGCATAGTTTCGGCAGACACCGAGGTTAGTGACCATCGTTCGCTCTGCATCAGGAGTCGTAAGAATAATAGACTGACCTGTTATGCCTTCCGACATTTTGCGGATAAGCGTCTTCACGCCGCGTCCGGCGATCTTCGTCTCATACATTCGACCGAACATATCATCCGAAACAATACCTGTATAAACAGATTTGCCGCCTAACATGCTGATAGTAGACATAGAGTTGGCACAGCTGCCGCCCGGAACAGAAATGGTTTTGTATTCACTGATTGCACTTGCGATTTCGCGTGACTTGTTGTCATCTACCAGGTGCATAATGCCTTTATCAAGTTTGAGGTTTGTCAGTGCATCATCTGGGATAAATGATACAACATCCATAAGTGCATTGCCCAAACCGAAAACATCGTAAGTAGCCATATTAACTTCCTTATTATTATATAAATTCTGATTTTAGATTATTACAAATTTATTATAATCTTTTTTTAACCTTTTGTCTATTGAAAAATTAAAAAAAATAAGATTTTCGTTAGAAAATCTTATTTTTTGTGATGAAATTTATAATGCTTTCCCGATATTTCTCAGATACTCCTCTTCGCTTGTCTTGGAATGAGTAACGGCATTCTCGATCGCTTGTGCCATAACTTCGGCACTTAATATGCCGACAAGGTTAATGTCTGCTTTGACTTCGCCAGTGCTTGCCGCATAGATTGTGTCGCCGTCTGCCATTGTGCCGACAGGACGAATACAGCGGGCGTAGGCATTGCGAGTCATCGAGGCAATTTTGCACAATTGTGCCTTGTCAAATGCTGCATTGGTGATAACTGCTCCGATTGTCGTATTGCCGGTGAATAAGTCTCGCGGTGCGATATTTCGATAAAATGCCGATACTGAGTCGGCGAATGCAGTGCGGTCGGCTGTGTGAAGTCCTGCGATTTTTTTGCCGTCTGATACTCGAAATATATCACCGAGAGCATTAACACAGACAACGGCGGCGACTGTCAGTTGTCCGAGACGGGCGGCAGCCCAGCCGAAGCCGCTTTTGTCGGCACATCCCATTCCGTTAATCTTGCCGACAGTCGCACCTGTGCCGCAGCCGATATTGCCCATTGCCGTGTCTGTTTGGGCAAGAGCTTTTTTGCAGGCTCGATAGCCGGTGTCAGCTGTCGGTCTGATTGCTGCACTGCCGTAGCTAAGGTCAAAAATATCCGATTGACAAACAAGCGGCACTTTTGCGAATCCCGTGTCATAGCCAATGCCGTTTTCTTCGAGACAACGCATAACTCCGTCAGCGGCGGCGAGTCCGTAAGCAGATCCTCCGCCCAAAACGATTGCATTGAGCCTGTTAGCCGCAGTCTCCGGCATCGCAAGAGGAGTTTCTCTTGATGCAGGTCCGCCGCCGCTAATATCGCAGCCGACCGATGCCCCGTTCGGAAAGTACAGAACAGTCACGCCTGTTTTGGCATTGTTATCCGTCTCGTGTCCGATTCGGACTTCGGGAATGTCTGACAGTGATATTTGTGTTAGTTCAAAATGGGATGTCATTAGAGGAAACCTCCTCGTAATAATTTTCTATATCATACTGCTTCAAAAAGCCGTAAAAAGACTTAATCTGCTCGGTTTTGCCGAGGAATGTGTAGTGTTCTGATATATCTACGCCCATGCGGTGAGTCCTTGTTGACTATCTCTTCTTCTCCCAATAATCCTTATACGCATAATTGTCTATGGTGCCGATAAGAAGTTCTTCGGATTTTGTGAAACCAAGTTTTGCAAATGCGGTTTGCCTTTCAATAGCATAAAGCGGAATTTTCGTTATGATACGATTGGTATCAAGCAATGAATAAGCCGATTTTATAATAAGATTGGATATTTCTTCAATCGTATTTGATTTTTCATAATCGCTGTGCAGATCCAGCCGAAATAGACCTGTGTGATTGAAAGCATCGTTTGCTTCGCGGTGGAATAATTCAATCGAGCCAATGGCTTTTTTGATTGTCTTGTCTATAATGCTCCAGCGAACAAACCATTTATTTTTATAAGAATCAAGCCAAAAATCAACCGCTTGATTCATTCTGTCTAATGTCTGATAATAAAAATTGTCACCTTGACAGTTGTCGCTGTTGAAGAATGGCAGAGCATTCTTATCGCTGTAAACCGCCAGCAAGTCGTTAGCGTCGCCTTTTTGAACGAATCGTAAAATGAAGTTGTCATTCTCAAAAGTCGGAACTGATGTATAGATGTCGGGCATGGTTGACTCCTTTGTTTAATATTATTTATTATATCATATTAATACAAAATCAATTAGTAAAAATTAGATTTTCGTTAGAAAATCTAATTTTTTATCCTAATATCAAAACAATGTCATTCTGTCAAGCAGATTTTCGATAGGAATGCCGTATTTGTCAAGAGTCGGCTTGTATGCCATAACTGTCTCAAAGTCTTCATCGTTGAATGGGAAGACGCTGACACTTTCGACATCAGTTGAAAAACGAATCGGACCGAAGAACTGCAGTTCGTAATTCTCAAATCCGGGGAAGCCGTCAGTCGCCATAGCCAAACGGTTAGGCGTAGTAATGTTGATTTTATTATTGATGATCAGATCGTAGAAAAGCCCAAATCCGTTAAATACAGGAGTCCCCGGTTGAACAGGCTTGGTGGGCATTCCTTTTATACAAACCGGACTTATATCATCAAGCGGAACAGGAGTCTTTAATAATGATTCCATAAAATTAAGACTGCTGCCGATTGTCATCGTTGTGCGACCAATAAACTTCTCTTTTTTGAGCGTCAGCATAACTCCGCCGTAATGATAGAAAATATCAGGATCTTGGATCAGATCTTTCACCTTATTTTTGCCGGTAAGGATGCCGTATTTCGGATAATCAGCCGGATCTAAGCCTTCGGCATCAATGCCGTAAATATTTGACAGAGCTTTTATTCGTACTTCGTCGCCGCCGTTTGTAGTGCCGTGACCTGTCTCCATGCTGTTCTTTACGAAATCGCTTTCTACTATTGCACCAAAGTATTTCACAGGCACACACATTGAGAAATCAGATTTTTCGACGATGTTTTGTAAGAATTCGATAATGACTTTTTCTTTATCACTTTCGCCGCGGTGAATCAGATGAAAATGAGATTTGCGAATAGGATAAACCGAAGCAAAAGATTTTAAGATTGGATTGGTTGATTGCTCTAAATACATTGTGTATCCTTATTGTTGGTTAAATATTTATACTACATTTCATTTTTCTCACTCCGCCTTATCTTTCTTGTCCAATTCATACCAATCGATCTTGCGTGTGATGAACATCAGGAGAACGACAACAGCGAATAATCCGATGCTGCCGATGAGTAGGGCATAGTCTTCCGCTTGAAGTGTGCCGTATAAGAATATATACGAAATAAACTGAACCGCACTAAGCAGTCCGCCCCATTTCCTGCTGCCGAAGATCGCCACTGCATAAAACAGCGTGGCGAGACAGACGCTGACCGCACAGATAAGATATGTCAGATCAAACGGCCAATGCTCTGATATGGACAGCAGGAGCAGATAAAAGATTACATCGGCAAAACCGATAAGAC
>JAFYAI010000041.1 GCA_017540815.1 Spirochaetales bacterium
CTGCAATGTCATTATGCCTAACCTATCACCTGTATCAGTTCGCCGCAAATATGACATCTATGACAATAAGATCTGTACGGGCGAAGAAGCAGCCGAATGTCAGGCATGCCTACAGCGTCGTGTAGAATCAGCCGGCTATCACATTGTCTGCGAACGCGGCGACTGTGTAGGATTTTAGCTTGTAAGATAATATTTAATTACTGCTGCACAATTTCGGCTGCAACTCGTAGAGCCTCATTAATATTCGAGCAGATATATTTCTCTCCGACAATTTTCTCAAATCCGGCTCGATGGAGCGTGTGCCGAACTTGCTTGTTTACACCGGACAGCACGATCTTTACATTCTCCCTGTCGGAGCGGAGGCAAAGAGTCGCCAGATTATGGAGCCCGGTTGAATCTATAAATGCAACTTTCCTCATTCTGATAATGCGGACTTTCGGTTTATCTCCGACAGCCATCATAACTTCTTCAAACTTATTGGCAATACCGAAAAAATACGGTCCGTCAATCTCATAAACAGCAACGCCTTCTGGTATTTTAAGTTTCTTCTCACTCTCGATTACCGCATCAGACTCAGCCTTAGGATCTATCTCATGCTTGAAGACTCGTATCTCAGTCGTCTCATTTGTCCGGCGAAGGAACAGCACAAGTGCCATAAGCAACCCAATCTCAATAGCGATCGTCAGATCAAATACAACAGTCAGGATAAATGTTGCGATCAGCACACTGAAATCAGACTTCGGAGCTTTCGCCAGCGATACAAATGTTCTCCAACCGCTCATATTGTAAGCTACAACGACAAGAACTGCCGCCAAACACGGCATCGGGATCATTCCGACAAAACGCCCCAAGAAAAGCAGCACTGTCAACAGAACCACAGAATGGACAATACCGGCGACAGGCGTTCTTCCTCCATTGTTGATATTAGTCATAGTACGGGCTATTGCTCCTGTCGCAGGAATACCGCCAAACAGCGGAGACAGAATGTTGGCACAGCCCTGAGCAATCAACTCAGTATTGGAGTGGTGCTTATCACCGATTACACCGTCAGCCACCATTGCTGACAGCAGCGACTCAATCGCACCAAGTATCGCAATTGTAAATGCCGGGGAAACAAGATTTTGGATCATTGACAGAAATGTCTGCCCATCCTGCAGCTCCAGCTTCGGTATATGCGGCAGAGGCATCCCCTTCGGCAGCGTATACACATCTCCGATTGTCCGAATACCTTCAACTCCGGCATATTTCTCCAACAACAAAACTGTCACAGTCGCCAAAATCATCGCTGCCAAAGAGCCTGGGACTTTCTTTGTAATCTTCGGCATTATCACAATCACAGCCAAACTACCCAAAGCCGTAAAAAATGACGGCCAATGTATGTGAGTGAAATTCTGAATATAGAAAATCCACTTATGGATAAAATCGGCAGGAATACCGGTCAATCCAAGACCGAAGAAGTCATTCATCTGTGTCGAGAAGATCGTCAAAGCAATACCACCGGTAAAACCAACTATAACAGGATACGGCACAAACTTAATAACAGAACCGAATCGACACACTCCCATCAGCACAAGTATTACGCCGGCCATCATCGTCGCGATCATCAGTCCGGACAGACCATACTGCTGTATAATGCCGTAAACGATAACAATAAACGCTCCGGTCGGACCGCCTATCTGCACTTTCGTGCCGCCCATTACCGACACAACAAAACCTGCAACGACAGCAGTGATCAAACCTTCTGCCGGGCCGACACCACTTGCGATACCAAATGCGATAGCCAGCGGAATAGCTACAATACCAACTATGATACCGGCCATTAAATCAGAAGAAAACTGCTTGCCGTTATAAGAACGGAATACTTCAATAATCCTTGGATAAAAAATGCGGCGATGCATGAGTGACTCCGTATATATTGTCTTACTTCTGCACAACTTTTATCTTTGCTGCTGCAGCTTTCGCTCTGTCTCGCAGCACATTAATATCGCTGCCGTCTTCTGCATCTCCATAAGTCAGAGCCACAGCCATTCTGCGGTGATCCTTCGTAATAGGCTTGCCGAATATGCGGACATCAGTATTTTTCAGTGACAATGCTTCTTCCACACCTGTGTACTCCGGGATCTGATTTGGCGTTTCTGCCAGCACAACTGCACTTGCACCCGGGCGGAACTGCTGTATTGTTATCGGCAGTCCGAGAATTGTGCGTGCATGCAGCTCGAACTCGCTCAGATTCTGAGTCTGTGCAAGAGTTACCATACCTGTATCATGCGGACGCGGTGACAACTCCGAGAAATAAACGCCATTCTTATTAGAGATGAAGAACTCAACTCCCCAAATACCGCATCCTGTGAGACTTCTCGTCACCTTGTCAGCCATCTCCTGTGCAGTCTTAAGCTGCTCTGCCGTAATCGGTGCAGGCTGATAACTCTCGCGATAGTCGCCTGACTTCTGCACATGCCCGATAGGAGCACAGAACAAAGTCTTGCCGCTCTTCTGTGTGACAGTCAGCAGTGTTATCTCGATGTCGAAGTTGATAAACTCCTCGACGATAACTTCGATAATATCACCACGGCAGTTGGTCACAGCGTTATTCCAAGCGGCTTCCAACTCAGTCTCATTCTTAACCATCGACTGTCCGTGACCTGACGATGACATAAGCGGCTTTATAATACATGGGAAGCCAATCTCCTTCGCAGCATTTTTCAGCTCATCAATAGTTTTGGCATACTTATACTTCGCAGTCTGCAGACCAAGCTCTTTCGCAGCCAATTCACGAATGGCTTTACGGTTCATCGTATAATTAACCGCTCTTGCACTCGGCACTACCTGTATGCCCTGCTTCTCGAAGTCATAGAGCCGCTCAGTGCGGATAGCTTCGATCTCCGGCACGATTATATCTGGCTTATGCTTCTCGACAGCCTTAGTCAAAGCATCACCATCCAGCATGCTGAATATCTCCCGCTCGTCAGCGACCTGCATTGCAGGAGCATTATCATAACTGTCGCAGGCAATGACATACTGACCTAATCTCTTCGCAGCAATAACAAATTCCTTACCCAATTCTCCGGAACCGAGCAGCATAATCTTGTGTATCATAATAAACCTCTTAAAAACGCATAAAATGGTGTATCGGATTTTCCGACACACCATTTTACACGATTTTTTGATAAATTTCAATATTTTTATGAGAATTAATCAATTACCCAGCCGTCATCAATCATCGCTTCGACATTCGGATATTCTGCGATGACTTCATCAGTCGGCACGGGGAAACAGTTATCGCTCTTGACAGCAACGATCTTAATACCATTCTGACTTTTGGCACTCATCATCCCGTCTCGTCCGTCGAGACACTTCATCATCGCACCGGGATACGCTTCTTTCCGAGTTAAGTTTTTTAAGCTGTCACTCCATGATGGCATAATGATCTCCTATTCTGCATGATTAATCCAATGTTTTCTCAATCGTGAGCACATTCTGCCCGTTTGTGTAAGAATATTTCACGCTGTCCATATACTTCTTCGTCAGGAAAATGCCGAGACCACCGATGCCGCGGTCTTCGATAGCTGCCGTAACATCAGGATCAGGTTTGGCGATAGGGTCAAACTGTTTACCGCTGTCCGAGAATACAACGGTCATAATATGCGGCTCATCAGAAATATCACATTGTATCGTAACATCGCCACCGTCAGTGTAAGCATAATGAGCTATATTGACGAATATCTCTTCGACAGCAAGATCAATCTGCATAAGAGTTTTAACATTCTCACATGTTCCTCCGATCTGCTCTCGGATAAAATCCTGCACGGCTTCCAAATTCTCATCATCTGCTGCAAATATTCGCTCTGCCATACTCACTCCTTCCAAATAAACTGCAACATTGTAATATCATCAAACTGCTCCGCCGGACCTACGAATGTGTCTATAGACTTGCGAACCGCATTTATCGTATCAGGTGCATTAAGAGTCTCTGTTCCCTGCATAGCTTCCAACAGCCGATCATCGCCAAATAACTCTTCATTCGTATCGGTAGCTTCGGTCACTCCGTCAGTATAGACAAGCAGACGATCACCCTTCTCAAGTTTAACAATATGTTCCGTATAACTTATACCATCCATACCGCCAAGCACCAGATTAGGCTTGGTTTTCAAGTATTGGAATGTTCCATTCTGATACAGCACCGGAGCATTATGCCCGGCATTGACGAACACCAACTGTCCGGTTGAGAATGTAAAAATGCCCAGCCAGCAAGTAACAAACAATCCGGATTCATTGCCGGCACAAAGCTGATTGTTTGTATAGATAAAAATCTCCCCCGGAGTCAAATCAGATGATGCAAACGAATCAATAAGAGTCTTGCACTTGCTCATGAACAGTGCCGCAGGCATTCCTTTGCCGGACACATCCCCGACACATATCAGCAGTCGGTCATCATCAAGCATCATATAATCATACAGATCTCCGCCGACTTCCTTCGCAGGACTCATCGATGCACACAGATCAAAATCAGTCCTATCCGGGAAAGGCGGATAATCTGTCGGCAGCATATCCATTTGGATCTTAGCAGCCATATTTACTTCCGCACTCAATCTCTCCTTCTCCGCTGTGACCTTAGTCAGTTTCGCTATATTCCGGCAGACATCATATTCCATCTGGCGAACAGAGTTGGCAAGAGTAGACAACTCATCTTTGTGATGTACAACTTTCAGAAGCACATCGGAAGGCATCGGATCATCTTCGGCAAAGTGTCGAACTTCTTCGGTTATGACAAGGATGGGATGAATAAGATATTTATTAATGAATAATACAAACAGCGAAAATAATATAAACGCAAATATTACCACTGTAATCAATATAAACTTCAAAAAGTCAAATCCAGCCTGAACAAATGATTGGATCGACTTCTCCACACCAATGACTGCTATAATCTTCCCTGACTCATCACGAACCGGCAGCATTGCCGCAATATGAGACCCTGATCGAGCCTTTATCGTATGCCGAACAACTGTCTCTCCATTCTCAAATACCTTCTTAGCCGAAGCATTGTAATCCGGCTCAAAATAATCCTCGCTATATCCCAGCGGATACTGCCTCCAATTTTTGCCTTTCATCACAAGATCGTATATATATGTAATATGTGTGTAATTCGGCGGATCTACAACTGAAACATAGATGAAATTCAGATCAAATTTATCAACGAAGTCCTGCAAAATGTATTTAACCGCATCATACTTTTCATCACATTCCAAAGTCTCCAGATAATGCGGGAAATCTTCTTCGTTAATACACTCCAACGATGCTTCAGCGATCGCCCGAATATTGGCATCATAACTGGCTCGGAACTGCCGTGAGAAAGCCATATATGAAAACACCAAAAAAATGAAACACAGCAGTATGCTTTCTATAACAATGACAGCTGTGATCCTAAAAGTTATAGTCGAGATTTTACGATTCGGTTTATCGCTCATTATGTATTCCTTATATTGAAAAAAGCATCCACACCTACGGTCTCAAACACCTGCATGCAGAATGGACTTGGATTCTGTATGACAAATGATCTCGTTCCGTATCGCTGTTTCAAGATATTTTTCTGCAGCGACATCAGCACGCGCAGTCCCGCACTTGATATATAGCTAAGTTCCGCCAAATCAAGGATCAGCGTATCAAGAGGCAAAGTCGAACGGAACTCATCATTAATACGAGATTCCAATTCCGGTGAAGTAGTTGTATTCAATTTACCAATGGCTCTGACAACCAATGTTCGGCCGTTTATCTCCGAGTTAATCTGTAATTCCATAACATCTCCATATATATTAAATTTAGTATATTAATCATATTGCGTCTTCGATTGGCAAATGCGGAAACCGAGTGTAGCACCTCGACTCTGCGGCAAAGAAAAGTTCCTCGCAGATATAACACACTGCTCGGCATCGTGCAGCCAGCTGCCGCCTCTTTTAATCTTATGAGTCCCGATCATACTGCCTACAGGATTTTTCTGCGGAGTCTGCCTGTAATCGGCATACCAATCATTGCACCATTCTTCAACATTACCGGACATATCATACAATCCAAATCGATTACTCTTTTTCTGTCCGACAGGATGAGTCGTGATACCGCTGTTCTCTCCATACCAAGCCACCTGTTCTATATCATCACTGCCTGCATACAAATACTTGCCGCCACAACCAGCGGCGAATTCCCATTCAGCCTCTGTAGGCAGTCTGTAACCGTTGGCATTCATATCACAAGATAACCGCAGCCACAGCTGACTGTTACGCTCTATCGCATTAAGATCTGCAATAGATCCGATTGCATAACAGGGCTGCAGTTTATGCAGCTTACTCAGCTTATTGCAGAATACAATCGCATCATACCAGGAAACTGATTCAACAGGATTAGCAAGACTTTTGATTTTTGACGGATTATGCCCGACGACTTGCTGATACAACTCCTGCGTTATCGGGATATTAGAGATCATATAAGGCGACAGCATAACAGGCATAATCCTCGTATCTGCATTTCCCATATTAAATGTTCCGCCTGATATAGAGATCATTTTAAATTCAACCTTATTAATAATTTGCGGTTTATCAATCTTTGGTGCATCTTTAGACACGTTTTGTTCATTCTCAGACTTCGGAGCAGCCGGATTATCAGTTCCACATTTTGGACAAGATGGTAAATCAGATCCAAAAGTTTTCCCGCATTTTTTGCAAGTCGTTATTGAAATAATATTATCACTAATCGCAGTCCCACAAAATGCACAGAACGAAGCCCCGGCTATAAGTTCCTTTCCGCATTTTTTACATACACTCATTCAATGCTCCTTACCAGAAGTGTTTATCTTGTCTCAGTTTCGCAGACTCTATCTTGTGTAACATCACACAGTTTTCAGATCACTCACATCATACTCACCGGCATGTATCTTCGCAAGCAGTTCATCTCTGGGCATTGGCTTGCCATACAGATACCCCTGCAATCGCTGACAGCCGATAGACCGCAGGAAGTCGCTCATCTCACGAGTCTCTACACCTTCCGTGAGCGTCTGCATCCCGATACTCTTGGCGATCTCTACTACACCGGATAAGATAGGCCTTGTTTTAACATTCTCAGAGAATTTACTGAGGAATTTCATATCGATCTTCATCATATCGAAGTTGTAGTCCTTGAGAACATTCAATCCTGAATACCCTGACCCGAAATCATCAAGCCACAGCGAAAATCCCTGCTCCCTAAACTCATTCAGTGCGGTCTTAATCTTCTGATCGGTATCTACCAACGCACTCTCTGTTACTTCGACATGAATATCTTCCTTAGTAATACCATATTGTTCGATGCAGCGGTTCAATTCACTCACCGGATCGGCTAACTCAAAGTCAAGCCGCGAGAAATTAATCGAGATAGGTATAATCGGTTCTTTATTTTTATACGCATCTCCTATCGTTCGGCAGACTTCCTCCATTACATACATATCGAGCTTATGTATCAGCTGATATTCTTCAAGGATCGGCACAAACTCTCCCGGCGGAAGGAAGCCGAACTCAGGATCATTCCAGCGGGCAAGAGCCTCCGCTCCGCAAAGTTTAGAGTTCTCAGCCCAAACTACAGGCTGATAGTATATCTTGATATAGCCTTTTATAACAGCATTGTCGATATTATTGATAATATATTGCTTGCGGTTAAACTCTCCATCCATTGTTTCGCTGTATTCCTGAATGTCAATACCGTAGTGTTTCTTGATAGACTCACAGGCATATCGTGCGTGATCAAGAGCAATACTTGGCGGTATCATTCTGTCAGTCGGCATATACAATCCGGTCTTCAGACCGAGTTTTATGGAATTCTCCTGCTCGGATATTGCATTCTTCACCTTATCAATCTTGTCGGTAAGCCCGCTTATCGGAGCAAAAGCGATATAATGGTCATCTGAAAATCTCGCCACAATATCGCCCTTAAAGCAGTCCTGCACAATCTGCCCGATCGTCAGCAGGAAGTTATTACCGGCTCTAAAACCGTATTTTTCATTATAATTCTTGAAATTCTCCACATCCATAAAGACAAATCTGTAATCCGATATGTCGATATTATTGTCTTTGAGCATCTCTATCGTCTTCGATCGGAAATACGACAAATTCGGCAGATTAGTCAGTTCATCGACAATGGACTTCTGTTGGAGATATTGATTGATCTTCTCAAGGTTCTCATCTTTCTGAGCCTCGATCCGCCGCTGATGATGGATATTGATAGTCGCCATCAGGAATACAATCCACGCAGTGAATGAATTAACACATATACTGTATGACAGCGGCTCTCTCTTATTTTGCAGATACAGATACAGCCCGAAACTGCCTGTCAATATCAAGAATGAATTAACAGGTCGCCACACAAACAGACACAGACAAAAGCCTATCATCGTAACGAATGCAAACACCTGCCCGCTCTTATCATAACTTCTGTATGATATATATATACCAAATCCCAATGCTATGAATGTGAAAAAAATCTTTATTATATAACCAAACAGCTTATTACTCGTCAGACCTTTAAGATAAAATACCGAATAGAGCAGCATCATGACAGAAGTAAGCAGAAGAACAATATATGATACCGTATGCTCAATGACCCACATCACAGGACGAGTACCATCCTGAGAGATCTCGCCGGTCATCACCTGTATCAGCATCCATATCTCAAGCAATGCGATCACTATAGCGACATAGACGCTTGACCTGACATTACACAAGAACAGATAATCCGTTTCTGCTTTGCTGTATCTCTGATCTTTAATTATATATCCGACCACAGATTTTATCTTACCAAATACTTTGCTCATAATCGTCAAAACTCCTTAGACTATATGATATAGCAAAGAGATAGTTTCGTCAAGAAGAATTTGTCTAATGATAAAAAAATGAGATTTTCCTTAGAAAATCTCATTTTTTTATCATTATTACTTATTATTTACCAACCAGCTTATCAGCCATTTTGACAGCATCTACGCTGTCTTTGGAGTAGCCGTCAGCACCGATCTCGTCAGCGTAATCCTGTGTAATTACCGCTCCGCCGATCATTATCTTCGCTTTGCAGCCTTTAGCTTTGGCAATGTCCACGACTGTTTTCATCTCGGTCATAGTCGTCGTCATAAGAGCGGACAGTCCGATGATCTCCGCATTCTCGGCGATCGCCTTATCCACGATGTCTTCACTCGGCACATCTTTGCCCATATCGATCACTTCATAGCCGTAGTTCTTCAGCATAAGGATTACGATATTCTTGCCGATATCGTGGATGTCACCCTTCACCGTTGCCATGATGATCTTGTGTTTCTGCACATTATCGCCTGCATCTTTGACAAGCAGCGGCTCAACAATGCCGAATGCTTTCTTCATCGCTTCGGCAGCGGCGATAAGCTGCGGCAGGAAGTATATCTTCTTGTCATACAAGTCGCCGACCTTGTTAATACCAGGTATCAGATAGTTATCGACCAACTCCTGTGCTGTCGAGCCGGCATCCAGAGCATTGCGGACATACTGTTCAATCTTGTCATTGTCACCCTCAACTACCGCATCGAATACAAGCTCATTGGGAGTCTTGACTTTGCCTTCCGCTTTAGTCTCCGTCTTGACTACATTGGAGTATTTGTCGATATATTTCTTGGACTGAATGTCGTTGCCGACCAAGACATCCGAAGCAAATTTGGCATTTATCAGAATCTCCTCATTCGGATTGGCTATCGCCATTGACAGACCGTTATATATCGCCATCGACATAAACGCACTGTTAATCAGCTTACGCTCCGGCAGTCCGAAAGACACATTGCTAAGACCGACTGTTGTATTCATATTATACTCATTGGCACAAATATTAATAAACTTCAGCGTCTGTTTCGCAGCATCCTGATCAGCCGAAACGGTCATAACAATGCCATCGACAACAATATCATTCCGCGTAAAGCCGTATCTGTCAGCCTCGGCAAGTATCTTGTCAAGGACAGCCTTCCTGCCATCGGCAGTCTTGGGTATCTCATCATCGGTCAGAGGCAGTGCGATAAACATCGCTCCGTATTTTGCCGCAAGCGGCAGGAACTTCTCGATCTTGACAGTCTCGAATGAGATAGAGTTGAGCAGTGCACGCCCCGGATAGAGCCGCAATGCAGCTTCCATAACCTCAGCTGACGACGAGTCAAGACACAATGGCAGCTCAGATATTTGCGACAGCAGAGTCAGAGACTTGACCATCATATCTTTCTCATCTATACCCGGCATACCCATATTGACATCCAGAATGGACGCACCGGACTGAGCCTGCTCCATCGCAAACTTACGCACTCCGTCAAGGCTGCCTTCTTTGAGTTGAGCCTGGAACATCTTCTTGCCTGTAGGATTGATCCTCTCACCGATGATAGACAATGTATGCGGTCTGGCGAGATCACAATACGAACGTGCACCTGATACTGCACTGACAGACTGCACAACCGGCGATATGGGTTTAACATTCTTAACCTGCTCTGCAATCTGAGCGATATACTCAGGAGCAGTTCCGCAGCATCCGCCCATGATATTGACACCGGCTTCGACGAACTCTCGGACATAGCTGCCGAACTCTTCGGCTTTCATATCATATACCGACTTGCCGTCAACGAGTTTGGGCAGTCCTGCATTTGGCTTAGCAATAAGCGGTATCGTTGCGAACGGTTTCATCTTCCTGATATTCTCGATCATCTTATCAGGACCTGTCGAACAGTTGCATCCGAATGCCGATGCACCGAGACTCTGAGCCGTGATCAGTGCTGTCACCGCATCAGTTCCTGTCAGACTTCGCCCCGACTCATCGAATGTCATTGTTGCAAGGATAGGCAGGTCGCAGGACTCTTTGACAGCGAGGATCGCCGCACGCAGCTCCTGTATATCTATCATAGTCTCTATGACGAAGAAATCAACCCCCCCGGCGAGCAGACCTCTAACCTGCTCTTTATACATCTCCACAGCGTCATTAAACGGCACTTCTCCGAATGGCTGGATAAACTTGCCTGTCGCAGACATATCACCTGCAACATACACATCATTGCCGACTGCCTCACGAGAGATCTCTGCGAGCCGCTTATTCAACTCAAACACCTCATCCTGCAAGCCAAACTCTTCCAATTTATATCTGTTGGCTCCGAATGTGCAGCTATAGACAATATTTGAGCCGGCAGCCTTATAATTCTGCTGCACATCGATAATCGACTGAGGATTCTCGCTTACCCATTTCTCAGGACATACACCCTTCGGCATTCCACGCTTCTGCAGCTCGGTTCCCGTCGCACCGTCGAGTACCAATATCTTCTTATCAAGTATATCTCTAAATTCCTGTTTAGTCATAATGCTTCCTTCTTTTATTTATGTTATTAAAACAAGTCAGAATGAGTTCTTGTCGCAGTCAAAGACAAAATCAATTCATTACTGTCTTCTTTATACTTATAAATAAGCAACCAATCATTTAAAATATGGCACTCTCTATAGCCTTTCCAATTTGAATGGAGCTGATGATCTTTATACTCCGAAGTCAGCTGTTCTCCATTTGCCAACTTTTCAACCACAACCTTTAACAGAGAAATATCATATCCTCGTTTTTTTATGAGTTTATATTCTCGCTTAAACCTTGTCGTTCGCTCAATAGTGTATTTCACTTCAATCCTCCGAATCAAGATCAGCAAACAATGCATCAACACTATCAAACCGAACAGCGTTTGGATCATTCAGCATTTGCTCGCTTTCTTGTATAGCCGCCAACAATTCAGCATTGGGAGTATTTGATGTAGTTTCTTTATTGCGAAACAGAAGAAAATCAAGAAAATCAGATATTTCATCAAAATATCGTTCCGGCATCATTTTTAATTTTTCAGCAAGAACAGCGTAAGGCATAGCACTCTCCTTATTTTCAAATAATAAACAACCACTATAGAATTTAATCTTACTACAATATTATTTTACTGTCAAATGAATTTTTTTTACAAAATAATCATATTTAATTTGCAGTTTTATCATTAATATAGTAAAATAACATAAAATATAATTTACGACAGCAATTAGAAGCATTATATGAAAATTAAATACATCGGTTCGGCAGCTGCTTTTTTCACAGGGTTATTGATCGTACAGGATTTCATTTCAGCGGCAGTTTTGGCTATGTTGGGATATTTCTTATTCGATACATCCGAGCAGAATGTCTATACTGCGAAAGGGAAGACCGACTCCGATGATGACTGTTTCTGCAATGATCAAGCAGCGTCACCTATGCACATACAGAGCATTGTCAGACTCTGCATCAGTCTGCTCAATCTCAAAGGCAATGTGCTGTTCTCAGAACTGAATGTGATGAAATCATTCATGGCGAACGACATGGACATCGGTGAAGAAGGCATTCTAACTATCGGAGACATCATCGATGCTACGCTGCGAAGCAAAGACTCTCTCAATCCGCAGGAATCCGTCGCCAATATCAATCAATACTGCCGCTACGAAGAGAAGCTAAGCATCCTTCATCTGCTGTTCGTCATTGCGATTGCCGATACTCGTATTACCGATGATGAACTGAACTTCATTATGTGGGCAGCTCAGGCAATGCAGATCCAAACGACGCATTTCGCTGAACTGAAAGCAGTCTATGTCGTTGAAGAGATAGATGTATACAAAACACTCGGGATCAGCACAGATGCCACTGCAGCAGAGATCAAAAAAGCATACCGCAAACTCGCCCTGCAATACCATCCCGACAAACTCCACAGTGATCCGGATGCGGAAGAGAAATCCAAACTCTTCCAAAGTATTACAGCTGCATATAAAAAAGCACTAAGCGAAGCGGAGAATAATTAGCGATACGATTTGCCGCTGTCTAAACTCAAAAACTCAAAATATCTTGACATCTATGCCTATTTTTGATATAATGTCAAAAATATCTAACGACAAAAAGGAATAAATAATGATTAATGTTCAGGACATCCGAAAAGGTATGGTTTATAAAGAAGGCGGCGATCTGTGGACAGTAATGTCTATGCAGCATGTTACACCGGGTAAAGGTGCAGCATTTGTTAAAGTTAGAGCCAGAAGCCAGAAAACAGGCAACTCACGAGAGTATAACTACAAGTCAGGCGATAGATTGGAAGATGTGCAGATCTTTGAGAAAGAAGCAACTTACAGCTACAAGCAGGGCGATGAATATGTATTCATGGACAGTGAGACATTCGAGCAGTATAATGTTCCTGCTGAGCTTTGCGAAGATATTGAACACTTCGTTTTGGAAGGCGGCGAATGTACAATCTACATCTACGAAGATGCTGTTCTGTCAGTCGCAGCTCCGAACTTCGTTACACTCAAAGTTATCGAAGCTAATCCGGGACTTAAAGGCGATACTGCTACAAAAGCAACTAAACCTGTTAAACTTGAGACAGGATATGAGATCAATGTACCGCTGTTTATCGAAGAAGGTAATGTTCTTAAGATCGATACACGAACAGGCGATTATCTTGAACGAGTAAAAGGCTAAGTGTGAACACCTTTAAGAAATGGCGATTATCCGTACTTATGCACAAGCATGAGTACGACAAAGTTTTAGCGGAGACAGCATTCACTGTCTCCCGCAATTCCAAAGATACAGACCCTGATACGCTTCGCTATCAGGGTGTTGCTTCTTTTTATAAGCAAAATTATTATCACTCCAAAATGTGTTTTGAGATGCTTACAGAGTCCAAAGGTGTTCATGCCGATGACTTCCTGTATCTCGCATTCATGCAGGCTCGGCAAAATGAGAAAGAGAAGGCTATCTCTTCGTGGTGCCAATGTTTGGAGATGAACAAGCATAACAAGTTGGCAGGCATTGCACTGAATTACATCCGCAGCAAAGGACGAGATTTAAACCTGGCAGAAGATCCGTTCTTCGACACAACAGTTCCTCCGCCGCCGATGTTCATCGACTATAAGCACATCATAGTATTCACTATAATTACGCTTATATTCATTGCACTTATACCTCCGACAGTAATGCTCACCCGATCTTTATCCGATAAGATCAATTCGCAGAAACTGATCAGTCGAACAGAATTAGACAAGGTTCAGCTTGATGACTTCAATCCAAACTTGATTTCATCGGCAAAAGATCCTGAGATTCGGTATTCATATAATGAAAATGAGATCAAAACTAAGTTCAATCGTGCAAAGCAGCTGATTATGGACAACAAGCCCGTTCAGGCTCAGATAATGATTAATGAAGTCATGCTGTCCAACGCAAGTCCGCAGACCAAGATGAAATTTGAGATACTCGGAGAGACATTCATAACTCCGCCGGACTACGGCACATTCAAAAACGAGATCACTTTTGAAGAGTTCGTTAAAGATAAGCCGCGATACAATGATATATACATCTTATGGGAAGGTCAAGTAACTAACCACTCCAACTATAACGGCAGGATTGCATTCGACCTTATCATCGGCGATGAGGAGTCCGGCACAACAGACGGCATTATCCCGATTATATTCCGCAAAGCCGTGCTTATCGATAATAAAGATAAAGTTATCGTCTTCGGTAAGATCGCTGTCAATGACGATGAGAAAAAATATTACATTGACGGTATTCAGGCAATTAGAAGGTAAAAACTATAAAACATAATATAAAAAAAACTGCCTCAAGGCAGTTTTTTTTATATTATTTAACTTCCAGCCAATACCGCCCGGCATCATTAATATGCACAGTAGCACTAAGGTCAAGCACGTCACTAAGATAATCATCTGTGATCATATCCTGTTTCGTCCCGGATGCAAAAGTTTTGCCGCCTCTGAGATACAGCACATTCGTTATCGATGGCATGATCTCCTCGATATAATGCGTTACAAATATGAGACTTATATTGTGAGACAACTCCTCGATAAATGACAACACTTCTTCACGCGAAGCGATGTCAAGCCCTGTGCAGACCTCATCCAAGATGAGCAGTTTCGGCGAAAACACCATCGCCCGTGCAATGAGAACTTTCTTCTGCTCGCCTGATGACAAAAGTCCAAACGGCTTATCCGCCAAGTGTGACAACCCCATCCGACGAAGGATATCAGCCGTTTGATCAATCATCTGCGGAGTCGGATCATAGTAGAGCCCGTTTGATGCAAAGAACCCTGAGTAGACAACTTTATTGACACTTGTCGCACCATCGTAACTGTATTGGAATGCCGGTGAGACATAACCAATCAGTCGGCGAAGTTCCAGCATATCAGTCTCACCGAATGTCCTTCCAAGCACAGTGACCTTGCCATGAGATGGGAAGATGCGTCCGGCGATAACATTCAGCAGGAATGACTTGCCTGCTCCGTTGCGGCCAATGACAGCCCAGTTCTCGCCGCTTCCGACAGACCAATTAATATTGTCGAGTATCGTCACTTTACTGCGAATGACACTGACACCCGACAGTTTGATTATATCACTCATTTGATCTCGCTCATCCATAAGCTGTGCAGATTGCAGTAAGCATAGACTGCAGATGCCTTATCACCGTCAGACAAAAGGAATGATGCCTTCGGAGCCTGTCCCGGCTGCAGAGCAGCCATCATGCCGCCTTTCTCAGTCTCCAGATATATCCACTCGATATAATGCTCAGCCAACATCGGATGCTCAACAGAACCGACAACAACATCTACTCGATTACCGTTGACTGCAGCAACCGGGATGTGCTTCTCTTTCGCAGCATCAGTCGTTCCCGCGATGAGTTTCTTCATCTCTTCATCACAGCAAAATGTCGGACAAGCAGAGTTTTTGATAGTCCGGATCATTTTACCGCACTTTTTACATACATAGAATTCAGTTTTCATTTTGATCTATCCTCCAAATATTTAATTTACCAAAAAATACTCTGACACACGCAGCATATACGCAGCAGTCACAGTACTGAAAATATTCCCCTGGAAAAGCAGGATCTTTTTCTTAACAAATTTATGATTCTCTTTATCCCACACGCGCTTATATTTGCCTTCCAATAGCGTCACTGATGAGATGAATACCACATCAGCGGAGATATTTTGCCCGAACGCAATGAGATCCTGATCATTCATCTTATTCATAAATGAGAAATCTATCTCAGGATGCTCCTTGATAACATCATCTATGAAGAAAACCTTGTAGTGATTGGCTCTTTGATGCTGCTGCAGAACATCATGGAATAGCTGCCCAACCTGCTGCTTGATCTCACCATCACAATTCAGAAAAAATATATTATATGCTAGTATCTGCACATTTCTCGGCAATGACGCACCTATAGACGATGCGATCTTCATAAACACCTTGTCATCATCGCTGATGACAATAGGCACACCGCCGCCGCTCTCATCAGGTTTACAGTTCGCTGTAAATATTGCCGTCATTGCGAGAAATATCGCAAACAGCAGTTTTATCCTTTTTATCATAAATTACTCTTAGCCTTTACAACCGCATCAGGCAGATAATACACTCCCGACCTCTTTGCAGCGATGCTTTTTACATTCTGATAAATATCACCGCTGATCTGATTCCATCCTTTCGTTGAGCCTCGCCCGGTATCATATTCAGCCTCATATATATAGTGGCATACAACATCATTAGTGCTGTCGCCGATGAAACTCTCACTGCCGCTCTGAGCGATGACCTGTGAAGAACTCTCCCCGCTTGTCCACGCTCCGTCTCCGTCGGTATCACGCCACATAAACATCATCAGATACTGATTATCCGCCGGCTTAGTCTCGGTGCAGTCCACATTCATTGTAAATATCTGCTCTATACCGCCAACATTGCCGAGATTGCTGACATCGCTGGCAAGTACATGACCCAACGCTAATGATGTCGGCATAGTCGTACTTGCCACATAGAACAAACCAAACTTGACATCGGCAGTAGCATCTCCGCTAAATGAAGCCTTGACGATCATCTTCCACTGCCGCAACTGAGCATCATCGTCTTCCTCGACCGGCAGGCACGACACGCATATCACGAACAGCATTATGACAAGACAGAGTTTCTTCATTATATATTAGAGTCCGTACTTTTTCAGTCTGCGAAGAAGTCTGACGACACGATAGCGATATTCTGAGCTTTCAGAGCCTTGACTGTCTTATCATTGTCATCCACGCGGAAAAGCACCACTGCCTTATCAGCACTTCGCTTGACAGCGGCATACATATATTCGATATTTACACCCTGCTGCTCGATCGTATCCATAACGAGGCACAGTCCGCCCGGATTATCGTCAATCTCAACGCCAACTACATCTGTCGTTCTCACGATAAACTGGTGCTTCTTAAGCACATCGACACATTTATCCCAATCGTTGACGATCAGCCTCAGAATACCGAAGTCTCTCGACTCAGCCATCGACAATGCTTTGATATTGATCTTATCTTTTGCAAGGATGCCGGTTACTTCTGCCAGCCGCCCCTGCTTATTC
>JAFYAI010000042.1 GCA_017540815.1 Spirochaetales bacterium
TGTCATGCTGAACTACTGCCGACAGGAAGTCGGCTGTGCAAGCGGCGACACGGATGTATACGCCGTAGCTGTTTCAGCATCTCATAAAAATGCAGGAGACCCTGAAATAAATTCAGGGTGACAATGTTTTTTTAGTTATTAAAAGAGTTTAGGCGGCAATCATGTATGAAAACATAATCGGGCAAAACAAAGTCATCACACTGCTGCAGAATGACATTGAACGAGGCTCACTAAGCAACTCGATGATATTCCACGGACCGGCATACTCAGGCAAACTGACCGCGGCGTTGGAAACAGTCCGAGTTCTCAACTGCAGCGGAGACCGATCTGTCGATTGTCAATGCAGCAGCTGCCAAAAAGTCCGCAGTATGAATTTTGAGGGGATGCTCTTCATGAGCCGCCGACAGTTCGCCTGTTACATAGACAGTTTCATCTCGTCATTTGAGTCATCAGGCAGGATGGAAGACTTCGACAATCTGAGCAGATATATCCGGCTGATGTTTATGTCATTCAGCGATAATATCGCAGCCGGAGCAATCTCAGACTCTGATATGAACTCCATTCATAAACTGCAGGAGAAAGCTTATGACATACTTGAAGGCAATTACGACGCATACAGATCTTTCAAATCACTCGGAGCTGACACCCGTCAGAAATTAAGTGACAATCTGCACGAACTTGTCAGCATCTGCGAAGAGATAAGTGATACTTTCAAGAAGCCGAGCATTCCTGTCGATATGATCCGCAATGCTCTTGAGTGGTCATATATTAACCAGCCGAATATCAACCGTGTAATCATTATCGATATGGCTGATTATCTTGATGACTCGTCTCGTAATGTCCTGCTCAAACGGCTGGAAGAGCCTTCACCGTCGCTGTTCTTCATTCTGATTGCAGAGAACAAGAACCGCATCATACAGACGATCCTGTCTCGCTGCCGCTGCTACTTCTTCGGACACAATACTAAGGAAGAAACAGCTCAGATACTGAGTAAAACATTCGGTGAGAGTAAGCAATACGAGTCTGTCGAACAGTATCTGCTGCGAAATGACGAGACATCTTACAATAATATGCTGCCGACACTGATAAAAGTCATCAATTATGTATTCAACTTTCATCACACATTCGGAGAACTCGAAGCATTTCTTCAGAAAAACAATGACAAGAAATACGCTAAGGCTCTTGTCAAAAATCTCTCGATACTGATTAACAGAGAACTGCTTACACGCGAAACAGATATTAACATCGTCGGTAATGGTGACATTCTGCGAAATGTCTCGACAGATGACTTGACAACGCTAAACAAACTGCTGTCTGAAACATATACCAAAATGGATATATACAATCTCACTCCGGTTTGGGCATTGGAAGGTATATTCTATCCGATTAAATCTATGGTCAATGCGGGGAAAATCAAATGCTGAGAGCCGAATTTTTTGAAACTATCCGACAAAAACTCGACAAGATCGATAAAACAACTCTGCAAAGTCTGATGAGTGACATTTTTGAAGACTTCGACATAATGAGGACTGCTCTTAACTCTATGACCGAAGGTATATTGGTAACTGATAATGACCGCAAGGTTTACTTCGCCAACAAGATGGCGATCAAAAACCTGCATATTAAGACTGCAAGTATCTCCAATGAGCCGCTGGAGAATGTCGTCGGCGATAAGAATGTCATTAATACCATTGAACAGGCTCTGCAAAATGAGGAGAAACTTACAGAACTCGAACTGCGAACTGAGAATGACGAATATATCAGTTTGTCAGTTCATCCGCTTGTCAAAAAGTCTGCCATTATCGGCAGTATTATCATATCACAAGATATAACGCTCGACAAAGAGAATGAGAAGAAACTCCAGCGTGCGGAGAATCTCGCAGCGGTCAGCACAATCTCGGCAGGCATCGCTCACGAGATCAAGAATCCGCTTAGTGCTATAAGCATCCATGTCCAACTGCTGCAGGATCAGGTCAAAGCCTGCAAATGCGAGAACTCCGACGATATGAAATATTGTCTCAATGTTGTCAATGATGAGATAACCCGTCTAAGCGATATTGTGAACAACTTTTTATTCGCAGTCAGACCTATTACGCCAACACTAATGCCTGTGAAGTTTAACGACTTCCTCGATAAATTTGTGCGGTTCATCACGCCGGAAGTCAAAGAGAAGAACATACTGTTAGTCAAAAGCTACTCTGATCTGCCGGAAGTCCTGCTCGATGAGAAGATCTTCAAACAGGCAGTGCTTAATCTGACGGAGAACAGCATTGCTGCAGTCAAGAATGCCGATAATCCGACTATAGAACTTGAAGCATATACAAGAGATGATTATGTGATATTCAATGTGATAGACAACGGCATCGGCATCCCTGATGATTACAAAAGCAAGATATTCAACCCGTATTTCACAACTAAGTCTAACGGAACCGGACTTGGACTTGCGATACTCTACAAGATCATCAAAGAGCATAACGGCGAGGTAACATTCACATCGCAGCCGGGACAGACGGTGTTCACGATTAGTCTGCCGATCACATTCCGACAGAGCAATCTGTTGGGAGAGTAATATAAAAAAATCGGCTGCGGTGCAGCCGATTTTTTTGTTGTATTTGATTATTCTGCATGAACCTCATCTATAAATGATGTCGGTATTGCCATAATTCTATCAGCATAGCGGCTCCAGCCTGCTGCCGACTTATAAGCATCCACTGAGTCGGCAGGCACATAGATCTTAACTTTACTCATATCGATCTGAGTCAGAGTCTTATCCCACTCTGACATGATCTTATCAACGATAGTATCAGGTCTAACATCGATTCCTAATTGAGCTTCCGCAGCCATATATGCAGTATCAGGCAAATCACGCATAAATTTACTCTTTAAGAATTTACCTATCGTAGAGACATCCACATCGCTATATATACCATTAATACCTGCAACTGCCGTCTTCATATCAGCAACGACCTGCTTCCCGTCATCTCCGGCATACTCACTGTCTTTATACCACTCGATGAAGTAATCTATACACTCAGCCGATATAAAGTCACTTGTTGGATCAAAAAGCGTTCTGTCAAGTTTAGTCTTATCACTAGTCTGATCATCAGTAGTAAAGAACAGCATCGGATTATTATCTCCGTCTTTCAACGGAACGATAGTCGGAGGAACAGCCGGACGCATATACACTGTTTTAAGATTGCAGCAGCCTAAGAATGGAAGCTCTCCCATAGTTGTAACATTCTCACCAATATCAACTGATGTGAGCCACTGACTCATCTGGAAAGCCTTAGTCCTTACGCTTCTAATCGACACTCCGTTATATTTATCAAGCACACGAACATTTTGATAGTTAGACCAGATCCTTTGTTCTTCCTGGTCGTCCGAATTATCATTATAACGTTTCCATGCTTTAACAAATCCGTCAAAGTTGTATGACACATTATTGTATTCAGCGGCGGCACGATCCTCTATCCCGACAAGCATCTCTGATGTCTTATACTGGATCTGCTTTCGATATGTATCATTATTACCGAGGATATTGGTAAGGATCGACGGCATATCGACTTCTTCTTTCGATGTCAGTCGGAACGAGCCGAAAAATGACTCACTGACGACAGCATTGGATAATCCTTTGATAAATGCGTTTGCCCGATTAAGGTTGACTTCCGCACCTTCACCTGCAATATCGAGTTTATCTATAACTGTCTTAACCTCTGCAATTACATTATCTGAAACTTTAAGATTGTCTACAAATGCTTTTGTATGTGCAGTATCTTGGGTTTCATCATCTTCGATGATACAGTTCCTCACCGCTGCGAAGTTAGTTATCTTGGTTGATTTATCTTCTATATGCAGACGCACCCACGAATAATCGGCTGTCAGATCCTGCACCTGAACATTATTAAGATGGATGCTGTTTGCACCGCCTCCGTTCAAGACAAGACTGGCTAGACTTGAGCTGCTTATCTTAAGGCTGCCGCTGCCGAGACTTGCATTCGTTGTGACATTGGCATTAACAAGACCTGTCAGATTAACGCCGTCTTTCGATACACTCAGCTTCGCTGATGACAGATCTATATCTGCCGAACTGTTGATCGTCAATGTTTTAGTGATATTTGCATTGTAATCGGACATATTAGGATACTTCGACAGATTAATCACATCTCCGTCTTTCGTATTCGGATCGTCTATCACAGCCTGCAGAGATGCAATCTTATCTTTACCATTCGCACCAGTATTGTCTGTCTTTGGATCTTCGTTATTATTCGGACATGCGATCAGCGATGTCAACATCATAATAAGGATAAATATCTTTAAGTTCTTCATAACTCCTCCTAACAAATTGTTAATAATAAATCATAATAAAATACTATCCCATTATATTATACAACACAAATTTCAAAGTTTCAAGTATTAGGTCAAAAAAAATTATTTTTATGGACATTTTTAGCTTTTTTTCATATAATATCACTATGGCTAAGAAAGATAACGAAACAAAAACTAATGCAATGCGCATCCTTGATAAAGCAGGCATCGCTTACAAACCGCAGTTCTACGAATGTGACGAGTTCATCGATGCTGTGCATATTGCGGATCAGCTCGGGCAGAGTTATGATATGTCATTCAAGACGCTGGTGACAGTCGCCAAGTCCGGTGAATATTATGTATTCGTCATACCGATCGACAAAGAGTTGGATCTCAAAGCCGCCGCCAAGTCAGTCGGTGAGAAAGCCGTCGAGATGATCCATGTCCGCGATATTACCAAAGTCACAGGATATATCCGCGGCGGCTGCACGCCTATCGGCATGAAGAAGCAGTATAAAACAGTGATTGATGAGACGGCGATACTCTTCGACGAGATCATCATCAGCGGCGGTCTGAGAGGGGCTCAGATATTCATCGCTCCTGACGACCTTATACGCGTCACGAATGCGGAGACAGCGGCGATAACTGTTTGAAAAAACTAAAAAGGTCCTGTCATGCTGAACTTCGCCCGACACGATGTCGGGTGTGCAAGCGGCTGCACGGATGCGCAGCCGTCGCTGATTCAGCATCTCCTAATTTTATGAGACCCTGAAACAGCGTCGCCTATGCGTCCTTGTGGCGACTGCACACCGCCATAGCGACGGCGTATGTGTCCATACCGCCGCTTGCACTGTCGCCATCCGTGGCGACTGCCTTGGCGGTAGAAGTTCAGGGTGACAGTTTTGCAAGTTTATTGCATAGGCAGAACGGAGAGTTGTATATGGGAATAATAGAAAACAAAAACATAATTTTATGTGTCACCGGCGGTATCGCTGCATATAAAGCAGTGACCCTCGCCTCGATGATGACCAAAGCCGGTGCTAATGTCCATGTCATCATGAGCCGCCATGCGGTGCAGTTTGTCACACCTCTGACATTCAAGACTGTCACCAGGCAGAAAGTCACAGTCGGGATGTTCGACGACAGTCAGTTCATACCGCATATCAGCCTGTCCGATCTGGCGGATCTCGTTGTCGTCGCTCCGGCTACCGCAAATATCATCGCCAAAGCTGCCGCCGGGATAGCCGATGATATGATCTCTACATTATTAGTGTCATCTGCAGCTCCGAAGCTAATCGTGCCGGCAATGAATACCAATATGTATCTCAATCCCATTACACAGGACAATATGACCAAACTCCGCAATTACGGATTTCACTTCACAGAGCCGGACTCAGGCAGGATGGCATGCGGCACAGTCGGCATCGGGCGTTATCCTGAGAATGACAGAATATTTTCGGATATAGTCAATATAATAGGATATAAAAAAACAATCTTCGACGGTAAGAAAGTCCTTATAACACTTGGCGGCACTCGCGAAGCGATAGATCCTGTGAGATTCATCGGCAACCGCTCGTCAGGCACGATGGGATTTGCTTTCGCAGAATGTTTCATCCGCCTAAACTCGCAAGTCACGATCATTGCGGCGAATACGGACTCCCATATAAGACAAGCATTCTGCCTCAAATATCCGAATGTCAGAATCATCGATGCAGAATGTGCTTCCGATATGAGAACAGCAGTCCATAATGAAATACCCAACAATGACATCCTGCTGATGTGTGCCGCTGTCGCCGACTACAAACCGCACTACTCCGATCAGAAAATCAAAAAATCCGACGGAGATATGACGCTTACACTGTCACGAACAGATGACATTATCGCAGGACTCCCCAAAGATCCGGCTAAACTATATATCGCATTCTCAGCAGAAACGCAGAATGTCACAGAAAATGCCAAAAGCAAGCTCAAACGCAAGGGAGCAGACTATATCATCGCCAATCAAGTCTGCGGAGAGCACAATGCGATGGGTGGCAGTCAGTCTGAGATAATGTTGATCAGTCCGGATGATATTATGCAGTTCCCATATAGGAATAAAACAGACAATGCCGACAATATCCTTGACATTATCGATGAAAAGGAAAGCAAACACTCAAAATCGGAGAGTCCAAGTTGCTGAAAGATGTCCTTTTAGATACACGATGTGTAATATGCGGAAGCAAAGACTTATCGGAAGAATGTCATCTGATATGCGATCAGTGTCTTGCGGCATTTGATGAAACTCCAAATGATATATGTCCGATATGCGGTCATCCGCTGACTGACGATTACTGTCCATCGTGCTACGAGTTGGGGCAGATCTACTTCGACTCATATCATTATCTGCAGACTTATACCGGATTTTTCAAAAATGTGGTGTATAAGCTAAAAAAGAATGACGAATTTATTATGAATCGGCTGTGCGTCAGTCTGCTGCTGCGTAAAGGCTGGCTGTCGAAAGATATACCTGTCACAATCGTGCCGGACACTTGGTGTAAAGCATTTCGCCGCGGAAGAGGAAGTCTCCGCTATGTGCTTCGTCTGCTGCGTAAAGAGGGATTTACCGTGATGCCAAACATTTATCGGAAGCGATGGAAACTTATGTCTCGCTCTCAGAAGTCCAAGTCTAAGACAACTCGGATCAATGAGATCGAGCAGGGATATTATCTGCCTGACGAGCATCGTGACAAATATCACGGCGAGATATATCTCATTGATGATGTATATACTACCGGTGCAACTGTTAATTACGGAGCACAACTGCTTAAAGATGCCGGATTCGACAAAGTGCACTGCATAACATTCTTCCGAGCAGTTTTGAATGATGACTAAAACGAATGGACAAGGATATATTATGGAACAGAATAAAAAAATAGCAGTTATAGGTTTTAACAAACGAAGCTGTCTCGATAAATTTTTGGCTTCGACCGACATTCTGTCGAAAAAGTATAATGTTGCATTCGAGAAATACATCTACGGACGCAAAGACTTCCATTACTATGACAAACTTCCTGTCCTCGGCAGTGTCAGACCCAATCTCACTGACTTTGACGCAGTTGTCTCAGTCGGCGGTGACGGAACATTCCTATATACAGCCAGAGTATTTGCCGGCACTGACATTCCGATCTTCGGTGTGAATAACGGACAGCTTGGATTCAACACAAGCATCGAGATCAATGAGTTTGAACATTTCCTGTCGAACTTTATCAATGGGCAAGCCGATTACGAATACAAAGACACGCTGGAGATTGCCATTAACGAAGATAAATTCCTCGTTCTTAATGATGCGGTTATCTCTCATGCCGGTATATCGCGTATTATCACGCTGGATGTCAGCATTGACGATGCGACGGTGAGCAAGATCAAAGGCGACGGTCTGATCATAAGCACTCCGACAGGCTCCACAGCATACAATCTCAGTGCCGGTGGACCGATTCTGCATCCGAGCGTTGAAGCATTTGTGCTTACTCCAATATGTGCCCATACTTTGGCGATTCGTCCGTTCATCGTGCCTTACAAAGATACACTGTCCGTACATATCAAAGACTCGACAGTCCAGCCGCAGCTGACACTCGACGGGCACAAGATCATATTCCTGCAGAAAAATCAGACTATCACCGTTAAAAAGTCCAATAAGCCGGTCAAAATCATTCGCGGCAATAAGAACTTTACACAGATACTGAATATGAAACTCGGCTGGGGAATATAACTGCGAAGGATGAGATTACTCCCATATAGGAACACAATTTATCCGAGCATTTATAACAAAATTCACCTTGCCAAAACTATATTTTTGTGTTAAAATTATATTATCAATTTTCATTATACAATTATTTCGAGGTATAAAATGAGTGTTACGATTTATCATGACAAAGATGCAGATATGAAATATCTGCAGGGCAAAACAGTTGCCGTTATCGGCTATGGTGCTCAAGGGTCTGCACAGGCACAGTGTCTGCGTGATTCGGGTGTTAAGGTTGTTGTCGGTATCCGACCGGGCAAATCTTATGACAGAGCAAAAGAAGACGGTTTCGATGTAATGACTGTCTCCGAAGCTGCTCAGAAAGGCGATATTATCCACATTCTGCTGCCGGATGAGAAACAGGGCAGCATCTATAAGAATGAGATCGAACCGTATATGAATAAAAACAAAGTTCTGTCATTCTCACACGGTTTCAATATCTGCTTCAAGCAGATCGTGCCGCCGTCTGATATTGATGTTATAATGGTAGCTCCGAAGTCACCTGGAACAGAAGTCCGCAAGACATTCCTCAATGGTTTCGGTGTTCCGGGACTGGTTGCTGTTGCACAGGATGCAACAGGCAATGCAAAGCAGATCGCACTTGCAATGTCTAAAGCTGAAGGTCTTATCCGAGCCGGAGTATTGGAGTGCACATTCGAGCAGGAGACTTACGAAGATCTGTTCGGTGAGCAGGCTGTTATCTGCGGTGGTGTTGTTGAACTGATCAAGTCAGGATTCGACACTCTGACAGGAGCAGGCTATCCGCCTGAGATGGCATACTTCGAATGTCTGCACGAGATGAAGCTGATCGTAGACCTTATCTACGAAGGCGGCATCCAGAGAATGAACGAAGTTATCTCCAACACAGCAGAATGGGGCGAATATGTAACAGGTCCTCGCCTGATCAATGATAATGTCAAAGCGGAGATGAAGAAAGTCCTCAAAGAGATCGAGGACGGCACATTCGCTAAGAATTGGATGGCTGAAGCCAACAGCGGTGCTAAGAATCTCAACAAAAAACGGGAAGAACTTGGCAAGCACACGATTGAGATCGTCGGCAAGAACATCCGATCACTGTTTGAGAAGAAGTAAAATTTATTTTAGCAAAAAAAAACCTCGCTTCCAGCGAGGTTTTTTTATAACTTAAAACTCAATCACATCATTCTCTTTCGCTCCGAAGAAGAGCATCTGGACATTGGCTTCTTTCAGCATAGCTTTGCCAAGTTCTTCAAACTCATCGATCTGCACATCGGTATGATTTGGATCGTGATGCGTAAAGATACCAATCTTTGGTTTAGTCTCTATAAGTAGGTCAAGGACATGTATAATCGATGAATGTCCCCAACCCTCTTTATGTGAGTATTCTTCCTTAGAATACTGTGCATCATGAGCGATACAGTCAGAACCTTTGCAGAACTCAATAAGCTCTTTGTAGCGATTATTCTTTCGCAAAAGCTCTATCTCATTATCCGTAAGGAATGTGAATACCTTGCCATTATTAATAATCTTAATGCCGGATGCCTCACCCGGATGATGATTATTGAATACTTCCAAAGTTAATGAGTCATCAACTTTCAGAGACTTGTCAATCTTAACAAATGACACATCGCACGGCAAAGAATTAAAATTCACAGGGAATGTCGTTCCTGACATCTGCTTGTATATATCTGCCTTCACATCGTCGAAATTATGGGCACTTATAATATACTTAAAACTTGCCTCAGGATTATAAATCTGACCAAAGAATGGCAATCCCTGCAGATGATCCCAATGACTGTGTGTCAGGAATATCCGAATATCCTCGTCTTTGCCGATATTCGCAACATTGCGAATACCAGTTCCGGCATCAATAATCAGCTTGCGGCCGTCATCCATCGTGACAACTACACATGTTGTGTTGCCGCCATATTTGACATATTCTATGCCACATGAAGGTACTGAGCCTCTTGTCCCAAAAAATTCTATCTGCATAATGACTCCCTTATCTCTTATAAATCCCTTTTATAAACACATTCGACACTTGTGTAAGATCTATCGTTTCTCCCAAAGTTATTTCATTTTCGCCAATCGTTGCTTTCTGCACTATCGGTCTCATCGCTACAGCGGTAGTTCCTGTAACCTGAGCGACATTTCCGTCAGACAGGACAACAAGGCATCCAACCGGATAGAATGAGATTGTCTTAACCAGTGCTTTAAGCACAACCTGATCATAGACAATACCGCCTTTACCGAGCAGATCCTGCATCGCATCTTTCGCATGAAGCGAATCTTTGAATGACTTCTCCGCAATCGCAGCACAATACGCATCTGCTACAGAGATAATCTTCGCTACATCTGTTATTCTCTCCGAAGTCGTTCGATTCGGATAACCCTTGCCGTCTACACGCTCATGATGCTGGAGTGCACCTGAAGCGATTATCGTCGGATAATTCACTGCTTTAAGATACTTGAACCCGACAATCGTATGATTCTGAATAACGGCAAGTTCTTCCTTCGTAAGCGGAGTCGCCTTATTCAGAATAGCTTTCGGTATCTTAAGCATACCTATATCATGAAACAATGCTGCTATGAGCAGATTCGCCTCAGTAAAAGTATTGAGCTGCAGCGTCTTCGCCAACAAATGACAAAGCACAGTAACATCGACAGCCTTTCGATAAATATTAGGCACCCCCTCAATCGGCTGACCAATGTGCATCATAATATCATTCTGCTGATGGCGGACTCTCGCCCTAATCTCATCAAGCAGTTTGACAACGGCATTCTTATCTATACGCTGATTAACAAGGATAGACTTGAAGAACTCTATCACCGTAACTGACCATCGCTTATACACATCAGCGACAGGTTCATTCTTATCGAAGCCCAACTCAGTCTTAGCGGCAGTCTCACCCGGCTTGTCGGCAGATATAACATCAGAAGATTCACCATTCTTAGCGTCACCTTCTTTCTTGCCGTCCTCACCCTCAGCTGCAAGATTCAGCACCTGACCTTCGGTCATAACATCATCGATATACCACTTATCAAGAAGGTCGAGAATGACATCTGTCATCTCAAGATTCTTCGGATATATGAAGAATGTGTCGCCCATATAAAGGTCTTCAGTAAAATAACACTTCGGAGTCAAAGTCTCCGTTGCAATCATATTCATATTATGCCTCATATAATTCTTCGGATTAAGTAAGTTATAAACTTTAATTTATGATATTGACTTTTAGGAATTTTGTGATAAAATATTAGGAAGTACTCCCATATAGGAATAAAATTGATATAGGTAGGAAATGTGTTCTTATATGGGAGTAAATATAGATATATAATCACATGAAATGATTATGCAGATAATATAGGACTCCTATATGGGAACAAAACATAAATTCATTAACCTAATCCTTATAATCATCGTCATAATTGCCGTGGAGCGATTGATTATATACACAGTACCATCTCAGCGGCTAAACGAGTTTGAGCAAAGTCAATACTCCGTTCGATATTATGACCGCAGCGGCAAACTGCTCCGCTGGACTCCTGCTGCTGACGGCAGCTGGCAGACTAAGATAACTCTGACTCAAGTGCCGCCTGAGATTATCCGCAGTATCCTGAAAGCGGAAGACAGGCGTTTCTACTGGCACGGCGGCACAGATATACCTGCTGTCCTGCGTGGACTATGGCAAAATATGACCGGCAATCGTGTCGTCTCTGGAGCATCGACCATTACAATGCAGCTGGCTCGGCTGATATATCCTCATTCCGGAGGAATAAAAGGAAAACTATATGAGACTATAATGGCCCGCATTCTGGAAATAAAAAAATCTAAGAAATGGATATTGGAACAATATATCAATAATATACCGTTTGGGTATAATACGAAAGGCTACGCTGCTGCGTCAGAGATTTATTTCGGCAAAGCTCTTATTGAACTCTCACCGGAAGAAACTGCAATCCTTTGCATAATACCGAGAGCCCCGACTAAGTACAATCCTTTCCACAATAAAGAAGACATTCATAAAGCGGCATCTCTGCTTCTGAGACGGCTCCACCGATTGAATGACAAAGCCGAGTCTGCTATAGACAACATTTTGTCTGAGATGACACATATCACTCGCGCATTCGATGCTCCGCATTTTGTCAATCATTTGCAGAATGTGATAAATAAAGAAATCAATCCTGAAAAATTGCGTAAAATCAAGAGTATTACAACCACTTTGGACATTGATCTCCAGCATAAGATCGAAAATATCGTCGCCGTCACGGTTGATAAATACCGCAACAGCCGTCTGTCAAATGCAGCTGTGCTCGTGTTAAACAAAGATAATGAAGTCATCACTTACATAGGCAGCCGAGATTTCTTTAACGATGAGATCTGCGGTCAGATTGACGGCGTTCAGATTAAGAATCAGCCGGGGTCAACTCTCAAACCGTTTCTATACGCACTCGCATTCGAGAGCAGTTTCAGTCCTGATATGATCCTGCCTGACATTCCTATGAATATCGGCGGCGAAGAGAACTACGCACCGCACAACTACAACCTTCGGACAAACGGTCCTGTCAGAATGCGTGTTGCACTCGCCTCGTCACTGAACATTCCTGCTGTATATCTGATCAACCGTATTGGCGTGCAGAATTTCAGTCGGCACTTGTCAGATCTAGGATTCTCATCACTGTCCGAATCAACTCAATACCCCGGTCTTGGGCTTGCACTCGGCAATGCACCGGTCAGACTTGCAGAATTAGCAGCTGCATTCAGCGTATTCAGTCACAAAGGGATGTTGTATAAACCTAATTATATCAGACAGATCATTGATGAGCATGGGATGCAGGATTGGCATAAGACTGAGTCGCACTCATATATGGGAGTTAGGATTTATTCCGAAGAATCCTCATTCCTTATATATGACATCCTTTGTGATGATAAAGCCCGCAGTCTTGGCTTTGGCAACGCTAACTTCTTCGGCAGCCGCCGCATCGCGGCAAAAACCGGCACGAGCAACCAGTTCGGCAATATATGGGCATTAGCAACATGCCCGGAATACACGATCGCTGTATGGGGAGGCAACTTCAACGGCAACACAATCCACGGTGTGCCCGGAGCAGCTATGCCGCTTGCGATAGTAAAACAAATCGTAGAGTCCCTCGGCACAACTCCTACGAATATACAGCCTCCCAACAGTCTGTCAGTCAGACCGATCTGCACATTATCAGGGCAAAGTCCGAGCAGACATTGTCATTCTGTGACAATGGAATATTATAATCCGGCTAAAAACACACATTATGAAACATGCACATATCATAAAGCCGCTCCAAACGGCACGCCTTATATAGCCTACCCTGCAGAATATGTGACATGGGCAGCGAATAACAAGAAACTCAGCCAGTATCAGAAATATGAGATCGGCAAATCGATTCCTCAAATTATCAGTCCGACAAATAAATCGGTTTTCTATTTAGACAAAACAATTAATGATCACACGCAGACAATACGCCTAAGTGTCTCATACCAGCAATCAGGGAACATGCTATATTATACAATTAATGACGGACCTCAGCAGCCTTTGCCATTCCCATATCAGACCAATATACCAATTCATACAGGTATTATGTGTATCTCAGTAACCGACAAGTCAAAAACACTAAAAGATGAAGTAGAATTTATTGTAAAATAAAAAGAACTCTCATATGAGACTTTTTATAATTGCCACAAATTATCCGACAGCCAAAGTCTCCCAATACATTAACATTTCATCGGATAATCCGGCAGAAAACCTCTGCAATCTCACTTTAATATTACTGCACACATCTGACAATAATCTCTTTATACTAAAGAATATCCGATGTACATCTGCCGCAAGAGTTTTATAATCATTCATCGCTTTCAAAACAGTCTCTTCTTCTTCATCTTCATTCAATGCCGCTAAATAATCATCAATCATCATTCTAACAATCAATCCTATGCTAAAACTCTGAAATGTCTCCTTGTAAAAAAGCAGACGCAAAAACAACTCCGGCGGTAAAATAATATCCACATCAAATAAATAGTCACCTTTCTTACGCCGAAACTCTTCTGAACGATAATCAAATATTCGTTCTTCAAGAATAGGAAGCTGCGTCATAATTGCTTCTACACATATTTTTGATTCTGTTCGTTTTATTTTATCCGACAGTTTTATAAGTTTATCTTTTTCATCAATTGATACCTTAATGTGCAATTTGTGAGGTTTACTCATATCTACCTGTGGATAAAACTCTTGTAATCTTTCTAAGTCCATATTCGACTCCATATAATGAATATTCTTGTTACCAACAGCAACATTCATTATATATAACGCACAAAATGAAATTCTGGCTGATAATTAGAGCAAAAAAATAGGATTTTTTTATATTTTTTTAAGAATAATATTAGACAATAATGCAATACTTAAAAATTCTTTATTCCCATATAGGAATAAAGTCCTATATGGGAACATCAAACTTAATCATCTGATAATTTATTGTCGATGTATAACAATTAATTCCTATATGGGAATAACTAACTTCCTCACTCTAACAGCGAAAAATCTTTCGGATCTACAGCCTCTCTTATTCCTTCACCAATAAATGCGGTAAGGAGCAATGTGAGGAACAATGCCACAAAAGGATAAACAGACAGCCAATACGATGTCAGATATTCTGTTCCCTGCTTGATCAGTTCACCCCAACTCGGTGTAGGTGCAGGCAAGCCAAATCCGAGATAATCCAGCGACGACAGCGACGATATGTTGCCAATCAGTGAGAACGGCATAAATGTGATGATCGGAGTCAGAGCATTCGGCAGTATCTCGGAAAACAGTATCTTAAACGGAGCCATCCCCATCGAGCGAGCCGCCTGCACAAATTGGAACTGCTTGATCCGCAGGAACTCAGCTCTGATATAATATGACAGCCCAATCCAATTAAACATTCCCAAAATGAGGATAAGTGTGCCGAGACTCTTGCCAAAGATATTGCCGATCAGGATAACAATGTAGAGAAATGGCAGTGACGACAATATCTCAATAATCCGCTGCAGTGTCAGATCAAACATCCCGCCGATATACCCCTGTATGCCGCCGATCGCCACTCCGAGCAGTATCTCAGGTATAAGCAGTATCAGAGCAAATGTCATCGACACACGAAATCCGTAGAGTAGCCGCACAAACACATCACGCCCACGGTCATCAGTCCCCATGATATGATGTCTGTCCGGTGCAGTCGGCGGAAATCCGTCAAGCTCAGCCAGATTAGAGTTATACGGACTGTATGGAATTATCGGAAACCACATAAAATTTTTCGGATTAGCACGGAATGCGTCTGATTTGGCGATCTTCTTGTATGCCGCCTCGGTTTTATACCTGCCGCCGAATGTCTCATCCGAGTAAAATCGGAATGCAGCAAAAAAATAATACTTACCCTCATAGCGAATCAGAATCGGCTTATCATTGGCGATAAACTCGCTGAACAGCGAAATAAAATACAGCGAGCCAAGAATTATAAGCGATACCAATGCCCGCTTCGTCTTGCAAAATCGTGAAAGCCGTCGTTTAGTTATTGGTGATAAAGTTATGTGCTTCATAATAATAAGTTATACTCTTTTTTCCGTAAAATGTCAATTATGAATTGCTTTAAGCCTTTCCAAAAAACTCTTCTGCACATTCAGATGATCGGGCTTCGACAGATCGGGATCTTCTTCAAATAATTGTCGAGCATCATCGCGAGCCGCTTCAAGCAACTGCAGTTCCTGCCGAATATTACGCAGATTCTCAGGCATACCTGACTGCTGCAAGCCAATGAAGTCGCCGGGACCGCGAAGCATAAGGTCTTCTTCGGCGATAATGAATCCGTCTGTATTATCCTTTATAACCTGCAGCCGCTTCCTGCCTTCCTCGGTAAGATTATCAAGTTTAGAGATCAGAACCATATATGACTCTTTGGAGTTACGCCCTACACGGCCTCGCAGCTGGTGCAGCGTTGCAAGTCCGTATCGCTCGGCATTCTCGATGACGATGACATTCGCATCAGGAATATCGATACCAACTTCGACGACCGTTGTGGCAGCTATGAGTTTGATTGTTCCTTCGCGGAACTGCTGCACAATTGTATATTTTTCTTCATCATCGATCCGCGAATGTATCATCGCTGTGCCGTATTCGGCGAAAACTTGACTGAGATGCTCATATTCTGTTTCAAGATTTTTGATATTGATGTCTTCATTCTCACCATCACTCTCATCGATCTGAGCATAAACGATGATTGCCCGACCATTCTGAGCCAAGAGAGTTTTGATCCACTCATACATCTTCTCGATACGAGCTGCAACATCATCTATAACCCAAGTCTTGACAGGGATGCGGCCGGCGATCTTACCACGCATTGTAGTCAGCTCCAAGTCGCCGTAGAGTGACAACGCCAGCGACTGTGGTATAGGTGTAGCTGTCATCAGCAATAGATCTACGCACTCACCTTTCTGCACGAGAGCCATGCGCTGCTCCACACCGAATCGATGCTGCTCATCGATGACAGCCAATCCAAGATCATGATATATCACATCTTTGCTGAACAGGCTGTGCGTTCCGACGACAATCTGAACTTCGCCGGACTTAATCCTGCTAAGGAGCCGCTCTCTCTGCGGTTTACGCATTTTGCCATGCAGCAGTTCAACAGTGATCCCTGCAGGCTCACACATTCTGCCTATGTTAATATAATGCTGCCGGGCAAGCATCTCAGTCGGCACCATAATTGCACACTGTTGCCCGGACTCGACCACATCTGCCATCGCAAGAATGGCGACTATCGTCTTGCCGCAGCCTACATCGCCCTGCAAAAGTCTCTGCATTACACGATGGCTGAACAGATCCGCCTCGATCTCGGACAGAGCCTGCTCCTGATAGTCAGTCAGGCTGAATGGCAGTGCAGCCAAGATTTTCTGTTTCAGAGTCCATTGTATTGGAGTTCTTTCCTTATTAATATTGCATGTTTTATTCCTGCGTGAGAGCAGAAACAGCTGCTGGAAGAAAAACTCCTCATACAAAGCTGTCTTCTTAGCCGCCGCATAATCGGCAAAACTTATCGGGAAGTGCATATTCCGCAGCATATCGGCCTTGTGAACCAAGCCATACTTCTCGACACTCCCATATGGGAGTTCATCTTCCAACTTCGGCAGGAACTTATTCAGGCAGAATATCATAACATTGCGCAGCAGTTTCTGCGTCAGCTTAGCTGTCAAGGGATATATGGGAATGATTTTCGACGGCACATTCCTGACAGAGAATGTCTTATCCGCTTCTTCGTATTCAAAACTGCTGCATTGAAACTCCCCGTAACTGTAAGTCCATTTGCCGGTGACGAGGTATTCATGATCCTGATGAAGTGCATCTCTGAGGAAACTGCGATTGAAACAGACAAGGCATCCGTAGTCTGTGCCGTCGCTGACTATGATCTTCAATATCTGCTTACGGGGACCGCGGCGAATAAGCCGATAATCACATACCCGCACACGCACAGCAGCCTCATGACGCAGCACCGCTTCGCGAAATGAAACAGTCTCTGTCCTGTCGGAGAACCGCCGCGGATAATATGTAAGCAGATCGGCGACAGAGTTCACTCCAACATTCTGAAAAAGTTTCAGATTTTTATCGCCAATACCCGGTATCTGCAGTAATGATTCTTGGATTTCGTGCAGGAGCATAACTATCGCTTGAAGTTTCGGCGCAGACAATAATATATATAATCATATATAGGTGACTTTTCAACCGGGACATTCTCATCGAAGAGCATTATATACTCTTTCTCAAGATGATTGTCTTCGTCACTCTGTCGAACACCGAAAACTCTGCTTGGTATAGTAAATTCCGTGCTGCGAATATTGAGCACCGTATCAGGTATCGTTGTATCAGGCTGCAAATCAGGATCTGCATCAAACATCACGGCAAAACCGACAGAACTTACATCGGATATTTTACCGGATATAACATTGTCCCCCAGAGTCATAGTCACGACAGCATTATCCTCATCGTCACACAATGCACGCACATATCGCCTAACGCCCTTAGCTCCGATGAGACTTAAACACTTAATTATACTCTTCGATACCCAATCATACCCCTTCGACAACGGAGCAATCACAGCGTTAATACTGGTATTGTATAATGCTGCTCTCCGCAGTGATGAACTGTCTGATTCACAGATAATGCCGATCCTAAGATTATTGCGGCTGCTGATCTGCCAGATCTTCTCTATAAGTTTAGCATGTTCTGAGAATGAGAACTCCGACTTAGTATTGGCAAGGCAGAAAAACATCACCGCATCAGGATAGCGTCGTGCCGCTTCAAGCACATCATCTTCGGTATCTATCTCAAACACCTGATATTCGGCACGAAGAACAGGCATAACCAACTCATTATGTATCGCATCATTCGGATGAACGAAGAATATATTCTTGCCGAGGAATGGCTTATCTTCGTCAGGATTAATCTTGCAGTCCATATTACACCTCTATTTCTTCTGCCATATTGGAGAGCCTGTGATGGATCTGCTCCATCACGATCTTCTCATGTTCATTCCACACCGGATTGGCAGTTGCGAACAGATTCTCCACTGCAGCGAAACTCGTCTCTATCGAAGTGAAGAAGTCTCTCTCTAGTCTAAACTTGTATGTATTGCCGCTCTCAGCCGATACAGTAAGGAATCCGGCCTTTGACTTATTGCGTTTGAAATATGTCGGCACAGGTATCTTCTTCAGATATTTGAACAGCGTCGTCCAATCATCAGGATAGTTAAGCACTTTCTGCTTGGGCATTTTCTGATTGACACCATTATCCAGATATATCTTATCGAAATACTGAATAAGAGAATTGAGTTTATCCCTCAGGATCTCAACATCCTTGAACTTCAAGACTGCTTCCAGATCATCAAAGTTATAATGCAGCACCTGCTCTTTCTGCTTCTTCAGCTGGATAATCTCAGAATACTGTATCTCGGCATGGATGCCTGTCTTATCCTTGACAAGCGGGAAATACTTATCGATGATCCTAATCTTCGTGCCATCAACATAGCCGCTTCGCTTTGACTTGGATGTGGCAGCCTCTCGCAGCACGACTTTCTTATTCGGCACGAGGACATTCTTATTGACAACGGCATCAAATATATCGGGGAAGTCATTCCTGATAATCTTATCGGACACAACCGACGCTGTGCGGATATAAGTCCGCCCTGTATTAACGATCTCACCGCCGACTATCCACTCCGGCGACTCTCCATACAGATACGAACCGGGATGGATGCGGATCTCACTCTCCGTTGCAGAATCATAACTGTTAGCATGAGAGCTGCCCTTATGCTCCTTGCGGCCGGGCTTTTTATCTTTCTTCTTACAGATATATTGTTTGAGACCGGCACAAACACATCTAATGATCTTATCATTATTGATGCGGCGATCTATATCGATATGTCTCGCCTCGATCATACTAAGCAGCTGACTGTGAATGTTTACGATCTCATTGATCGTTCTCGTATCGATATAATAGCGGTGACAGAACTGCTCCTTATCCTTTGCACCGAGATATTTGTAGAACAGATTGATCCATGAGAAGAAGTCTCCGCCTTTGACGGCGAGCTTTCGCTGAGCGTTGCGGCTCTCTATCTCTTCGCCTGCCGGATACAATAGCGGACTCCGCGTCGATAAGAACGATATAACTATCAAAACATTGTATGCAACTTCAGGATAACATTCTGTCGCTTCGACAAGGATGCGGGCCAGCCTCGGCAGCAGCGGATAATCCACCATCTTTTTGCCGATCTCAGTGATCAGTCCCTTATTATCCAAAGCACCGATGAGTTTGAGCGTCTCTATCGCCGACAGCACACCGCCCCTGTTCGGTGGCGAGATGAAGTCAAACCTATCGTAGTTATACATACCGAAGTCCGCCATTCTAAGGATAACCTCAGACAAGTCAGTGCGATAGATCTCTTCCTTAGTATATTCATCACGGTCAAGATAATCAGCCTCGCTGTATAATCGATATACTACACCGGGTGCAGTTCTTCCTGATCGCCCCTTACGCTGATCGCACGATGCCCGCGATATGGGTTTGAGCTCAAGAAATGATGTGAATGTCCTCGGATTGTAGTAGTTGATCTTGGAGTACCCCGGATCTATAACGAATATAATGCCATTAATCGTGATACTTGTCTCTGCAATGTTGGTTGCTACTACAACTTTACGCTGACCGGGGAACTCGTCAAATACCTTATTCTGCTCCTCTATGCCTAACCGTGCATACAGCGGCAGTATAGCCAACTCATGAGCCTCATCTATATCAGCAAGTCTTCGGCAGCAGTCCTTGATGGAGTCCTCACCCGGCAGGAATATAAGAATATCACCGTCAGCATGAGAAGACATAATGCTATCCACGATCTCGACAATCTTATCCTGCAATTCTTCATAGTCGTCTTTCTTCTTGAGCGGCATATACTTCAGCTCTATCGGGAACGGCTTAGTCTCTACAGAA
>JAFYAI010000043.1 GCA_017540815.1 Spirochaetales bacterium
CAAAAAAATGCGTTTTTTTTACTCTCCCTCTTTCTTCACTACGAATGGCTTGAATGTTTTGCCCTGTTCGTTGAAGAACTTCGAGAAGAACTCATAATACTCCAATCGAATGCTCTGGATGCAGACTATCATACCTTCAAGCACAACGATGATCGCATTGCCGACAATCAATGTAATAATGCCTGCTACGGAAGTCACGCTGCCGCCGAACATTTTGGCGAGTGATATAACTGTGAAACTCAATATCGAGTGAGCGAATGCGAATGCTCCGATACGGATAAATGACAAGTTATTAGTGATAGTGCTGAGACACACATCGAATACTTCAACGATAGACAGGATGAACCACAATCCGAAGCCTTTCTCGAAGATGGGCCGCTGTCCTGTGATAATGGCGACAAGCGGTTCGTTAATCAGTATAAGCACAAGTGCGATACCGGCAAGTATAAAGAATATGTTCGGTATGCGGTTAAATGGCATCGCAAGCACGAAGAAGCAGAATGCAACCGCCCCGACAGAGAACAGGAAGAGGAAGCCCGCTACACCTTTGCCGCCAAACATCTCATGAACGAATGTGCCGCGTATAATGCTGTTAATGATATTGATGAGCATGCCGAGCAGGTTAATCACCACACCGAAACCGACAGTCAGATAGAAAATGTTAAACGCATTCTCAGGATCGAGCCGTATCAGATACCCTTGATCAAGTCCGAACAGTGCCTTGTTGATCGGCTTAATAAGCCACTCCATGTCTTCGTGCTCGAAACAGAAACACGAACCGTATATGAATCCAAATATAATAGCGATAACGCCGATAGAAGACAGGATTACTCCTGCGTCTTTCAATTTTTTGGAGAACATCATACATATACCGGCAATGAGGAATACAAGCCCCTGACCGATGTCTCCATACATCAGTCCGAAGAACATCAGGAATGACACAGCCATAAAAGGAGTCGGATCAACCGTTCTATACTCAGGCGTGCCATACATACCGACGAGTTTCTCAAATGGCTTGATGAGTTTGACATTCTCCATCTTGACCGGCACCGACTTGTGCATGCCGTCAGGCAATTCTTCCGGACTGTATGTCGTGATTGAGAATGTGTCGCCGAGTTTGTCTTTGAGACCTTTTGTCAGTTCAGATATTTTTTTCTCAGGAACCCAGCCTTCGATGACTGTGATCGCTTCAGAATGCTGAATGCTGCTGTAAACATCGAAATATATCTTTTGGAGATTGAAACTCATCTCGTATTTGTGAAGAAGTTCACTGTATTTGTTCCTGGTGTCTTCCTGGACTGCTGTCAGTTCGCTAATTTCTTTGTCGATATTGTCAATATCAGCCTGAAATTTGGCAAGCACATCAGACGGGATCTTATCTTCTTCGCCTGGGATAGTTTTCTCCTGGAATGATGTTTTTTTCAGTTCACTGTCCAGCGACCATCTGCCTTTCTTCGTTGTGAAGATGATGTATATATTGTCAGAGATTTCGTAAGAAGCGATCCTGCCGTTTAGTGCTTTGTGCACAGCGTCAAGCTCTTCTTTCTTGATCGAGCCAATGACGAAATGGACATATTCAAACTGTTCAAGTTCTTTCTTCGATATAGTCAGCCGAGAATATCGCTCAATCTCAGATAACGCCGTCTGAAAATCTGATTTTTTCTGCATAAGGACGGCGAGTTTATCACGATACGGTTTAATTTGCTCGGCAAGAGTAGTGCAGAACTCATCGACAGCTGTCATATCTGCTAATTCGCCGTTGGCATCGGTGTGTTCAAGCTGCAGATAGTCGAAGATCTCATTAAGGTGAGCTTCGATATGTGACAGCAGTTCATTCTGATGTTCAAATGAAGAATGTTCTGAACCTGTATCGGCTTCACTTTTCTTGATCTCTACGCCGCCGAAACTGCCCAAATAATCAATCGCATTCTGAAAATCCCGCTGCAGAAGTGCGATTTCGATGTATTTCATCTTTGTGCTTCTAAACATTGACCGCTCCAGTCGTTAGGCTTTATACCGCAGAGACTCGACGATCCGAACAATGTCGGAGTATTCTTTCATCTTGATATAGATATATGCAACTACAGACAGGATGTTGTATTCCTGAGTGAAGAGTTTTACATACCTGCGGCTAATATATTCATCGGCAGATTGCTCCGCTTTGGTTATATTCGTATCGTTTGATATTGTCTGGCTTCCGAAGATGCGTTGGTATTTCTTAACTGCTCTTCGCTCAGCAGAGGTATCAGTCTTGACCATCTCCAGCAGAATGTCTGCACTTATCGTTTTGTCCGTCTCAATGATCATCGATCGTATCTTATCATTGTCAGTGTTGTAGTATTTTGTCAGACGCAGCACCCAGATAATGTTAGTCAGGTTGATCTCATCTGTTATAATGTCTGTTATCACTTCCTGCTGCTGCTTTGGCAGCGTTTGTGCTGCTTTCAGCAGATTAGTGTAGTAGAACTTATCGAGGAGAATGTCCGTCTCCGCTGTATTTTTGCCTTGAGCCTTTTCTGTCACGAATGAGAATACTGTATCAGTTAGAATATCACGCAGTGCAGATGGTGAGGTGAGGTCGGTCTTGGCAATGAGTTTGTAGTCCAAACCTTTCGGGATGACAAGTTCTGTCAGACCGGTTGTGGCTTTCTCACCATTAATGTTTGCTCTAATGATCCGCTTGACATTCTCAATCTCGTATCGCATTAAGAATGCGTTGATCAGCGGATTGTCTGTCCCGAGATAGGCTGTGATGTCAGTTATCTGACTGATGATCTTACTGCGAAATCTGTCTTCGACTCTTGTATATATCTGCTTAGTCGGAGCTTCCGCAGTCTCACCTGCGAATAACGCCTTCTCTAACTTATCTATCGAATCAATCTTGCTGTATCGAGTCAGAGTATCACCGATCACACTCTTGGAGTGAATGCCGTGAATCTTTGCAAGAACATATCCTAAGTCCGCCATTATTTCAAACTCTCCGCAATGTCTTTCTCTATTACGGCGATGCAGCTTTGTTTCTTGGCTTCGATATTGCCGAATGAAGCCTTGTACTGTGCTATGTTTTCGGCGATCCGCTTGTCACGCTCATCGATCATAGCCTGATATTTGGCATCTTTGTCGGCAGCCAATCTCTCATAGATAGTTTTGCGTTTTTCTTCGGCAGATTTTGCTGCGGCGATCGTCGCTTCGCTTAGTTTATCCTGAGCATTTTTCTCAGCCTCGGCGATGATTTGCTTCGCTTCCTCTTCAGTCTGCCGCATTTTATTGATTAGATCATCCATAATAGTAGCCTCAATAGTTGCCTTGTGTTATTTATCGCCTGACTCAAACTCAACGATCGTCTCATATACCTGCTTAGGTGTTTTGCATTTCATAATCGAAGAATAGAAATCAGGATTGTTAAGCAGCATTGCAACTCTCTTGAGTATCTTGAGATGGTTGCCCGGATCTTTATCATCACCGATCAGCATCATCACGAGGTGGACCGGATTGCCGTCCAGTGAATCATAATCAATGCCTTCCGTGCTGATACCCAACACTCCAATGGTGTTATTCAGATTGGGCACATGCGTATGCGGAATGGCGATATTCGGAGCGATACCTGTAGACATCTTCTTCTCTCGCTTCCACAGACCTTCGAGAATGGCTTCCCGATTATCAAGGTGCTCAGCGTCTGCCAAGAAATTGACTAATTCCTCGAACAGTTCATCCTTGTCTTCGCTTTCAATACCAATCTTGATATTCTCAGGTTTAAATATTTCTGATATTAACATATTCGACTCCGCAATGCTGCTTTTGATAAAATATAACTTATTATAAAATTTTTTTTGCAAAAGTCAAATAAAAAGTGATTTTTATTTGACTTTTAGCGATTTTTTATTTTTCTTGTCACCCCGAACTCGTTTCGGGG
>JAFYAI010000044.1 GCA_017540815.1 Spirochaetales bacterium
GTATATATATGCGATCAATCATTATGTCATTGCAAAGGAGCTGCCTGCGGGTAGAGGAGTCGCTGACATCGCATATATACCGTTCGATAAGAGCAAGGCAGCAATCATTGTTGAGCTTAAAGTCGATCAGGCGCCCGACACAGCACTCGCACAGATCCGGGAGAAGAAATATTTCAAGAGTCTTGACAACTGGCACGGCGACATAGTATTCGTCGGAGCGAGCTATGATAAGGAAACGAAAGAGCATAAATGCAGGATAGAGAAGTTTGTCAAGGAATGATGGGAATAAAAATGCATTTAAAAAAAATATCAGAAAAACAGGTTTTGCTTTGCAAAACCTGTTTTTTTTGTTATAATTACTTCAAGGAGATCATCATGACTCGCGAACAATACATATCCCAACTTGAAGATGCGTCTTACCGCCGTGACTATGAGCGGATAATCGCGTTTGACAATGAGCATTTCATTCCGGCGGTGCGGTTCGATACGGCTATGTTCCTTATGCAGACGGCGGCGATGAGACAGCCTAAGAATGTGCTGGAGATTGGGTTTGGTTCAGGTGCGTCGTCGGTGTTTATCAGGCACGGCTTGCAGAATGTGCCGGGCTATCGGATAACGACTCTGGAGCGTGACAATAATCGCTATGTGCGGGGACAGGCTTTGTTTGCCGAACTCGGCATCAGTGACATTGAGCTGATCAAGTGCGACGCATTCGACTGGCTGCACAATTGTGACGCTGAGTTTGATTATATCTTCCTTGATGCGGTCAAGCGTGATTATATCGGTTATCTGCCTTTTATAAAGAAGATTCTCGGTAAGAACGGCATTCTCATTGTGGATAACACATTCTTCAATGATAAGGTGCTGCAGCCGATCGATGAGCTTGAAGAAAAATACCGCAGCGGTGTAGGGCTACTCGACAGGTTTAACCGAACGCTTGCCAGTGATGGGGATTTTATGACGATGATGTATAATATCGGCGACGGAATGACAGTCGCAGTCAGGAGGTAATTATGACGACGGATGAAGTGCGTGCATTATACGAGACGATAAAAGACAAAATCATTGCCAGGATTGCGTTCTTCAAAGAACTGTGGCACAATTCGACGGAAGAAGATATTTTTCGGGAACTTGCATTCTGTCTGCTCACACCGCAGTCAAAAGCGAGATCTGCCGACAAAGCGATTAAGGAACTGCTTGCGAAAGATTTGCTTTTCTCCGATGATGCGGCTGCGATCGCCGAAGTCCTCAATGTCGTGAGATTCAAGAATCATAAAGCCCAATATATTATTGACGCACGCCGTCAGTTTACGACGGAACGCGGCATTGAGTTGAAGAAATACATTAATGAGAATGAAATAATTAACACTCGCAACTGGTTCTTTAAGAATGTAAAGGGCATCGGCTTGAAAGAAGCCGGACATTTCCTGCGAAATATCGGATTTGGCGAGTGCGTTGCCATCCTTGACCGCCACATTCTTAAAAATCTGAAACTCTGCGGCGTAATCGACGAGATCCCGAAGTCACTTCCGCCGAAAGTCTACTATGACATCGAAGCGAAGATGCTTTCGTTTGCCAATAATATCGGCATCCCGCCTGATCATCTTGACTTTGTTTTCTGGTATAAAGAGGCAGGAGAGGTGTTTAAGTAATTCATAATTCATAATTCATAATGAATAATTAAAAAAATGAGATTTTCTAACGAAAATCTCATTTTTTTGTTTTCGCTTGACAAGATTTTAATTATAATTTATACTGAAATATATGCAGAAAAATTTAAACGGGGTACCCCGTTTATGTTGTTCTTTAGAACAACATAAACGATCCTCCTTTAAAGCAAAGATTATCTTAGGAGTGAACAGATGAAAAAATTTTATTTAGTTGCAGCAGTTATTGCCGTTATGATGATGTTCGTCGGCTGTGATACGGAACAGAACGGCAGGAACGGCAGGAACGGCAAAGACGGTATCAGCATTGTCTGGAAGGGGAGTCTTGCCGCTGCACCGAATAATCCCGAGACAAATTGGGCGTATTACAACACTGCTGACAAGAAGTCGTATATCTACGACGGCACGGAGTGGCAGATACTCGCACAGGACGGACAGGATGTCACCGCTGATGTGCATATCCCGTCATATACGATTATCTTCGCAGCCAACGGCGGCACAGGTTATATGCCGAAGATGGTCTGCGAGATAGGACAGACTTACGATGTGCCTGAGTGTGAGTTTACTGCTCCTGCAAGAATGGGATTCAAATGCTGGGATCTGTTTGGAGATGAGAGCACATTTAGCAATCTGTCAACAACAGACGGTGATATACTCGTGATGACAGCTCAGTGGGGGAGGCTGAATTATATCGCTGCTAACGGAAATATGGTTATCAATCAAAAAGAATGTGCTAAAACATCAATGAAACAAGTCTTATCAGAGTCCACAACCATAACTTGTGACCAATCAAATGGAGTCTTCCCAACAGGACGAGGCAGTGTAACACTTGGCAAATATGCGATAGGCAATTACCCTGTGACACAAGAATTATACACAGCGGTAATGGGAAACAATCCGTCATATTTTAATGTGAGTCGGGTAGGGCTTGACACAACTCAGGATATATCGGAGTCGGATACATTGCTTAGACCTGTTGAGAAAGTCTGCTGGTATGATGCTGTGGTTTTCTGTAATAAACTGAGTCTGCTTATGGATAAAACGAGATGTTATAAGTTAAAAGACGGCTCATATCCTGAAGATAATATGGCAAGTATACCGACAGATAACAGCACTAATATAGAAAACTGGCATGATATGATATGCGATTGGACAGCCGATGGCTACCGTCTGCCGACAGAATGTGAATGGGAATGTGCGGCACGAGGCGGAACATACAGTGCAGGCACGCCATGGACATATACATACAGCGGCAGCAATACTGTTGGAGATGTAGCATGGTACTTAGACAACAGCAACAGTCATACATGGGAAGTAGGGCTTAAAGATCCGAACAGTCTTGGATTATATGATATGAGCGGCAATGTATGGGAGTGGTGCTGGGATAATTACAATACTGCGGCGATAGACGGCAGCACACCTGCGACAGGTCCGGCGACCAATAGTTCGTCCCTCTTCAACCGTCGGCAGCGGGGCGGCAGCTGGTTCAGCAATGCGTCTAACTGCGAGGTCTCCAACCGGGACTACTGCTACCCGTATGACCGGTACAACAACCTCGGCTTCCGTATTTCCTGCCTGCAGTTCTGAACAGGGGGCAGGTGGACATAACGCACATCAGACCACCTGACAGACCGCCTGACCGACAGCGTCAAGCGTCGGGCTGGCAGGGATGGCTGGTGGGATGAGGTTAGTTATGTCCTTTACGAGATTAAAGAGATATGTATATATAATCAGCCGACAACGAAGTTGTCGGCGGCGTTTTTATAAAAAAAATCAGAATAAACTTGAAAAAAATAAAAATATGAGTTATAATAATAATGAAAAGGAGGTGCGTTATGGCTGTTATTAAACCAATTCAATCGTCGGTATGTACAAATCAGACAGTATGGAATGCTATCTGTGAAATTGCAGCTGCGAAACCTACTGTTGAACAAATTGATAATGCTAAGTTACGTTCTAAAAAATTTGATAAGGTATTCAAGAAGTGATTGATCTTTTTGATTTAGATGTGGATTCTCTTGATTCTTATATCAGAATCGAAAAATTATCAAATGAAAATGTTCCTGTATCTTTCCCAATGAAAAAATCTGAATATTTTGTTTATTCAGATTATATTATGAAGAATGCTTTAGCATATCAAAATTTATTTATTACGAATACTTATGGTTCATTCTTAATTGATTTTGCAGCAGATTTAGCCTATAAAATCAGTATTAATTTTGCTGCATGTCGATTTCTGACGGTAGATGCTGATATAGATAATAATCCTGACAGTCCTGTTTTTTATGAAAAAAACGGATTTTGCAGAATGACCGATCGAAAATATACGAAAAAGACAAAAATGGTATGTATGTACAAGGATATTTTCAGCAAGTGATAATCTAAGATTTGTGAAGAAAATGAGCAGAGGGGAAGAACTATATATCTATCCCTTTACTAACGAGATTTCGGATGAATTTCTAAAACAAGTTCAGGCTGACAATACATAGGTACAACAAATTACGGAGTCTATAATGCCCAAACTTATCGACTTATTCCTCACATTCTTACGCATAGGCACATTCACTTTCGGCGGCGGATATGTAATGATCCCGCTAATCCAAAAAGCGGTAAGTGACGACAAGGGCTGGATAACTCACGATGAGATATTGGAGATCGTCGCAATTGCCGAAAGCACGCCCGGACCGCTGGCAATCAATACAGCGACTTTTGTCGGCTATCGGATCGGAGGAGTTGTAGGAGCATTTTTGGCGACGCTGGCTGTCGTAATGCCGTCGTTCGTGATAATCGTGCTGATCTCGACAGTGCTATCCGCTTTCGCCGATAA
>JAFYAI010000045.1 GCA_017540815.1 Spirochaetales bacterium
ATCTGCCATTGTATAACTCCTAGAAAAAAATAATGTTTTATAATTAAAAGTAATTTTATAATTATGTGATAATTTTAATGTATTAATAGGAAAAAGTCAATAAATTTTTTTCAGAATATAGAAAAAAAATTTTCTTGACATAAAAATAATAATTAAGTATAGTAACAAATATCACTTTATACTTTAATAATAAACGAAAAAGACCGATAAATAGGTTAGTAATATTCTTAGGAGATGACAATGGCTCCAAAAGTCAAAATGTTTAAATCAGATTCGATAATATACTTCAAGGGAGATAAGGCTGATTCCGTATTTCTGCTGAAGTCTGGGCAGGTTGTACTTGAGTATAATGATATACAGAATGATGAGCCGATTAAAGATATTATTAACAGCGGTGAGTTTTTCGGTGTGAAGTCCGGATTGGTTAAGTATCCTCGCGAAGAAGATGCGAAGACAACTGCCGATTCACAGATTATTGAATTTTCTACACCTGATTTCGAGGCTCTGATCACGAAGAATACTTCCATCATTCTAAAAATGCTCAAAGTATTCTCTAATCAGCTTCGCAAAATCGGTAAAGAAGTCCAGAGTCTTGTGACCGATAAAGTTACCAGTGATACAACAGGTGAATTTTTCAATATTGGAGAGTATTATCTTAAAAATAAGAGATATTCTCAGTCAATCGCCGTGTATAAGAGATTTTTGTCTTACTATCCGAACGATCGCCGTGCTAATCTTATTAAAGATAGGATCGCCACTGCACAACAATGTCTGCAGAATTATGGCGACGAGGGCGGTCCGGCTTTGCATCTCGAAGTCCGCGAAGACCAACTGACCGGCGGCAGTGCAATGAGTTATGATAATGACATTCTCAATGAGCAGAATACAGTGTCCGCCAGTGAGGATAAGAAGATCTATGAAGAAGCTGTCGGTTTGATGAATCAGAAGAAATATATGGATGCTTTCGCTGAATTCAAAAAAGTCATTACGGGCAATGATGCCGTGATAAAAAAACTCGCTGCATTCCAGATAGGCAAGTGTTTCTTCAATGTTCAGAAATTTGCTGAATGTATCAAACAACTGCAAGTGTTTGCGGGCAAGTACCCGTCAATGCCGGAAGCAAGAGAGGCTTTATACTACTGTGCGATGGCTTACGCTAAGCTGGGTGACAATGAGAATGCGAAGAATGCTGCACGCAAGGTTGTAGGTTTGAGCAATAATAAAGTCGATGACTTGTATAAGAGTGCAGTGAAGTTGTATAAGGAGTTACCATAATGGCAGGCGGAGCAATGATGGACTTCGGTCAGGGATTTATAGATCGATTTGGAAAAAATTATAAACAGGGTGATATTATATTCTGCGAATACGAGCCGGGAAGTACATTTTACTTCCTACTGAGCGGTCGTGTTAAGATCACCAAAATATCGAGTGATACCGAGAAGATCCTCGACATTCTTGAGCCGGGTGAGATGTTCGGAGAGATGGCTATATTGGAAGAGGCTCCGCGAAGTGCGACGATCGTTGCACTTGATGATGTGCGTGTGCTTGAGTTCAATAAGTCGAATTTTGAGTCGCTTATGACGGCAAAGCCGGAGTTGGCGATAAGACTGCTGAAGATGTTTACTAAGCGTATCTATGATCAGAAACGCCGATTGAAGATACTTATCCTGCCGGATGACGAGTCTAAGATCGCAGATGTATTCCTTATGCTCGCTGAGAATAAGAATGTCAATATTGACGAAGTGCAGAGTATAACATTCGAGATCACTCCGGAGCAGGTGGCTAACTGGTGCGGTATGGATAAGATGAAATGCAAAGAGGTCTTGACGCATTTTGCAAAGCAGAATCGTATCGTAGTGAAGCCCAATGAAATCACTGTGACTAACATATATGATATATATCGTCTTGTGAATGCAAAACGCAAGTTAGCATCTCTGAAATAATCCGAGTTTCATATATGAGCAATCTGACTACTGCTGAATGTAATGCGGCTCTGAAAAAGATCAGGGCAAAATACGATCAAATAATAAAAGATTTCAAGAAAAGTCCGCTGCTTAGGGAGAATTTCGAGGATAGATATATAAATGCTGTCAGAAACAGACAGAATATATCTGCATTCATACTCGGCGAGATAGAGGCTGTTGAGCAGCTGTCTAAACGAGAAGCGGAGAAAGCGGCTCAGCAGCAAGCTGCATGCAAAGAGTCTGCCAAATCAAATTCGTCAAGCCCGATAGATCAGAAATCAATCGCCCAGCAGATATTTGAGGAAAATATCCTGCGAATACAGAAGTATCCTGCCGTCGATATGGGTGAGGATGCTGCAGAAGATATTAGCAGGCTTATGGGGGCAGTTCGCATACTGATGAATGATTATTATCCTGCTCTTAATGTTGTATTCCGAGATGCAGGACATTCTATATACGCTGAGAAGGTGTCATCATTCTACAATCGTCTGATGAGTGAATATGACTATAAAGGCGATGTTCCAATGGCTCGCAGATATAAAGATCTGATGAGTGTGCGTAATGCAGATCATCTTAAAGTTGATTATGAGTATCGCTATGTTTTACAGGAGACGGCATTTTTGCTCAATGATATATACGCCTGTCTCGGATCGATGATCAATAATGAGGCTGTGCCAACGCCTGCAAAGAAAATAGTTATAGCACCATCAAAGTTTGGCATCTCCGAGAAATATAAAAGTGTATTTAACGGCAAGAAATATTCTGAGGCTGTCGGCCTAGTAAGAGACTATGTTGATGAAGTGTTAATCGATTTTAGGCTGCATAGTATAAAGAAAAATTGAAACTGGTATCCCCGCTCGCCGCAGGCGAGCGGGGATCTTATAAAAAAAACAGATTTTGCTGATGCAAAATCTGTTTTTTCAAAATTTTATTCTGTTATGGCTCTAACCGGTTAATGTCTCTTGGGAATAGAGATGCTTCCTTGACATTGGACAGTCCGCACAATTGTGCTGTAACACGCTCCAATCCGATTCCCAAACCACCATGCGGCGGCATGCCGTATTGGAATGTCTGCAGATATGATTGGAAGAGATCTACATTCATTCCGCGTTTTTTCATATTCGTTACATAATCATCATATTTGTAAAGACGCTCGCCGCCGGTTGTGATCTCCAATCCGCGGAACAGGCAGTCAAATGACAATGTTTCATCTGGATTAGCAGGATCAGGCATCGCATAGAACGGACGCTTTATAGTCGGGTAGTGTGTGATGAATACCAAATCAGAGTTGTATGTCTCTTTGACATACTGAGAGATAAGAGCCTCTTCCTCAGGGCATAAGTCTTTTTCGCCTCGGTAGTCTTTGCCGTATTTATCGAAGATAATCTGCTTAATATCATTGAATCTAAATGTGTATATCTTGTCGATTACAGGCATTTCGATACCGAGCAGTGCAACTTCATTCGCACAGTCAGAAGCAACTTTGTCAAATATATATTTCAAAGCATTTGTTTCTACCTGAATCAGTTCCTCATAACCGTTCTGCAGTGCCATCTCGATGTCCATAGAAACATATTCGTTGAGATGACGCGATGTATCGTGCTTTTCTGCTCGGAATACAGGTCCTGTTTCAAATACTCTGCCGAATGCTCCAACCATCATCTGCTTGTAGAACTGTGGCGACTGTGCCAGATAGGCATTGCGATCAAAATATTCCAATTTGAAGATGTTTGCTCCACCTTCCGCTCCGGAGAATACGATCTTTGGCGAACAAATTCTCGTAAATCCATTCTGCGTCAGAAAGTTGCCAAATTCATTGAAGATTGTTGCCGAGATTTTAAAAATCGCTCTTTGTTTCGGATGGCGAAGAGTCAGCGGACGCAGGGTAAACTTGGTATCTAAACCTGCTTCAATGTCTTTCTTTGTTGTATCAAGTGGCAGAGCCGGCAGTGACGGCACTGACAGAATGTCTATGTGATTGACTTGTATCTCTGCATTTCTTGGGAATATAGCCAAATCCTTGATCTGTGATTGTCTAACTGTGCCTTTGATACGAATAGTTGATTCAACAGGGATTGTAGCCGGATCGATATTGATTTTGCCGTTTTCTACTACTGTCTGTATGTTGTAATTAGACAGTCTGAGAATAATAAAAGCCCCCCATTTAGGTAGCCGAATATTCTGAACCATGCCAGTCAGTTCGACTTCCTTATCCATTAGTGACGGCCAATCAATGTGACTGTCGATATTGCTTTGTATATCAAGAATTTTTACATCTGTCATAATGTTACTCCTATAAATTATAGTTATCAAATAGTTATAAACTTATGCTATGATACACAAATTTTAATTAAAATTCAAGAAAAATATAACTTTAATAAGATCATAGTAAAATGAACAAATCCACAAAAAAAGTGCAAATTTCGTAAGAAATTTGCACTTTTTTTGTGGATTTGTTCAGCCGGTTTTTCATTTCGTGCGTTATATATAAGGGATAAAATCTGTTGAGGAGAGCCCGCCGGCGGAGCCGGCGGACTTTCCTCAACGAAACTGGAGTTGTTTAGGAGTTATTAATGAAAATATCAGAACATTTTAAGGCATTAAAGAAATATGTCGGGCAAAGAAAAGTAGAAGATCATACGAAGGGACTGGAACTGCACAGATGCCACTTCCGCATAACAGAAAACGATAAATCATACATATATGAGACTGCTCAGAAATTGCATTGGTCGATGAATAAACTGTGTAATATAATGATAGAGAAAACTCTGCCGCTTGTCGAGACTGCA
>JAFYAI010000046.1 GCA_017540815.1 Spirochaetales bacterium
ATTATGACGAGACAGAACATCGCTATCGAGATGACGATACCGAACCGAGGTCCGGATTTATACCAGCCGACGAAGTAAACTCCAACCGCCAAGCATAATCCAAGCAGAACAGAGACTATCAGGTCTTTAAGCAGAATGCGGACTGCATCTGAACGGTTGGACAATTCGTTCATCGCCATTGCACGGATAATCAGAGTCGAGGACTGCGAACCTGCATTGCCGGCACTGGCAACGAGCAGCGGCAGGAATGCGATAAGCGATATTGACTTCGCAATAATCCCCTCAAATGCAGCGATGACTGTTCCTGACAGCAGATTGACTGCAACGAGTATCAGTAGCCACGGAGTTCGTTTGGCGAACAGAGACAATGCTCTTGTTGTGACATAACTTCGTTCCAATGGCTGGATAGCTGATGTCAAGTGGAAGTCCTCGGTGACTTCTTCGCGGTAGACATCCATTACATCGTCGAATGTTACAGTTCCGATAAGAATGTTATGCTCATCAGTAACAGGCACTGCGATCAGGTGATAATGGTTAATCAGCTCTATCGCTTTTTCACGGTCATCGGTCGGACTTAGCTTTACGACATTGTAATCAAGCAGAGATTCGACAGAACTCTCATCATCACCGAATATGAAATCACTTATATTGACATAATCAACAAGTCTGTTGTTATTGTCTGTAACATATATTACATCGGAGAGTTTCTCCTTGTTTTCGTCGCGGCGGATATAGGTCAGGCATTCTGTGATCGTCCAAGATGCACGCACGGCAATGAAATCAGTCGTCATCAGTCGTCCGACACTGGACTCAGGATAGTCGAGCAGGTGCATCGTCTCTGTTCGCTCTTCCTGCGGAAGCAGTTCGAGCAGTTTCTGAGTATCATACTGCCGAATGTCCTCGAACAACTCTGTTCGGTCATCGACTTCCAGTTCAAGCAGGATCTTCTTGATCTGCTCGTCGGTAATATTGGCAAGGATATATTCCTGAGTGTCGGCATTTAACTCGGAGAATACTTCGGCGGCAAGTTCTATCGGCAGCAAACCGAAGAATGACAGGAGATCTTCATTGTGCCCAAGATCCATCATAAATGTGGAAATATCAGGAGCACGCCAATGGACTATGCGTTGTCTGACTTCATCCCATTTTTTATTCTCAATCAAATCAATAATCTGTTCTTCCAAAAGATCTGTATCCATGTTTTCTCCTTATATTAATATTGGTAACAGTTTAGCCCGCCGGACTCATCGTTGGTTGTGTCGGACCACGAGTCAAGCAGCTCAAACCAGTTGTCGGCAATGTTATTTGATGGTATGCTGCCGTCGCTACACCATGCAAAATTGCCGTAGCCATTCATAGTAGGATCTGAGGATACAATGTCGATGGCATTGTAAGACAGTGTTTCTCGCCAAAGATAATCAGCCTGCGGCAGGAATATCGCAAGTCCGCTGCGGTTTTCTTCAAAAGGATATTGATATGATGCATCAGGATCTTTTAACAGAAATGATGCAAGCACAGTCTCATCGGCAAGCCGGGCAACATCGGCACATCGGACTCTCGCTTCCGCCGATAAGACATCAGATACATCGGATAATCGTGTGAAAATGTCATAAATATCAAACATATAATCAAAAGTGCTTTGCAGATATGAATAAGAGCGTTTCCAATAGCCGCATGACTTCGCGGCGGTGTTTTGCATAAGTGACTTTTGATTTGCCAGATAAGGCACAGTTTCATCTATCGCATTTTTGAGAGTCTCGATCTTAGTGCAGTCGTAGAGAGCCATCGACAGTATCTCTGTGTAATTGTATCTCCAATATGAAGAGCAGTTTTCTTTTTCTATGTTTTCTTGCTGCTGCAGAATAAGTTTGCCAAACTCAATCGGACTCATAGTCGGCGTGACTTGTGAGAATATGCGGTCATAGAAAAGACCTTCTCCGATCTGCTGCGGCAGAGATACGACCATATACTGCGTATTGAATGAGTCATTGCCGGGGCGGTACTGATATGCGACTTCGGCAAATCCCATAGTGCAGCAGTCCAATACAAACAGGTCTATCGGCTCATCATAGTCGAATGCGTCGGTCAGTTCTGCGGTGAACATCCAATCGCTCGAAGAAGTACCATCCACAGCCATCGCTTTCTGCGGTTCGGCAACTGAGAGACTTTGACTGCGTGAGATGAATTTCTCTTCGACAGCACCGATACCGTGTCCGCCGACAAAGACAGCATATCTCTTCGCAGGATAGTATGTTTTGCAGAATGTTATGAATCTGCGGAAAGTGTCGGCATCGCCTGTGTTGAGATTGCACTCCTCGTCAAGAGTTATCTCCGGCAGAATGTCTCTGCCGCTTAGTCTGCGGGCATCATTGTTATATATCTGATATAAGCGTGTGCCGCTGAATGCTTCGCTGAAAGATGTTTGTGTGTTATAAGTATTATCTGCCAATGCGATAATGGTCATATTATTATTCGTGCCGCTCTTAATCTCAGCAAGGTCTCCCATTAACTGAGAACTGAGATTGCGGTCACCGGCAGAATATATCATCACTGTCCAATCTGTGTCAGGAATGGTTGGTCCTTCAGGCTGCGGACATGATACAAGAAAGCATAAAAGAATGAAACTAAATAAAAATACAGTTTTTGTCTTCATTTAAGCCTCCTTGAATAATAGTGACACCGAAAAAAGAAAACTGCCTCGCAGAGGCAGTTTTCTTTTTTCGATAGTTTATTTATTTAATCATCTCACGGCATACCTTACACAGATTATCTGTAGTCAGTCCGTAGTACTCAGCTAAGTCTTCAGGTTTTGCAGATATACCGAATTTATTAACACCGAGGACTTTGCCGTCTAAGCCGACATATTTATACCAATAATCAGGTATACCTGCTTCAACTGCGATGCGTGTTCTGATATTCTTAGGCAGAACGCTTTCTTTATACTCATCACTCTGCTGATCATAAAGATATGTCGAGAACATACTTACAACTCGGACTGATTTGCCTTCGGATTCGAGTTTTTTGGCACTGTCCAAAGCAAGAGATACTTCCGAACCTGTCGCTATGATGATAATGTCGATATTCGGTTTGGATTCTTTCTTTATAATATATCCGCCTTTGAATGCGTTGCTCATATCGCAGCCGCCAAGTACAGGGACTTTCTGTCTCGTTGTGATAATGATATTAGGATGAGTTGTGTGCTGCAGTGCAATCTGCCAGGCAACTTTGGTTTCGTTGGCATCGGCAGGACGCATAACATTGACATTAGGAACGAGACGCAGCGATGAAACATGCTCAACAGGCTGGTGAGTCGGACCGTCCTCGCCGACATATACAGAATCATGTGAGAACAGATATATTGTCGGGATTCGCATGATCGCAGCCATACGGATAGCAGGCTTCATGTAATTGACGAAAGATAAGAATGTGCCGACAACAGGCAGAACTCCGCCGAAGAGGAATATACCGTTGGCGATAGAACCCATTGCATGTTCGCGGATGCCGTATTCAATATTATATCTGCCGTAATCCTCGGCACAAACCGGCTTGCTGTCACGAATATATGTCATCGTAGAGCAGGCGAGGTCGGCACTTCCTGATACGAAGAAATTCAACTCATTTGTAATCGCATTCATAATCTTGTGTGAAGCATTTCGAGTTGCGATCATGTCACCGTCTTTGAACTCAGGCATTTTGTCGAATGTGTTGGCAGGTACTTTCAGTGCAAATGTGTCATCCAATTCTTTGCGAAGAGCAGGGAATTTGTCAGACCATTCTGCGAATATCTTCTGCCATGCTTCATAGCCTTGTTTCCATTGGCGTTTCTTCGTCTCAAAATATTCTGCGGCAACAGGATCTACATAGAAGTCCTCGTGAATATCAAGAATGTCTTTGCAGCCTGCAACTTCATCAGGACCGAGCGGAGCACCATGGCAGGAACTCGTTCCCTGTTTGGTCGGAGCACCTTTGCCGATGATCGTCTCAGAAACAATCAGGACAGGCTTATTCTCGGCAATACGGGTATATTCAGCAAGGTCAAAGCCGCGGTTAATATTCTCCATGTCATGACCGTTAATGCGGATAACAGTCCAGCCCTGAGCCTTAAACCGCTTAGCGACATTCTCGGTAAATGCAATATCTGTACCGCCATCAATAGTCGTCTTGTTGCTGTCGTAAATCGCGATGAGATTGTTGAGCCGCAGATGACCGGCAAGAGAGCCTGCCTCATAGCTGACTCCTTCCATTAAGTCTCCGTCTCCACATATTACATAGATACGGCTGTCGAGCAGTTTATATCCTTCTTTATTAAATCGCTGTGCGTGGCGTTTTGCGGCGATAGCCATGCCGACTGCATTGGCGAATCCCTGACCAAGCGGACCGGTAGAAGTCTCAACTCCGTCTGTCCAGCCGTATTCCGGATGTCCCGGAGTTTTACTCTTGAGCTGTCTGAAATTTTTCAAATCGTCGAGAGTTACATTGTAGCCTGATAGGTATAACAATGAATATAGCAGCATAGATCCGTGTCCTGCGGACAAAACAAACCGATCTCGGTTTATCCAATGCGAATCTTCAGGATAATGTTTCAGTACTTCGCCGAAAAGATAACTGCCGACTTCAGCACAACCCAACGGCAATCCCGGGTGACCTGATTTTGCTTTTTCGATGGCATCCATTGACAATGCTCTGACCGTCTTGGCTGATGCAGCTAAACCTCTGTAATCCATTGTTTACTCCTGTTTCCTCATTCGTGTTCACTTTTGCAGAATGAGAAATGATTAATATAATGCGATTACTATTTTACACAAAATTATATAAAATGTCAAATTTATTCATAAAAAAGCAAATTTTTTTAGTCGGCTCGCCGTCAGGCGAGCCGACTAAATATCAGATTGAAAAATAAATTAATGAAAAAATCGGGAATTTTCTTTAGAAAATTGCCGATTTTTTCAGCCGGTTTTTCATTTTGTGCGTTATATATAAGGGATAAAATCTGTTGAGGATAGCCCGCCGGCGGAGCCGGCGGACTATACTCAACGAAACTGGAGTTGTTTAGGAGTTATTAATGAAAATATCAGAACATTTTAAGGCATTAAAGAAATATGTCGGGCAAAGAAAAGTAGAAGATCATACGAAGGGGCTGGAACTGCACAGATGCCACTTCCGCATAACAGAAAACGATAAATCATACATATATGAGACTGCTCAGAAATTGCATTGGTCGATGAATAAACTGTGTAATATAATGATAGAGAAAACTCTGCCGCTTGTCGAGACTGCA
>JAFYAI010000047.1 GCA_017540815.1 Spirochaetales bacterium
TAAGGTCTAATGGAGAATGGATTAGTTCATATTTATATATTCGCAGAATTCTTCAGAGTGAGTTAATTCGAGAAATCAATCTGACCTATCTTAATCTCCGCTGTCCGCCGCTCTCCGTATTCTCTGATGACAACGGTAATATCTGGCTGTATGTGAGAGAGTATGACAGTCAGACACAGCAGGATAAATACGAACTGCTGAAACTCAAACTATTAGAGTGATATAAATGAGAGTTGCCGATTACGAATGGTCTCATTATAGTATAGAACAGTTGAAGAAAGAATGGTCGCCGGAGAAATTTGGAGCACAGAAGAAATGATTAATAAATATATATTTATATTGTTTTTATATCTTTTTCTGCTTCAAGGATGTAATGAACTTAGAATAAATGAACAGGAAGAAATATGTGATGTATCTAATCGCCCGCTATGTGAATACAATCCCCAGAAAGCAGGTGCGGAGATTGATGTGAGAATAGCAGTTCCTTATCAATTTCTTTATATGAATTATATAAATGATCATTTTTATATGATTGATGAACATCTTATAAGCATTTGTGATTTGTCCGAAGATACATTAAAATCTATAAATGATGTATCTCTTGATATTGATACGATCTATTATGATGAAAATGAAAAGTATCATTATTCAATAGAAGATTGCTTGGGGCTTTGGGAAAAACATAATACCTTAACTTTTGTTGTGTCCTTGAAAAAGCAATCATTGATTGATAATGATGAGTTTACATTATTTTATGATGTTTTATCCGTTCATTATGATAATACTATGCAGCAATATGTTGATTTAACTTCAGACAGGATGCAACTACCAATAGATACTATTAATGCTAAACAAATTTACGGCTATGACAATTCAACAGATATACTATATGTTGCAGAATATGATAATCGGAATTGCTCTTTCAAAATTCATTCGTATAAATATTATGAGAATTTAGATGTTTTTAAGAAATTGAATCCTATTGAAATAAATGATAATTTTGGATATTTTGGAGATTGTCCTTTTGTGTATTTGTCATACAATTGTTTTTTGCTTTATAAACTGTATATATATGGGCAAAGCGGGGATTCGGATAATTATTTAACAATATGGAATAATGAAAACGGGGTGGTTTTAAACACAATTCATTTGAATTATCTTCATTTATTTCATGAGCCTTATTCTGCATTTTTTAATGATAAAAATTTATGGCTGTATGTTTGGGATTATGCCTCTGCTAAAGGCCCTGAAAGAAAATACGAACTGCTGAAACTAAAACTATTGTAATATAGACATATAAAGTTTCAGCCGAGAAGCTCTATTTTGACGAATTTTCTCTGTTTTTTCATTACATTCCTCTTGCAAATTATCTTTATCTGTGATATAATGTTAGTATAAACTAACAAAACACCGATTGCTGATGAGCTGACTGCAAAAACTGTAACATTGTGTTAGTCGAGGCTAACAATCGGTTGAAGTCTTGGAGGATTTATGACATTAAAACCTATAAACGACTGGTTTGAGAAATTGGGACGGTTTCAGGTAAAGTATCGCTGGTGGTTCATAATCGGGCTGGTCATCGTGACGATCGTTTGCTCTGCAGGATTGACTAAACTCAGACTGGAGAATAACGAGGAGGATTGGTTCGATAACTGGGATGAAGTGAAGAAAAATCAGGACCATTTCGAGAGCATTTTCGGAAGCACAGATACTCTAATGGCTCATATCACGGCTGAGGATGTGTTCGATCCGGAAGTGCTGGATATGATAGACAGGCTGGGCAAGCGTCTTGTCGATGAAGTGCCTTATGCTGAGAGTGTGACATCGCTGATGGATCTGTCCATTCCGCTGGGAAATGATGAAGGCATAGAGGTAATCAGTCCTTTCGAGGACGGCATACCGGATGATCCGGCTGAGCTTGCCGAGAAGAAAGCCTTTATCCTTAGCAGAGAGTCGCTTGTCAATCTGCTTGTCAGCGAAGATGCGACAGAGACTTGGCTGATTGTGAAACTCCAGCAGTATGATATGTCGCTGGAAGAGGCGAGCAATGTTATCGCTCCGCCTGCGATGAAAGTGTTTAACTCCGATGAGTTCAAGTCCGATAAATGGATTGTTCGTCCGTCGGGGTTGTCATATACGGAATACGAAGAATCCGTTGCTGTTATTCATCAATGCGTTAGCCGCATCGCGATCGGATTTATCGTGATGGTTATAATGCTGATTATCTTCATTCGGTCGCTGCGGGGAGTGGTTGTTCCTGCCGTTGCAACGGTCGGTGCGTTGTGCTCCACACTTGGCGTGAACGGCTGGCTCGGCATTGTCGGCAACAATACAATGGTTATGGTTTCCGTGTTGCTCGCGATGGCATTGGCAGTCGGTTATGCGACGCATTATATTAACGCATTCAAGCTGCACTTCCGCAAGACAGGCAGGCGTAAGGAGTCCGTCGTTCTTGGAATACGAGATTCCGGTTGGGCACTGTTCTTCACAGTTGTTACGACTATGGGCGGAATGCTGTCATTTTTGGCAGGCGGCATTCGGCCTATGAGATGGGTCGGCGGCATTACGGCTGCTGCGGTATTCGCAGTATATGCCTTCACAATGGTGCTGCTGCCGTGTCTGCTCTCATTCGGCAAGGATAAAGAGCCCGATGCACGGTATGTGAAATCCGAAGGTGCGACTGCGGCAGACTTCGCTGTGGAGCGGTTCGGTAAGTCCGTGCTGAATGTCAAGTGGGTTGTGTTGGTTGTGAGCATTGCCGTAATGGCTTCACTTGTTCCGGGAATATTCAAGATAAAGGTAAATATGGACTATTCCGAGATGATGGGCGAGCGAACCGAATATGTTAAGCGGCTCTTGGAGATAACGAGGTCGAAGCTGGGCAGTCAGTACAGTTATGATGTGCTAATCGAATACGACGAAGAGGATACATTCAAAAATCCGGAAGTCTTAAATAAAATGGACGAACTGACATCAAGAATCGGAACGCTGTCAATGACGAAAGTCTCAAGCGGTAAGCCGCGTGTGCAGTCGATGACGAAGATTGTCAAAGAGATGAACAGAATGTTGAATGAGGATCGAGCCGAGATGTATGTGATACCGGACAGCCGTGAACTTGTGGCACAGGAGCTGTTCCTATATGAGATCTCCGGCGGCGATGATATATATGAGTATGTCAATGAGACATTCAATGCGGCGTATCTCCATGTAGATCTGTGCGGCTACGATGCTGTGGAATGTGTCAAGAATACCGATGCCGTCGAAAAGTGGGTTAATGAACTGTTCCCCGACAGAACTGCCGGCGGCGTTGTCGGCGAGGTTATGCAGTATGCCATTATGAACGGCAAGCTGGTAAAAGGCTCAATCAAGTCAATCGGCACATCGTTTGTTATTATCTTCCTATTAATGGCTATCGCATTCGCAAGTCTGAGAACAAGTGCTATCGGCATGATCCCGAATATCGCTCCTGTTATGCTTATCGGCGGAGTGATGGGTTACTTCGGAGTATCGCTTGATATGATTACCGCACTTATTATGCCGATGATACTCGGTATCGCCGTCGATGATACGATACACTTCACCAATCATATCAAATATCACTTCGAGCAGTGCGGCAGTTATACACAGTCGATACTGGCTGCATACCGTGAGATCGGCAAGACGATGTGTATGACGACGATCGTGCTATGTTCGATGTTCTTCATATTCCTCTTTAGCACGATGAGTTGTCTGGTCAGAATCGGCTACCTTGCGATTATCGGTCTCGCTGGAGCTCTTGTCGCCGACTATACGCTTACTCCGGTTCTGATACTGCTGACCAAGCCGTTCGGCACCGCCAAGGATGGCAGGAAGTAAATATAAAAGGTAAAAAAAAGCATAAAATGAGTTTCCTGTGCGGAAACTCATTTTTTTTATATTTTTAAAATTTTTGCTTGACACAGCTCCTGTTTTTTTGATAAACTGAATGGTTTACCAACAAAAAAATCAAGGAGTCAGACTATGAAGAATGTTAAACTATTGATGA
>JAFYAI010000048.1 GCA_017540815.1 Spirochaetales bacterium
GATGATTACTATCTGATTAACAGCAATGCGGTCAGCCTATACGAGCCTTATATCGAAGCGGTGAAATAAATTACAAAATTTGCTTGCATTTTTAATAAAAATGTAGTATTATATAGTATATTGCCGGTGTAGCTCAATGGTAGAGCAATTCATTCGTAATGAATAGGTTGCAAGTTCGATTCTCGCCACCGGCTGTTTTTGTTAAGGAGATCTTACCGCAGTCATGGACCTTATTCTTAGACCTGACAATAAACGCAAAGCCGCTCGATTCTCAGTCGATGTTGACGGCTACTACTTTTACAGCAATAATTGGCACAAATGCCGTATCTATGATCTCAATGTAGAAGGTGCCGGGCTCCGGCTCAATCAGTTCTTCGTCCGCAATGATGTGATCAAACTCAAGATCGGCGAAGACGGTGACTTCAACATTATCGACTCCATAGTAGCGAATGTCAACGGTTCCCGCATCGGAGTGCAGTTCGTTAATCTTGACGAGTTTGACAAAGAGTTCATCCAGCGAACGATCAATAACAAACTCAAACAGAACGGGAATGTGTTTCTGGGAAAATGAATAAATAAAAAAATGAGATTTTCTTTCGGGAAATCTCTTTTTTTTAGGACTTTCCTTTCATATCTTCTATCGCATCTCTAATCAGGGCAGCATTCTCGAAGTCGAGATTTTTAGCACAATTGTGCATAGCTTCGGTGAGTTCTTTGATACAAGCATCACGACCGCCTTTGCTCATCATGCTGTGTTTGGCACAGATCTCCGAGATAATATCACCGCCGTCAGGCGTGTCAGCAGCAGGAGCATAACCATCCGACGCAAATCCGCTGGGCTTATCAAGGATAGTATCGATCTTCTTGATGATAGTCTTAGGCACAATGCCGTGTTCCTCATTATAAGCCTGCTGGATAGCACGGCGGCGTTTAGTCTCCGAAATTGCTTCCTTCATATCATCACTCATCCTGTCTGCATACATAATGACGCGTCCGTGAGCATTGCGGGCAGCTCGCCCGATCGTCTGTATAAGAGAGATCGTATCTCTAAGGAATCCGATCTTATCGGCATCAAGTATAGCAACAAGAGACACCTCCGGCAGATCAAGCCCCTCACGGAGCAGGTTGATCCCGACGAGGACATCTATCTTGCCTTTGCGCAGATCCTGCAGGATCTCAGTCCGTTCGATAGTCTTAATGTCGCTGTGCATATAATTGACTTTAACACCGGCAGCAAGCATATAGTCAGTCAGATCTTCTGCCATCTGCTTGGTAAGAGTAGTAACCAGCACGCGTTCGCCCTGCTCCACCACATCATTGATCTCACTGATCAGATCATCCATCTGTCCTTCTGTCGGACGCACATCAATCGGAGGATCAAGCAATCCCGTAGGTCTGATAAGCTGCTCCACAACAGTCTTGGAGTGATCCAGCTCATATTTCTTAGGAGTAGCCGATACGAATACAACCTGATTGACTATCTTCTCAAACTCTTCAAAGACAAGCGGACGATTATCAAGTGCAGACGGCAGCCGGAAGCCATACTTGACAAGTTCTGTCTTGCGTGCCCTGTCGCCGTTATACATGCCGCCTATCTGCGGCACAGTAACATGTGACTCATCGATAAATAATAAGAAATCATCAGGGAAGAAATCAAACAGCGTCGCAGGACGCTCACCGGGTTTACGGCCGGCTATATATCTGGAATAATTCTCAATACCACTGCAGAAACCGCATTCCAACAGCATATCTATATCATACTCGGTCCGCTGCTTAATGCGGTAAGCGTAAAGCGGCTGATCGTGTTCGTTGAAATACTTCACCTGCTCTGCCAGATCTGCTCTGATCTCAGGTATCGCCTGATGAATACGCTGCGGAGTCGAAACGAAGTGCCGTGCCGGGAATATAGTCAGCTGATCAAGGTCATCAAGCACATAGTTATTGGTTATATCTATCTTGCATATCCTGTCAATCTCATCACCGAAGAACTCAATGCGGAATCCAGTCTTGGAGTAAGCAGGATAAACATCGATGATGTCGCCGCGAACCCTGAATGTTCCCCGCTGAAATATATCATCACTGCGGTCATACTGTATGCCGACTAATGCCTCGATCAGATCTTCACGGCTCATCGGAACAGTTTTATTGAGATGGATCGACAGATCCTTGTAGTCATCAGGATTACCCAAACCATATATACACGACACAGTAGATACAATGATCACATCACGCCTGTCCATCAGACTGCTTGTCGCTGACAGCCGCATCATATCTATATCCTGATTGATCGAACTGTCCTTCTCGATATACTTGTCCGTTGCAGCGATATACGCTTCCGGCTGGAAGTAATCATAGTAGCTGACGAAGTACTCTACCGCATTATCAGGGAAAAAATTCTTGAACTCACGGTATAACTGTGCAGCAAGAGTCCTGTTGTGAGACATAATCAGAGTCGGCTTATTGACCTGCTCAATGACTTTCGCCATTGTGAATGTCTTGCCTGAACCGGTGACTCCGACGAGCGTCTGAAACTTCTCGCCTGACTTAATGCTCTTGACAAGACCGTCTATCGCCTGCCCCTGATCTCCTGACGGCTCAAATTCCGAAACAACATGAAAATCCCGCATACAAATACTGTTATTTAATCCTAAACTTATTAACCATCGCAGCAAGTGTATCGATATGAGACTTGGTATCTCCGGCAATAGATGTTACCAATGCCGCTGCAGAACTCAAGTTAATAAACGAGTCAGTACATTCGTCAAGCTGGACATTGACATCACCGTTCATAGATGTAAGATCAGAACATATCTTGCTTGCTCCGTCAGTATTGGACTGTATCGATATGACATGATCCTTTACCGCACCGGCGATACGCTTCATCTCTGACAGTGATCCTATAATACGGTTAGTCTGGTTGCTCTGATCCAAAACTGATTGACGCAGGATCTCTACGAGTTTAGATATTTCTTCGATCTGAGCAATAGTCTCTGCGAAAGAGTTCTCAACCGAAACTGACGAATCTGATATTGCATCAATGCTTGTAAGGATAGACTTGATCGATGCTGCCGAACTGTTGGACTGATCAGTCGTGGTTTCGGCGAGTTTACGGATCTCATCTGCAACGACAGCAAATCCCTTACCTGTATCGCCGGCATGTGCCGCTTCGATAGCAGCATTCATAGCCAGCAGGTTTGTCTGCGAAGCAACTTTCGAGATAACTTCATTCATCTCCAATAGAGCCTTAGACGCATCTTTAACCATCAATATCTGCTCTGATGACTCTGCAATACGATCTTTATCATTCGATGCAGACACTACGAGCCGATCCATATTCTCAGCAGTCGAAGATGTATGCTTCTCTATCTCCGCAATGCTGTTTACTATGCTCTCTATCATCTCCGATGAAGACATAATCTGACTGTTCTGCTGCTCTATCTCACTCACAAGATTGTCAGTTTCCTGAACAATGCGGTCAACGACATTAGATACCGATTGGACTGATGTATTCTCACTTTGGACTGTATTCGTCATACTTGTGATAGACTTCTCTGTAGCATCCGAGAATGTATTGATCCCGTCTGTAGCCTCAACGAGATCTTTGAAACTGCGCGTAACAAAAGTTGACGACTCACGGATCTTCTTAACAAGTGAGTTCATATTATCTGAGAAGTTTTTGAAACCTTTCGACAAGTCAGAAGCCTCTTTTGTCAGATAATCTTTGTATTCCGAAGTAAAGTCTCCTGCTGCCAGCTTAGCACATTCTTCAGCCAAAGTCTTAAACGGCTGTGAGATCTTGAAAGAAACAAATGAACAAATCAGCACAAAAACGATCAAGACAGCAAGTATAAGCATAATGATGATCATTGCAAAATGAGCGTATTGACCGGAGAAGTCAGCCATATTACCCTCGGCAACGATATACCACGGAGTGCCTTTACACGGAGTAACAGCATAATATGTTCCATTGACGATGAATGAGTCAGTCTTGCCCTGCAGATAATTGGCAGCAGCATATCCTACATTGGAGATACGGCTGTCTCCAAAATAATTGCCATTCATAACCTTATCGTTATCGGGATGAGTAACATAAGTTCCGTCGTCTTTGATCAGATAAGTTCGGCAAGACTCTGAGATCTTATAGTCATTGACAAGCTGCACCATAGCACCGACATCAATATCAGCACCCATACATCCGATGAGTTTGCCGCTGCTGTCAGATACGGTCTTGGCAACCGTAATACACAGTCCGCCCAACTGAGCATCTACATAAGGATCTGTAAATATGATATTGCCTTTATCCGCCTCGGCAGCTTTCCACCACGGACGCTGCGTCGGTATCCAAGTCGGAGGCGGAACCCAATCGTAGTAAATACAGAATCCGCCCGGCTCATATCGTGAGATCACTGTCGCATAATACAATGCGAATATCTCTTTGTGAATCTTAACAGAAGATAGGATTATCGCCTCAGCCGTCTCCTTAGAATGATACTGTCCGATCAGCTGCGTAGCATCGCTGACAAGCCCCGTCGTCATCAAGAGATTGCTATTAACCTGCTCGGAGAGTTTCTCGATCTGCATGTAGGCTTTCTCTACTGCATCCTCCCTAATCTTTTTATTGATAACAAGCGTATACATCGTAATAAATATCGCCGAGATAACAAGCAACGGCACAACTGTCGCTAACAGCATCTCCGACACAAATGAAATGTGACTGTTCTTCTGAACCATAATTGAAAACACCTTTGTAAAAAGATTTTAATTATAAATATGTTATATTACTTTTTTTCGATTTTGTATAGGAAAATATTAGTTTTTTTTAAAATTTTATAAAATTTTATTTTTTTTATCCGGCAAATTATTGTATTTGACAAAATCTAACGATAAATAATAAGATCTCATTAAATATAAATACGGAAATCAATTTATGCCGACTCGAAGATATATCTACACTTTTATAACCATTCTGACGACACTGCTGACCGGATGCAAAAGAGACAGCTCATTTGTGCACTACTCCACTCCGATACTAAGCGATAGCCCGGCAGTCACAATTGTGACGGAAAGTCACAGCAGCGAAGATCCGGCTAATCAGATAATCATATCATCAGACAGCGGGGTATACATATATAACACAATCACCAAGACGCTGACCAAAACATCCGACATATCAGTCTCTCGGATTGTTCCTGTCAGCGATGGATTAATGCTGCTCACCGATAAAGGCATCGTGCATACGCCTGACGGCAGGACATTCTCAGACAGGTCAAACGGAATACACAATATCGAACTCAAAGTCAAGACCGACACGGGCTGGACTTATATGCCGATATGTACCAATCTGACCGACCTTGAAGTTTGTCCGACCTGTGACGACATCCTCATCACCGCTGACAAGACAGGAGTATATATCACACAGGACCGCGGCAATCAATGGCAGTTCATCGGCAGTCCGTCGGTCGTCACAGGACTAAAGTCCGCCGCTGTTCTACAGGAGTCGGGCACTCTCAGACTGTTCGTCTCTCACGCATACAAGGGGATCTTTACCCGACTCCTGACCGATAAGCATTGGACTAACATCAGCAGCGGACTGATACAGTTCGGCAAGCAATACGATGAGATAGGTGACATTCGTACAATTGTGCATGACGGCACGACCGACATATATGCTTCAACCAACTTTACTCCTGCGATATACCGGCTGAATGGTGATCACTGGGATATGATATGGCAGCCGGCTGATGCAGCTGAGTTTGATATTATCGAAGATATGCAGACGGATAACAGGATTATCACATTCAGCAGTACTCACGGCAGAATGAAAATAAATATCAGCGGTGAGTCGTCAGCCATCAGCAATAAAAACTCATCACCTGATGAAAAAGTCGCACAATTGTGCCATGAACTGCACGCGTCAGGACTGACCAATATCCGCTCTGTCACATTCTGCGAAGCTGATGATCCTCACCACAGACGCACATACAACGGACTTAATCTGTGCAATCCCGGCGAGCCGTCACGCTATCCGCAGGCATGCAATAAGAAAGGCATATATCTGGAGTCCGACATTCTGCGGGATGAAGACAAACTTTCCGAATATATAACATTGATGAAGAATATCGGTCTCAATGCGATAGTCTTCGATGTTAAGGACGATGACGGCAATCTGAGGTTTAAACCTAACAGTGAAACGCTCAAATCCATGTCTTCGGCAGAAGAACCGATTCATCTGGATCGGCTTATCCAAACTGCACGAGACAACAATCTGTATCTGATCGGGCGGCTCGTTCTGTTCAAAGACAAACACCTCTACGAATATGACGACCAGCGTTATGCTGTCAAAGACAAACTCAAAATGCAGGACGCTTCGGCAGACACGACAGGCTGGCAGGGGTATTATATGATAAAAAACCGCAAAAAGCAGCCCGGCGATGATCAGCCTGAGATGATTAAGCGGTATTACAAAGAATACTGGTGCGACCCCTACTCGACCGATGTCTGGGAGTATAATTGTGCGATCGCTGCCGAGATCGTCAGCCGCGGTATCGATGAGATACAGTTTGACTATATACGCTTCCCGACAGACGGTGACAATCTCAGAAATGCAGTGTTCACATACCGCGATGATAAACACGACTCTCGCGAAGGAGCGATACTCTCATTCCTGCATTATATCAGGCAAAATATCAATGCTCCGCTGTCGATCGATGTCTATGGTGCGAATGGCTGGTACCGCACAGGAGGCTCTACAGGTCAGGATGTGATGACTCTGTCACGCTATGTCGATGTGATCTGCCCGATGTATTATCCGTCGCATTTCGATGATGACTTCCAATCACAACCGCCGGAAGAAGACCGCCCATACCGCATATATTATTACGGCTCGCTGCGTGCCAAGCATATCGCAGACTATCAGGCGATTATCCGACCGTATATACAGGCATTCAAACTGTATACAGACTACGATAAGAAATATTTCGGTCAGCATTATATCACCACTCAGATCAAAGGTGTTGAGAACTCTATAAATGAAGGATGGACATTCTGGGATATGCTGGATGACTATAAGTATATCAAATTTTTAGCAGAAAAAAAGTAGTCCTTAAGGACTTGCTGTCTGATCAGTGTATGATTCTATACCAAGAAACATTGCTGCTTAATATTAACCATCATATTATCCGCATTTCTATAATCACTTGGTGATAATGAAAATACAATCGGATACGGAATATCATAAAATAAACACTTTACATGATCCCCTGATCGTTCCTTTTCGACAAAACCGACTCTGCATAACTTATCGATATTCGGACGCTTATTTCCCTTCATTATCTTTTCGATTTCAGATATTTTACTGTATGTTTCTGTTTTTTCCCAATCAAAAGTTTTGCTCTTTGTAAGAGAATTAAGAATATCTTTCTTTCTTGAACCTGTTTCATTATTTGGCAAATTATTCTTATCTGTTTCAATAACATCGTACAACACTCTATACAAATAATCCTTAATTTCACAAGGATAGTTCTCACTGACATCACAAGGAATTTGCAAATGATAAGATCCATCATATTCTGCTTTTTCTTTTTTTTGAAGTTTCTTCTCCAGATCTTTAATACGATGGTTTAGAGTATAGATCTCGTCACTTTGATTACTGATTATAGTTTCTTTTTCATCTAGTTTTGACTGTATTTCATCAAACTTATCATCTTTCATATTTTCATCAGCTGATGATTTTTTATGATCTTCAGATTCAGATGACAAAGATTTTGCTTCCAAAGACGCAATCTTATTCTCTAAGTCTCTGATTTTTTTATCTTTATTATTATTATCATCCTCTAATTGTCTACATCGTTCGGCAAGACTTTCTACACCGATTTCTTTAAGACGAAGTTCGACTCGTTGATTGATTTCCGATTCATTTTTGCTTTGATTATCATAATAATCCGAAAATTCAGACTTGATTTTTGCTTCAAAATCTGACAATGAAAAATCAAAATGATTTAATAAATCATTTTGAAAATCATCCAAACTGTCATATTCCTTAATCAATTTGCCTTTAGCAGAGAAAATCCTAATCTTTGCTTTATCCTGAATGATTGACCGCATAGATTGGAACTTACGCTGCTTAGCTGTATTCAGATATTGCCGACCTTGCCTGTCACTTGGTATAATCTTCTCTAATCTGCCAATTTTATCTGTAAAATTAGATAGCAATTGATCCATTATCCTACCACAATAAATAAAATCAACATTCAAATACCATAAATTTATTTTTAGAGTTTTTATTTCATGCTCGCTTAGTTTTGATTCAGACTCATCATTATAAAATACAACTTTCATATTTTCTGGATTATTCCATATTTTTTGAAATAGATACAAATATTTAGGCTGTTTCAGAAATCTTGCATACTCATCATTATGCTGAAAAATACCATCTGCTATTTTTTTAGTCACAGCAATACCTTGTTCCCCCATCAACAATAAATGAAACAATATACCATCAGTATCATTGATAATCTGAGTATTATAATGCTTATCCGATGCCAATTTCCGAATTCGTACTAGAAATTGCTGATAAAATACAATCTCTCCATCACCGTTATTCTTCTCCTCAAACACCAGATAATGTGACTGTACATTTTGCTCGACCGCAATTTTGTTATCAAAAACAATCCTAATGCTGACATTCTGACTTTTATAGCTACCAACATATTTAAACTCAAACCAAGCCTGTCGGTCATTCGGACAGTTCCATTCCAAAATGAAGTTTTGTTTCGTATCATTGACATACAGCTTTTGCATCGGCACATCCGCAAAATATCCGCTGTATTCTGTTCCCATAAAGCATTCACTTATACACTGCCAAATATCCTGAACCTGCGTATTGGATTTCAGATGAAAAATATCACTTATATAATTATGCATATAGACTCCTTGTTATATAATAGTTTCAATATACCGACAAGTTGACAAAAAATCCAAATTTTTTGTCAACTTGTCGTTTTTTTTTCCATTCTTACCGCATTACTTATTTGGTTTTGACGGTGGATTATTGCCACGATTGCCGCCGCTTGGTTTCCCTGTTGTTGAAGGCATTCTGCCACCTTCGCTAAAATGTGTGTTTCCAGGTTTTACTGTTGTCTTTGCCATTGTCGGTCTCCTTAAAAAAATATTTTTTTAGATATTATTGGAAAAATATCTGATTATAATGTATAATATTATCATAAGAAAAACAGTGAGATTTTTCGGACAAAATTTATTTCTGGATACTTTATGAAATACGGTTTTCCTAAACTCGGTGAATTAGCGAATTTTATACGGGATTGTATCGGCGATGACGCATTATTGGAACAAAAAAGCCAAGAAATACAAAACTATGACAGAGAGAAAGATAAGGAAAGGATAAAAAAAGAATGGAATCGTTTCTGTCAGGAAAAGAAGGATAATTATGAAACATATAATTTAAATGACAATGAAATCTTTCGATTATGTAGAAAATTCTTTGAAGAAATGAAGAAGCTTTATAACTTTCCTACACTTATTTCAGAAGGACTATTTCAATTCGTAGAAAATTTTTACAATGAAATGAAAAAAGAAAATCAAAGAAGACTAATACCAGAAGGAGAGATAAATAAATTTGCGTTACTAAGCATTCATCAAACTGTAACTCTTATTCTTATTCCCAAATACGAAAAAAATTATGACTTACAAACTATACAGAACAATATATCTCATTTCCTTTCAAAAGACTATTGCTACAAAACTCTTTTTGATCAGCTTTTGCAGAAAACAAATTTGCCTTCACTAAAAAAATATATTGATAGACTGGAACAAACATTCGACGAAACCGAGCAAAATAAGAAAAATCCTGTCTCTTTTCGTGACACAATTGAAGATGCAATAAACAGCAATAAAAATCCAACATGGCATCGGTTTAAGTTTATTCTGCAATATTGTCCGACAGAATTAAAAACAGATTTTTTATTTCATTACATATTTAACAACTTGCAGGCAGCATTACAAAAATATTTTGATATATCTGAGAACGATTTCAAAAAAATATTCTCATCGTTAAAAAATAATGTAACTCAACCAATTGAAGATATACAATCATTGCATTCCGCTTTCCCATTAGGAATAGAACTTGACATCTTGCAAAGTTTTTACAACAAAACATTTAAAGAATATGAATACAAAAAAGTCGGCAAAGATGCTTTCCTTCGTTCATTAAATGAACTAAAAAATATTCTTCCAAATGCAAGTTCTTTCTTTATCCCATGGTTCAAAGGATTTGTCTATGCGGCTGATGAAAAATTCGATGAAACACGAAGTTGTTTCAAACAAGCATTTGATCATTATCAGTTTGCAGGCGATTTTCTTAGTCAATTTGTAGAAATGGCATTTTCATTTGAAAATTATTTCAGTAAATGGGATAAAACAAGAAAATCAATTAATCAAGAAGATAATAACATTAATCCTGTCACAAAAGAAGCTAAAATGTATTGGAATTTTGGTTATGCAATAGGATTATTTGATAAAAAAGCAGATGATCTGCATCGTGAAGTTTTCCAACAAACAGAAAACTTTATCAGATATTTCCCTTCTGAGTCATTCTTTGACGAAGGGAAAGCCAAAGAACGATTAGGAAGAGAAATTATGGAAGAGAGGCATATATTCAATACTCCGATTGATTCTATAAAGGAACGACCAAAACTTATCTATGAGATTTTATCATCGCTCAAAACACAAATTCAAAGAAACAAATTAATTTCATATAGTAAATTATATGAATCCAATCAGAACGATAATCATCTTTATACACCTCTATCTTTGTGCATAATACATGGCATTACAGACAATAGACTATGGGATTTAGCAGACGAATGGATAAAAGATACTCTTAATCCTATAGATGTTGATAAGATATGTTTTAACGGTTCAACAGCATTACATGAAGCACTGACAATTTATAGTCGGATGAGACGTAATTCTACCGAAGAAACAGATCAACAAAGGAAAATAAGAGATTTAGCATCAAAATTAATTGATAAAACAACATACATCGGAGAAACTAAACTGTATCTACATATACATCCTCTACAACTAGCTATCGATGCGTATGATCTTGACTTTGTCAAACGAATTGCTGATAAAATACCTGATGAAGAATTTCAGACATTAAAAATATCAGCAGATGAACTTTCACCATTATATTACATTCTAAATAGGAGATCTCCATTAATGAGAGGAATATCAAAATATATAGAAACAGCAAAGTTAAATCCAGATAATGTAGTTTGGAAAAACAGTATTTTCCCAGGATATACTGAAAATGACAAAAGGAAATATAGAGAATGGTTGCAAAACAGTAATGACAGTTTTCCTCAATTTTTCCAAAATATGCAGGATATTGATAATCAACTTTATGAATTAATGTATGGATTCACAACAAAAGACAAACAACTTGAAACACATAAGGAAATAATCAATTATCTAATATCTCGCACAGAAAATGTTGATGATTTTATCAAAATGATTCCATACACAAATGGGGTCGGATGTAATGCTTTATTATATGCTGCAGAAAATAATGACACCTATGCCTGTCGTAAACTTATTCAGGCAGGAGCAGATGTCACTAAAGTAATAGGAGAATGTTTATTACCAATAGGATATAATGTTGCAAACACTCCTAATTCTTTCATTTTTCGTTTAATCTATTGGCAATCTTGGGATGCTCTTAAAATGTTCCTAACAGAATTTCCAGATAAAGCAAAACTGATAATGGGTAAAGGCAAATATGATATATCACCTATGGAATATTTTATAATCTGGACAGAAATTCTTAGGAAGAAGGCTCCATCCATTAATGAAAGTATGGAGTTAATGAGTATCCAAAAAGAAATCACACCTCTTTTTATGAAAGCCGAAGCTGTATTATAAAATCCTCTCTCTCAAAAACAAGTCGTGATTTTCTGTAAGAAAATCACGACTTTTTTTGTGCATTGTGCATTTCCACTTTCCCATTCTTTAATCCCGCAGACAAGTGACAGGTACTACTAAAACCCCGTCTTCACGCTTATAAGCAAAGTTACCGACTGCGGTCACAACCATCATAAACGAAGGCGGTTTCATTCGGTCTGTATCTATAATCGAGGCAAGTTTCTTCAGTGACTCAGCCCCCTGTGCAATCAGCGACTCTCCGCCAAGTTTGATCTCTATCAACCCGTAACTGCCGTTACGAAGATGAACAACGGCATCACATTCAAGATTATTCTTATCACGATAATGAAATATCTCACCATCATTGATCTCTGCATAAACACGCAGATCCCTAACACACATAGTCTCAAACATAAGCCCGAAAGTCTGCAGATCACCAAGCAAATCTTTAGGACCGAGGCCAAGAGCGGCTGTTGCTATAGAAGGATCTACATAATAGCGGGTATCCGATGTCCGGATAGCAGTTTTAGACCTGATATTCGGATTCCATGCAGGCATTTCTTCTATGACAAAGATTTTTTTCAGAGCATTGATATATGACATAACTGTATCTTCGTTAAGAGAAGCAGTGTCATGAGACATCATATCAGCACATATTGAAGCGATAGACACCTGTGATCCCTGATTACGAGCATAAGACCGCATAAGATTAATGACACGGTGTTTTTCGCGATGAACGCCATCGACACGGCTAATATCTGCATTGACGACAGCATCATAGTAATCAAATGCCTGCTCCAAAGCAACATCTCCTGTCATAAATGTCGCAAGCGGCCAACCGCCTCGGCATATCATATAAGCAATATTATCAATATCGGTATTTGATTTACCAAAAATATCAGTCTCGCCATTGAAAAGAGAACTAAGACTAACTTCACCGGATGATTCTTGTGACTCAAACAAAGTCATAGGGCGCATCATAAGTCTCGCTATACGCCCGGTTCCTGTATGGTGTATCATATCCAAAGATGGTGGTACTGCAGAACCGGTCAGTATAAACTGCCCCATTTGCTGCCGCTTATCAACTTCAAACCGTACCGCATCCCAAAGCTGAGGAGCAAGCTGCCACTCATCAATCAAACGCGGTGTCTCTCCATCCAAAAGTAAACCGGGACGAAGTTTTGCCATCTGCAGCATTTGCATCTCATCTTTAGGATCATTCATTCTGGCTATACTTTTTGCAAAATATTCACCTGTTGATGTCTTACCACACCATTTTGCACCTTCTATCAGAACGGCACCTTTACCAATGAGTTTTCGCTGTAATTTTTTTTCGACTAACCTGTGTCTGTATTCCGCCATATTCCAACCTCATTTATAGCATAACACATTTTTTGTGAAATTACAAGTCAATTCGGTAATTTGGCGGCATTTTGTTCGGTAATTTGGCGGTATTTTGTTCGGTAATTTGGCGGTATTTTGTTCGGTAATTTGGCGGTGTTTTGTTCGGTAATTTGGCGGTATCTCAGCATAAAAAAATCCGTAATTTTCGTAACAGAAAATTACGGATTTTTTTACAATTATTCATTATACATTGTGCATTATGAATTATGCATTATCCATTCTTCCTTGATAGGAAATCATGCGGTTCTGAAGTTTTATAGTTATTCTTCATATTTCTAAGATATGCAGGAACTTCAAGGTTAGTATCATTAGCTGTCGGGGTGAGGATCCTCTGGAAATCTTTCAGAGACATTGTGTTCTCATGTGGAGTCATAATCTCAGGCTCTTCAACGATCTGCTGAGCAGTCTCATCTTTGATAATATTAGCTTCACGCAGAACTTCAGGCTCAAATCCTGTAGCCACAATTGTGACTTTGATAGTATCATTGAGCTTATCGTCAAATGACTGACCTGTTATAACAAGTGCATCATCGGAAGCGATATTCTCAACGAATGTCATTACATCGTTGAATGACTTGAGTTTCATATTAGAAGAACCGGCAACATTAACCAATATTGCTTTCGCATTCTCAACTTTAATATCCGGCATGAGCGGATTGCTTACAGCCATCTGAACGGCATCCACAGCAGCAGATGCTCCTTTGCCAACGCCGACCCCCATCAGAGCCTGACCTTTATTCTTCATTACAGTTCTGACATCCGCGAAGTCAATATTAACCTCGCCAGGATTAACGATAAGATCGGATATACCCTGCACGCCCTGCTTAAGCACATCATCAGCACGATGCCATGCTTCCATAAGACTAATATCCTCATCTGTAGCCAACAATGCCTGATTAGAGATGGTAATAAGAGTATCTACATTGCTTCGCAGTTTCTCAAGACCTTCATCAGCCAGTTTGCCTTTAGCTTTCTTCTCGAAATTAAACGGTTTAGTTACAACACCAACTGTAAGGCAGCCGAGTTCCTTAGCAATCTTTGCAATAACAGGTGCAGCACCTGTTCCGGTTCCGCCGCCCATACCTGCAGCGATGAATACCATATTGGCATCGCGCAGAGCTTCTTTGATCTCAGTCTCAGACTCAAGAGCAGCCTTCTCTCCAATGTCCGGAGTAGCACCGGCACCACGGCCTCCCGTAAGTTTCTCTCCGATAACAAGTTTCTTCGTTGATTTGCATGACCGCAGAGCCTGCTTATCTGTATTCACAGAGATGAACTCCACACCAGATACACCTGCTTCGATCATTCGATTAACGGAATTACAGCCGCCGCCGCCGACTCCCACTACTATAATCTTAGTACAGCAAGAGTTTTCTTCCATAAAGTTAATGTTCATATATCCCCCCAAACATTGAATTCTTATATATTAAAACATCTTATTCCAAAATTCCCCGATTTTTTGGAAAATATTGCTTTTTGGTTTTTCTGACGACACATCATCAAAGCAGCCGTCTTCTTTCATTTTATCGTATCCCCACATGATCAGTCCCAGAGCTACAGAATAGCTCGGATCCTGAACAAACTCACCCAATCCGTCGAACTTAGGCAGTGTAGCCACGCGAGACTGCACACCGAATACTTCCTGACAGACTTCTTCGATACCGGGCAGCATAGTCGATCCTCCGGTCAGCACAACGCCGCTTGTCATTTTATCCAACATATTATGGTCAGCCAGATCTTTGCGGATGATACCGAATATCTCTTCGACACGCGGCTTAATCACATATACAAGCTCGCTTCTTCTGAGCTTCTTAGGCTCTCGCCCACCGACATGAGGTACTTGGATATACTCTGACTCATCTACATAGTTGAAGTCAGTCACTCCGTAATTAACCTTGATAGTCTCAGCGTTGTTAGGCATGATCTTAAGTGCCTGAGATATATCACCTGTAATATGCTTGCCGCCGAGTTTCATCACACAGTTATAATACGGTGTTCCTTCATAATACACACTGACTTTGCAAGTATCTGCACCAATATCTATGAGCAGCACGCCTAACTCTTTCTCATCATCAGTGAGGACAGCTTTCGCATTAGCGAGATTTTGACAAACAAGCTGCTTCGCTATAATGTCTGCTCTCTCCAAACTCTTGAGCACCGTCTGCGAAGTCGCTGTAGAACCTGTTATAATGTGGACTCTGCATTCCAGTCTTGCACCAACCATACCGAGAGGATATTTGATCCAGTCACCGCCATTTACAGAGAAACACTGTGGCAGTATATGCAGGATCTCCCGTCCGTCACGCAGATCAACAGCCTGAGCATTGCCGATGACTCGGTTAATATCTTCAATGCGGACTTCCTTATCATCTCCTGGTATAGCGACTTGCCCTGTCGAGTTGATCGTCTCGATAGACGTATTGGATATACCTACATATATATTCGGTATAGAACCAAGCTCATAGGTTGCCTGTATCTCTGCCGTTTCTGTTGATTTCTTTAGAGCTGCTACCACAGCATCGATATTCTGTATCGTGCCGTCCTTGATACCATTCTGCGTGGGAGCACAGCCGTATCCGAGGATGCTGATATGATCATCAGAGTCCGATACTTCAGCAATGATAGTCACGATCTTGCTCGAACCAATATCGATTGCAGCTATTAAATTATTCCTAATGTCATCCACTGTTCACTCCTTCGCCTTGCGATCAACTTTTTAATAAACAAAACCTATTCCACTGTAAAATGCCGTATTAACAGGCGACGCTGTTCCTTCAAGAAATAAAGCAGCCACTAATCCCTCTCTTATTAAATCGACATTTATCTGATTTTTTAAATATGTTTTTTTATTAATTCCGCTGTAACTGATGATATAGTGAGTATCGATCTTACCGTATTCAGCTGCATCGACCTGAGAAACACTGTTATATATATCCGGATAACGGCTTTTCAGTTCGGTGAGGACATTCACCAATTTCATCGGCATAGCATTTAACTTTTTGTCAGAGAATATAGTACTTTTTTTATTTATAATCAACAGCGGCAAATGACCACTGTAATTAGACTCTTTAAAAACAAGTCCGTTCTTATCAGTGTATGCGACAGTGCTGTCAGGCATTACGATCCTGGCAACAGGCACTCTAATCCGCATATAGATAGAGATCGTATTTGGGAATTTTATTTTGACATTATACTCGTCAAGGTAAGTCTGCGTCGCTAATTTATCATTCAGCTTCGCTGCACTGTACTCCCAAATAAACTTGCCGTCTTCAATATCGAGGAAATCATATAACTTCTCGGTATCGACATTAAAGTCTTTGTTTAATTCTATCTTGGAAACAACGCAAAACTTCGCTGAAGCGTAATAAAGAAGAGCCGCTATGGACATACTTATTACGATGATTAGAAAAAACACTAATGCTTTATGAGTTTGCATTACTCCCCGTCCCAATTACTATAATATAATATCTGCGAATTTTTATCAAGTGTTTTTTGCAAAAATTTTTAAAAATTTTATTTTTTATAAAAAAATTTGCCTGAATTTAAAATTTCTGCTTGACAATTATCCGAAAATATCTCCCAACACATCTTCGTCAGATTCGCCATTCTCACCGCCGCTGCCGCCGCCAAACAGCGATGCCATCTCATTGAGAGTCTCATCAAAAGTATAACCTTCATCGACATTCTGTGTAAGGAAATGCTCTATCGCTTCGTGCATATCTATAGCAAGGTCAGTCTTAGGATTAGACCCGCGGACATACATACCGATCGTGATCATCTCTTCCTTATCATTATACTCAGCCATAAGATCCCGGATCTGAGATACACAGGAGCGCTGCTCCTTACTTATTACCTTATTAGCGACACGCGATATGGAAGACAGAATGTCTATAGCAGGATAATGGTTGGCATGAGCGAACTTCTTAGACAGATAAATGTGACCATCGACTATACTGCGCACAGCCTCACCAATCGGATCGTTGAAATCATCCTCAAGCAGCACGGCATATATACCTGTGATACTGCCTTTCTCATTAGTGCCGGCCCGCTCCAATATCTTCGGGAGTTCTTTGAATACAGACGGCGGATACCCCTTCTGTGCAGGCGGCTCCCCTACAGACAACCCGATCTCTCGCTGAGCCATCGCAAATCGCGTCAGATTATCCATCATTAGTATAACATCTTTGCCCTGATCCCGGAAATACTCCGCAATAGTCGTCGCTGTATAAGCCGCCCTAACCTTATATAACGCATTCTGATCAGAACCGGAGTAAACCACGACAGACCGTCTCATGCCTTCTTCACCAAGTTCATCTTTGATAAACGGCATAAGCTCTCGTCCACGCTCACCAATCAGAGCTATAACATTCACATCTGCCTTCATGTGACGAGCAATCATACCGAGCAGCGTAGACTTACCGACACCTGCTCCGGCAAATACTCCGATACGCTGCCCCTTGCCAAGAGTGAGCATACCGTCTATAGCCTTAATACCTGTAACAAGCGGCTCTGTGATAAGTTTTCGCGATGCAGCATCGGGAGCATTTCGGAATACACTGTAATAATGCGTAGAACCAATATCGCCAAGTCCGTCATAATCCTTGCCAACGCCATCAACTATACGCCCCAGCAAATGCTCGCCGACATACACTGACAGAGTTTCTCCCATTGCTATAACTTTATCGCCAAGATGAAGTCCTTTCATCTCACTGTAGCACATTAGAATGATCTTATCTTGCTCAATGCCGACTACTTCCGCAAGAATGCCCCGCTGCTCCTCGGAAAGTTCTTTAGCTCCCTGCGGATTCTCCGAAAAAAGATCTGCGATATTATCAATCCCTATCGAAGTATTGCGAGGGATAATGCGGCATATCTCACCCATCATCACTTCAGGACCATCCGCTTCGACAGTCATCTCTGTAATTCTCGTGACACTGCCGAATGACTTAATCGAATCTGTCCGATTAACAACTGATTCATACTTATCTATGTCGAAATTGAAATTTTCACCGTCAAACATAAGCCCACTCCCATTATTATTTTACTCAAAAATAAAATTTTGGTCAAGTAAAAAATATAAAATAAGGGAAAAAATAAAATAGTCCATAAGGACTATTTTATTTTTTCAGCCATAAAATTATAAAATATTTGACAAAAACAAATTGATTTTATATAATCGCTTTATGACTATAAAGAAGATATTTGTTTTTTTAATTTTCTTGGCAGTTCTTGTGCCGTCATTCGCAGATGAGACATCTGATAATGTTATCGCCCGACCGATCACATTCACAACTCAGAGACGATTTTCGGAGACATCTCCGTTCGATATAGTTGACTTCTGTTTCTATCAGGGAGAGCGAGAGCTGACTTTCGCAGAGTTCAAAGAGATCACCAAAGATCCTCTGATTACGCGAACCGACAAGATGCTCCGCACGATCGTGGTAAACGGCTCTGTTGTCGGCTCGATATTCGGACTGACATTCCTCGGTTCTCTCATTCCATCGGCACTGCTCATAGACAAAGCTCTCGCATACAATCCTGTGTCAGATGATCTGATGTTCTCAGGCATTGCGATGATAGCTTTATCTGCTGTATCAGTTTTTGGCATTGTAATCGATATTGCCGTCTCATGCACACTGTATCACAGATTCCGCTATAATGAGTCTATTATCCGCACTGTAGTCGATAACTACAACCGCAAACTTCGTCAGGCAAAGCTCCTGCCGGATATGTCATTCAACGAAGATCAGTTCGATATATCTCTGCGTGTGAAGATATAATCACTGCTTAGTTACCAATACCGAATGCAATGTTGAAATTAACACCCCAACTCGGAATGCTGCTGCCGCCCTGATAACCGAGAGCTGCTCCGAATGCAAACTGAGCGGACAGATTGCCATAGCCGGCTGTGAGTTCAAGCACAAACTCGGATACCACATCGACAAATAAGTTATCTATCGCCGGCTGCATTGCTAACAGATATATATACTGATTATACACTCGGATAAAGAACTCCTTGAACCCCAGCGTCGCAAAATGTCAATAATGCGGTTTATCCCACACGGTAAAGTCAAATCCGGCATTCAGCGAAATGTAACCGAATCCGCTCGCTGTCTGATTGTTGTTGAAAGTCGAACCAAAAGCCTTGCCATCTACAATGTTGAGACTTGTATTGCCAACCGCATCGATTCTGTTGCCGAGCAGTTTATAGAGAGAACTGTCCACGCGATAGACATTCTTAGCTTTATGCCAATCACACAGCTCGAAGCCGGACTGCAGTGCTGTGAACTGAAAAATACTATGTGATACAGGCATTCTGAACTGAATGTCAAAATCCGCGATATACAGTTCGCTGTTATCTGCGATCTTCGGAGCCTGATACATCATCATGTTAATGTAGAAACCTCGATTCCATCGGTTTGCACCATTCGTTGGAATGATGAACTGATACATAAGACTTTCCATCCAATAGAATTGGTTTTTATGGAACTTCGCAATGTTAGTTCCTGTCGCCTCGTCCTTGTAGAATGCCCACTGACTGTATTGGTGAGTCATTGAAGCACTGACAGACAAGACATCATAACCGCCCAAAACGAAACTGCTCTGAACTGATGCCGCATCACTGAAACATATCGGGAATTGATTAGGCACACCTTGTGCTTTGGTCGATTTCACAAATGCGTCCTTATACCAAACGGCTGTTCCCCCCATCCAGTTGCTCCACGACAGACCGATGGTTGTGCACGGCAGACGCAGGGTTACATCCAGATCGTTATTAGGATACTGCTTGATATAATCATAAGTCACTTTCATCGTGTAAGACAGCCGCCCTGTCGGCGACTCATTGACAAGCATAAGCTGCGGAGCGAGAAACGGCAGCGAAAATGAATCAGTAAAATATGCCGATGAGTCAAGCGTCGCCGGGATAATCGCCCATACAGTCGGCAGCAGATACCGCCCGAAATGAAACATCGTCACTTTATACTCGGCGGCCTTGTCAGGATCATAGTTACGCACACCGTATTGATTGAAACTGCTGCGGTCACTGCGGCTGTCGAAAAATCCGTTCTGCCGAGTAAACTCACTCTTCGTCACAATTGTGCGGCTATATATATCATCAGACAAATTCATCGCAAATATCTCCTCTCCGAGATAAGTATATCCTGCGAAATACAGCTTGTCGCCGCACACCTTAGCCAGATAAGGACTAACCCCATCACGATCGAGCAGCATACTCACTTCACCAGCAGCTATATCCAACGAACAGACAGTGCAGCGGCGATCCTTACGCATTATGAAACTAATCCGTCCATCATCGATCCATTCGACAGCCGAGGCATCTGCATCGGACAGTATTATCTGACAATTATCCGGAGAAAGCAGTCCATAAGGACTATATTCATCCGGCAGCTGCCACATATATATGTTTTTCTGACCATTCTGCAGCTTACCTGCGAAAGCAAGTCTTTGTCCATCCGGAGAAAACGAAATGCGATCAATATACTTGATCCCCGGCAGGTGGAGTGCCGCAATTGTGTTATAAGAGGAGTTCCCCCCCGGCTTCACTCGGTGGCTGCTGTCAGCCGAACAACTGTCGGCACTACGGCTGTGCTCAGTGACGGCTAACGAATCACTAAGCAGTTCTATCCATGATGACTCAAACTTATGACACACAACTGCGACAGTTCCATTCTTAGCGGTCACATAGTTGATATGTCCTGTCCGAGTCAGCCGTTTCTGCCGCTTCGTCTGAGTATCGGTTACAAACAGATCGTAGAATGACTTATTATCACTGCGAGCCACATTCTTAGTATAGTAGATCTTATCGCCGTCAGCACAAATATCCCGCACTGAGCCATAACGATAACGACCTGTTTCGCCGCCATTCACACGATATATATAACTGTCAGACTTAATCCCGCTCGCCGCATAGAAAATGCTCCCGTCCTCTGCAATGTCGAAGTCAGTTATATTGCTCTGATTATCCGTCAGCGGTGTTATCTCCGAAGAATCAAAATCATCACCTGATGATAGTTCTGTTTGTTCCTGTTCTCCAAGCGAAGCCGAGCTGCCGATAACCAAGCAGTATTTCTTTTCTTCATACGCTCGCCACTCATCCCATAATTCCGACAGTTTCCTGCCATAGACTTTCTTGAATGTAAGGACGAACATCGGCACAAACGGCCAGAAATCATAAGACAAGTCTATAAAAAAAGCCTGAAACTTCGCCTTGCCGTAAGCCGTATAGAGATACTCAAGAAATCTTGCTCCGAAGTGATACACTGCGTGCCCGTAGGGGAACTCTTTATACTGTGGAATGAGCCGACAGAATGGCGGTATTGCGTGGTGTCTGGCAGCGTCAGCGACAAGAACTTCATTATAAGCAGAACGAAGCCGCCCCGTATCGGAGAATATCGACTCGGTAAGTGTCGCCATGCCTTCCACATTCCAGTTGAATGTGGCACTGTTCGGGAAATACAATTTGCCAAACAGCACTCGCCAAAACCATCCGGCACCCCGCAACTGATCAATGTGCAGAACATGGGTATATTCATGCACAATTGTTGTCCACAGCGGATCAGATGCTTCACCAAGAGAGTCCTCCAGCTCAAGCTGCGACAGATATATCACTATCACATTGCGAAATGCAGGCATAGCCATACCGTTGGCGGAGTCTGTCTCCGGCGACAGAATGAGAGTTGTTCGTTCATAAGACTCCCATTGAAAAAAATCCGACAGCAAAGAATGAGCATCTTCGGCATACACCGCTGCCTTCCGCCCTATCTCCTCATACCCTTTCGGAAATGCTATAATGAAATGCTTAGTCTTGATCTCTTTCATACTGCCGGAATACGGCGTATAATGGAAATACACACCGAACATCTGATACGGCGTAAGGATTATCAGTAATATCAAGATTAAGCGGAGTTTCTTCATTATATAATATAAGTTATTTCTCACATTGTAACATCACGGCTCACTATATTTGCGGAATATCAGCACAGCATTATGCCCGCCGAATCCGAAGGAGTTGCTCATCGCATAGCAGACATCTTTCTGCTTCGCAAAATGCGGCACAAGGTCAAGACCGCTCATCTCATCATCCGGCTCATCAAGGTTAATCGTCGGTGGAACAACATTATCCTGACAAACTTTGGCACAGACTAACGCCTCGAATGCCCCCGCACCGCCGAGCATGTGCCCGGTCATAGACTTGGTAGAACTTACGGCGGTACGGCTATAGTCAGCCTCTCTGTCGCCGAAGAGTCTCTTAATACCAAGAGCTTCTATGCGATCTCCGGCAACAGTCGAAGTGCCGTGAGCATTGATGTAGTCAATATCAGTCGGACGAATACCGGCACTTTCGACTGCCTGTTTCATCGCCATCAGTGCTCCGTCACCATTCGGGTCAGGACTTGTAATGTGATAAGCGTCACTAGTCAGTCCGTACCCGACAACTTCGCCGAGTATAGGCACGCCCCGCTGCTTTGCATGATTAAGCTCTTCCAATACAAGGATCGCTCCGCCCTCACTCATTACGAAACCGCAGCGGGCTTTGTCGAAAGGCCGACTTGCTTTGGCAGGATCGCCCTTGTATGATGAGAGTGCTTTCATATTGCCGAATCCTGCAAATCCTATCCGGCAGGCAGTTGCTTCAAGTCCGCCGCTGATTATAATATCGGCACGATTGGACTTGATCGCCAGAAATGCCTCTCCGATAGCATTAGTGCCGGATGCACATGCCGTCACATAGCACGAACTAACGCCTTTCGCACCGACTGACTGTCCTATCCATGCTCCGCTGAGGTTGCTGATCAGTTTAGGTATTAAGAATGGCGATACTCGGCGAGGTCCTTTTTCGCAGAGGACAGTCACCTGCTCTTCAGATACTTTAATGCCGCCGACTCCGATACCGAGCATTACTCCCATTCTGTAAGGATCACAGACCGCAGACGGCATTCCGCTAAACTCATCGAAAATAATATGTTCCTCAGGATGACTCATCGGAATGCGGGCAGCCAAAGCAGCCTCGTGCATTGCACAGAAAGCATATCGCTGGAAATCTTCCATTTTATTAAGAAGTTTATTATCGAGATGATAGCGGCTGTAATCATCAACTGTGACTACACCGCCAATGCGGCATCGATATGAGTCATCTCCGTGCTCGTCACATTCAGCTTGAATGAAATCAACCGTCCGAATGCCGGACTGACCGGCTAAGAGCCTCTTCCAAGTCTGATCAACAGTATTGCCCAGAGGATTAAGCGTGCCCATGCCTGTAATAACGACACGTCTGTCCATTGTTCGCTCCATCCTATGAGTTATTTATCATAAAATGTTATGATATTATTATCAGCACTTCTGTCCCGAACAACGGCATCTGCCGGACCGAAGTCATAATCAATCCGCTCGCCAACGACAGTCACATCGGCAGTCGTATCTGCAGCCAGCTCCAACATATCGGGCTGACCATTCGGGGAGATATGAAACACACCTACAGTCTGCGTTGAATGATTAGCGAATGTCCAAGTCGTCCTCGCCTCTTCTGCTTTGCTGCAGCCATTACAGGATGACATTGCCGTGACGAATATGACAGCAACAGTAACTAATATGAAATTCTTGATTATATTACTCATACATACTCCTAATGGCATTATAACAAAAAATCCGAAAAAAACAAGTGTTTTTTTCGGATTTTTACTCAGTGTTGAATTCCCCTATTTACTTATCTAAACTTTGCGGGTCAAGCAGGAAATCAAATGAATTGATAATCATAATACCTTTCTCATTTCGATAAATATCAGTCGGCTGCTCAATTATGATTATTTTCTTGTTTGTATCAGGGATCTTAACAAGCGAAGACTGGACTTTATCCATCGTCGCCTTATCGGATACATTGTTTGCAGTCTGCACATAATATCGAACATTATCCAAATTAGCAACGAAATCAACCTCAAGGTGCTTGCGCAGACGCTTGCCGTTCTCTGTCGGATGAATCTCAACTGCACCGGCATCAACATTGAAACCTCGATACAGCAGATCATGATAGACAACATTCTCCATCATAAATGTCGGATCAGTATTAGGATAATCAAACAGAGCATTTCTCATACCAAGATCTGTATAATAAAACTTCGACGGAGTGTGGATATACTTCTTACCTTTAATGTCATAACGCTCAGCACGCTCGATGATGAATGCCTCACGCAGGAATCGCAGATACTCGCGAACAGTCGGAGTCGTGATGCCTTTATTCTCTCTTGCTGCGAACTCATTAGCGATACGCTGTGCATTTGTCAGGATGCCTATATACAATCCGACTGAGTGAAGCAGATCATCCATCCCTTCATCATTAATAATACCATAAGGAGTATTAATATCTTTAATAAAGATCTCAGCTTTAAGGTCTCTCATATACTGCATCTTAGCAGCCTCATCAGACTCCAGCACAACTCGCGGCAATCCGCCAAAACGGAGATATTCACTCCACGCAGCACCAACTTCACCGCCTTTGTAACTGAAGAACTCTGAGAATGCAAGCGGAGCAACATGGATATACTGCCCCAGTTCGATGAATTCTTCGGGAACTTTAGTCGAGATAAAGAGAGAGTTGCTGCTCGTCATATATACATCGACATTACCGCGGCTGCTCAATCCGCTGATCATTTTATAGAACGCTTTAGGCTCTGTCAGATGCTTGCGCTCCTTAGGAGTGATCATCAGCTGAACTTCATCGATAAGGACATAATATCTGTCGCTCTCATTCTGAATGCACCCACCTATATACTCATTAAGTGCTGACGGATCGCGATACTGCACTGAGCCGGCATCTTCGAGATTAACTCGGATAATGTGAGCATCATCGATACCTTCAGATCTAAGACTTTGATAAAATATCTCGAACAAAAGATAAGTCTTACCGCTGCCGCGCATACCTGTCAGAATCTTCACCTTTCCGTTATTTTTCGCTTTTACCAGTCGGTTTAGATATAAATTCCGCTCGATCGTCATATACATTCCTTTTTATTTTGATTTATGTTGATTTGATTTTTTCACACATTCGCAGTTTTTTAAGCGATTATACACTTTTTTTTTATTTTTTGCAAGCAGATTGTATTTAAAATCTCAAAAAAAATTGCCGCAAAAGCGGCAATTTTTGAGCATTTTCATCATTTTGTCCAGTCCATTCCCCATTTATACTTAACGCATACATAGACACTGGAGTTTTTGTGCAGCATGCCGAACTTGTCATACTGATACATCTCGACTTGCCCGTCTTTGAGCTTTCTCCACGAGAAGTAGAGATCCGCTCCGATCGTGATGTGGAATGAGTCGAACGGCTGAATGTCGAACTCCGGCTTAACGAACAGACATCCGTATCGGTGAACATAGTCGGTATCATAGCCGATCGGTACAAGATACGATGCAGTAAGAGATGGCTTGAGCAGATTATCCAGCACCGGCCAGTTCATCTGGAATGCCAACCCCAGCTCACACCATTCGGAGCTTGCACTGAGCCTGTTGACAAGTGCCCGATAGTAGAACTTCTCCATATCCGACTTGCTTGCAAATGTCGTCATATAAGGCATCATATCCGTCATACTCAGCTCTATGTTATTCATATCATTAGTATCGAACATAGAGTAGAACGGATAATCCTTATAGAAGTTGTAATCATAGTCGAAGTTGACCTGTCCTACGATCTGGAAGTTCATATAGAATGAGTCATCCGGTCCGTAGTTAAAGTCAAATCCTGTCGTGAAGTTAAGACTGTGATTGCGGATCTTATAACTCTCCATCAGATAATCATCAGTCATATTGAAGCACAACTCTGCCCACATACCGAAACGGTCCACAGCACCTTTAATATCCGCTCCGAATCGATGAACACGGCGACGGACAAGATTAAGCTCGTCAAGAGTTACGAACGGCACAGTCATAGTACCAACCATCGGCACATTCTCTGCGTTAATATTACAAGTCTGCACGGTTATCTCAGGAGTATAGTAGTTATCATAGTCATACAGATAGCTGAATGAGAAATCCACATGCGGCACTCGGAAATTAAACTTAGCACCGGCAAGCAGTGTAGACGGATCGAAATTCAGCCTACCAAATTTCATATTACTGCTGCCTTTCACGCCGTATTCATTCGTCGCAAAATCGTAATCGATACCATCTGCAAACAATATCCCCGGCACATAATCCCTGAAATCAACCGGGAAATAATTCTCCTGCTCAAACGGCACATAGACCAGATCAAATGAGAAGCAGTCCGCAGGATACATACTGAATGCTGCCGCCAGGATCGGTATCTTCTCCGCATCCGCACCGAATCGTAAATCAACAGGATTGATATTGTCAGTCGGATTCATACCGTCAGCCGTTCCCCATGAAAATGTCTGCAGTCCGGCACTGAACTTGATCTTCCACGGAGACCACGAGATGTAGTTCTCCATCGGCATAACATTGAGAATGTCCTGCCACTGATTAGGCGGCTCTGCACTGATGGCAGACTCTCGCAGCAGTATATCGAACTTGAATCCGCTTACCAGTTTCAGAGACTTGTAGTTCACCTCGATGCCGACTTCGTTGCGGAACTTCGGAGCTTTGATATACGAGTCGAAGTCAAAATAGTCAGGCAGCACCGGCATGCGGAACTCTGCCTTATGATCGCCATAGAGACTTAACTTAAAGTCAGGTATCGCCGTAAAGTCATACCCGCCGAACGAAGAGCCGCTGTCAGCACTGCCGGCTGACGATGAAGACTCCTCACTGCTGCCACTGTCTCCGAACAGACTCAGATAATCATCATCTTCTGCATAAACAAATAATGATGTTAATAACATTATTATTAGAACAAAATGTTTTTTCATAAGCATTTCCTTTTTGTCATTTCGACCGACCGTAAGGAGCGGAGAAACCTACTTCTCAATAGATTTCTCCGTTTTACTCGCTACGCTCGTTTCAGTCGAAATGACATGGGATTCCCGATCTTACTTCTCCAGATTCTGCACCGTGAAGATCTCGTCTTTAATGCCGGAGTTGAGACGAACATTATTCATAGACAACAGAGTCTTTGTGCCGTCTTTTTGATTGTCTACGACAGTCTTAGTCGGGATAATCACACCGTCGATCGTCTTGACCTCAGCCATAACGATAGTCTTCCAGAGAGCGTCGCCTTTCTTATCGTGACATTCCAGTTTATAGATAAAGTGGTCAGCCTTATTTACCCACATATCGACATACGAGTATGGGCAATCTTCCTGCTCTGTCTTGACACGGATAACATCACAGTCCATCTTGTTGTAAGTCTCTTCCTTAATCCAGTCATGAGTGTAGTCTTCTCTGTTACGCTCTTCCATATCGTAATACGACAGATCCGAGCCCATGAACTTGCCGCCTTTGCCGGAAGCACTGATCAGACGAGTCTTTTTCAGAGCCGGCAGATACAGACGCTGCTCGTCAGAGCCTTTCTTGTTGCCGATTGTGAGGAACTTCGTGCCCTTTACATCAGCAGGCTCCAGAAACTCAACGAAACTGTTAGAGCCTTTCGGCGTATCTTTGGAATACATTACCACTTTTCGGACTTTTCTGTTTCCTTTTTTGTCGATGAGGATCATCTCCGCTTCGCTGTAGTTGTCATCTGCACTTTTGAGATTGTCAGTCAGATCAAAGATCGCCTCACCTTTCTCATCAGCAAACACACCCATTACGATTGCGAATACCAACACCATTACCAAATTTCTTTTTTTCATTTTACAACTCCTGTAAATAAGATTCAATTTTTTATCACACGGATTTGTGATTTACTATGTAAATCACGACTCTATTTTATTTTTTTCGCAAATTCCGTAGGAATTTGCAAATCCGAGTGACAGTCTTTTCATTTACTTTTTCGACATAAACTTCGGCTTGAATATATTCAGCATAACCGGCAGCAGTGTCATCGCCGAGAATGACGAAGTAACCATAGTCAGTGCAACAAGTCCGCCGAAGTTAGCCAGTGGCATAAAGTTGGAGAACATAAGCACAACGAAGCCAAGTGCAACAGCGATCGCATTGAATACTATCGGCTTGCCCGAGACTTTCAGTGCACGCGATGTCACGAGGTCCAAGTCATCAGACTGATGCCGCTCATAATAATACGCATTCATGAAATGTATCGTATAGTCGATACCGATACCGACAGCAAGCGAAGCGACAAGTGCCGTTCCTGCATCGAGGCGTATCTTGAACAATCCCATAATCGCGAAGTTCAGCAAAATCGGTATAGCCAGTGTAATAATGCCGAACAATCCGGCAAATCCCGACTTGTAATATACCGACAAGATGATGAATACTATCAAAAGTGAAGTCAATATATTCCAGATCTGTCCTTCCATTATAAGATTGCTCGCTACCATCTGCAGTTCGGCATTACCTGTGAGGATGACTTCGTAGCCAAGCGGCTTCATATTAGTGTCGCTGTATTCTTTTATATCTTTCTTAATATGCTCAACCAGCTTAAAGTCCGAGTCTTTCATCGTCATAGTCATCTTCGCTTCGGTCGGCTCAAGACTGTCATTGATGTAATTCGTCAGATTGCCGGAGAACAACAGCAGATACTGTTTGATCAGCTGATGAAGTTCTTCCTTATCAGCACAGTTATATTTCTCCGGATCGATCGGTATCTCATAGTAGTCGCCCTCTTCATCGGCATTCATAACCATATTCATTCGTTTCAGCAATGCGGTATATGAGAGACAGTTGCCCACGCCGGGATATTTGTCGATGATATACTTAGCCATCTCGTCCATCTGGATAAGAATGTCAGGATCGGTCAGGTCGTGCTCCTCATCGCCTCTGACGATTATATCCAGAAATGTACTGCCCACGAAATTGTCACAGATGAACTTGTCGGATTTGCGAACTTCGGTATTTGCTCGGAAGTAGTTGACGATAGGATTGCCGACGATGAGTTTCGATGCAAAGAATCCCGCCACTGCGAAGATAATCAACGCTCCGGCAACTGTAAATGCCTTATGATGAACGAATGCCTGAGTAAGTTTCAGAAGGAACTTCGTAATAGGACTTTCATCTTCATGCTTAGCTTTCTCCAGCTTGGTCAGTTTGCGGTTATGACGCAGACCATTCTTCATCAGGAGCATTATAGCCGGCACAAATGTGCAGGATACTATAAAAGCGATAAGCACTCCTATCGCAGTAAACAATCCGAACTGTTTGAGAGGCAAAACTTTGCTCGTCACATTCGAGCCGAATCCGGCGATCGTCGTAAGAGCGGCAAGCAGCACCGCACCGCCTACACGCTTAAGCGTGCCGAACAGCAGTTCGGTAGTCTGCTCTTTGGTGAGAGGCTCATTCTGACCGGCCTGCAGAGCATCAAACTCATCATAGTAATGCGACAGGATGTGGATGGCATACGCACTGCCGACAGCGACCATCAAAACAGGTATAGCAACGGCCACCATCGTAAGAGGCACTTTGAACAGAGACATCAGTCCGATCGTGCAGATCGCCGAGATACCCACAACTGTTATCGGCAGAAACACACCTGACTTCGTTCGGAATGATAGGAACAGCACTCCCAACAGGATAACCACAACAAACGGGATAAGACGCATCATATCCTGTCTTAACGACTTCGCCATTACAACGAGGAATGACGGCATTCCGGCGATATGGAACACATTCTTGGAGTCTTTATACTCGGCAAGAACTTTCTTTACCTCATAGTAGACAGTCTCCATCTCCGCATCAATCGATTCGGTATTGCCCTTCCCTGCGACTTTGATATTGATCGTGATCATCGTCTTCTTAAAGTCATCCGAATAGAATGTCCCCTTATATAACTCCCAACTCTCAAGCTTTTCCTTAATGGCAAGCTCATCTTCCTCTGTCTCAGGCATCTCATCGACAAGCGGAGCCGTCTCAAATCCGGCGTCATCCCCAATCAGATAATCCACCGAAACGACACTTGTCACGGAATCCACATACTGTATCGGTTCAAATTTCTTCGACAGTTCATCGATAAATTCGAGATTTTGCTTGGAATACACATACCCTTCTGCAAAATCAATCCCGACAATCATCATATTCCCGGAATCATAAGTCTCCGCGACTTCAGTATAGAATACTCTTGACGGATTGTTTTCCGGCAGGAAGATCGTCGTATCATTGCTGATCACC
>JAFYAI010000049.1 GCA_017540815.1 Spirochaetales bacterium
GAGGAAGAATCGAGCAGTATCTACCATACATGTCGTCTCGTCAAGGAATACCATACCTCCGGAACCAACGATTGCTCCGGTCTCCATCAGTGATTTGTAACCGACTGGTGTGTCAAGTTTCTCAGTAGGAATACATCCGCCGGACGGCCCCCCCATCTGAACTGCTTTGTATGTCTTGCCATTCTGGATGCCGCCGCCAATTTCTTCCAAGATTTCACGGATTGTGATACCCATCTGAACTTCGACGAGTCCGCCGTTCTTGATCTTACCTGCAAGTGAGAATACTTTCGTTCCTCGTGACTCCTCTGTACCGAGTGCAGCATAGCCTTCCGCACCGTGAGCGAGGATATAGCTGACAGAAGCGAGTGTCTCTACATTGTTGATATTTGTAGGCTTTGCCCACAGACCACTGACTGCCGGGAAAGGCGGTCGAAGTCTCGGCATTCCGCGTCGGCCTTCGATACTTGCCATAAGAGCTGTCTCTTCACCGCAGACGAATGCACCGGCACCTTCTTTGATGTGGAGATTGAATGAGAAATTGCTGCCGAGGATGTTATTGCCTAAGTAGCCTGCATCCTCTGCCTGTTTGATAGCACCTTTAAGTCTTTCGATAGCAAGCGGATACTCGGCTCGGCAGTAGATATAACCTTCGTTAGCACCGATTGCATAACCGCATATCAGCATACCTTCGATGACGCTGTGAGGATCACTTTCCAAAACAGATCGATCCATGAATGCTCCCGGGTCACCCTCGTCGGCATTACATATTACATATTTCTTTTCATTTTTGCTGGCTGCAGCGAACTTCCACTTCTGTCCTGTGGGGAATCCCGCACCGCCTCGTCCACGCAGACCTGAGTCAAGAACTGTCTGGATGACATTCTCAGGAGTAGTTGCTAAAGCATTCTTGATGCCGACATAACCACCTCTTGCCAAATAGTCATCTAACTTTCTCGGGTCGATCACACCTGCATTTCGCAGAACGATACGAGTCTGCTTGTGGAATTTGTATTCTTCATCAGCTTTTGCACGATTCTTGATATTTGATTCTACAGGCTTGCCGTTTTTGATATGAGACTCGAAGATCTCCTCGAATTTCTTATCATCGACATCTCCGTAGAGAATCTTCTCACCGTTCATCTTTACTTCAACGATCGGCTCTGCGTGACACAGACCGATACAGCCTGTCTCTCGAACGATAATATCATCATTGCCTTTGGTTAATTCCAATATCTTGGCTAATGTTTTCTGTGCACCGGCAGCATTTCCACAGGTCGCTGTTCCGATTTTGATTTCGATCTTGTTACTCATACAGCTTCCCCCTTTTTATCTGCTTCGATATACTGATCCAAAATCTTGGATAACTTATCACTTGTAAGTTTAGCATAAGTCGTGCCATTAATCATGCAGACAGGTGCTAATGAGCAGCATCCTAAGCAGGCAACTTCCTGAATAGAGAAAAGTCCGTCTTTGGTTGTTTCACCATTCTTAATGCCGAGTTTCTGTTCCAGCATAGCAGCGAGACTCTCACTTCCTCCGACATGGCAGGCTGTTCCCTGACATATCTTGATGACATTTTTGCCGACAGGTGTAAAGCGGAACTGTGCGTAGAATGTTGCTACACCGTAAATATCGCTTGGACTCATCTTGAGTTCGTCAGCGATCGCTTCCATTACTTCTTCGGACAGATAGCCGAATTTAGCCTGTGCATGCTGCAGGATCGGGATTAACGCTCCCTTGACATTGGCATACTCTGCGAGAATTGGCTGCAATTCTCTTTTAATATTTTGCATTTCTGTGTCGTTCATATTCCATCTTCCACAATGATTAAAATGATGATTCCGATTAAATCAGAATATTTTCCAACATAAATTTAGCATAATGTAATGATTTTTTCAAGTGTTTTTTATAAAAATCAGAATTATTACTTTGATTTTGATATTTTTTTTGATATAATATTCTGCGATGAGTATGAATGTCAATGCCAATAATCATATTAAAACCATTCCGACCGGTGCAGTTCATTCTGATAATACAGTCTTGCCTTTCGGTGAGGGGACTCGGCTCAATACCGCTGTGCTTAGGATGATGAATAACCGCACAATTGTGCGTCTGACTCATCATCAGTCAGGGCAGAGTGTCACAGTGACTGTGCCACAGCTGCTTAGTCCCGATAAGGTTTGGACAGCACGGATTGTTGGCGGCAAGCCTGTATTTACCGAGGTGCTTAGGCAGAATGTGAAGACAGGCATTGCCAACACATTCATTGATACGCTGCTTGGGAGCAGTGAGAATGCCGATACCGGTAACAGCATCCTCAATATGCTTGGCGGCATTCTCGGACTGAATGATGCAAACCGTATTAATAAGGAAGATAACCGGCGAAACTGTTTGTCATTCAGCGATGAGCGGGGGCATTATTATTTTATCTTTAGGCTGCCGACTGACGGCACTATGGCGAAGTTCGTTATCCGCATCGATGAGCAGCTTAACACGATGATAAACATTTATACCGAGGATGCTGAGCCGTCCTGCGTTGAACATCTTATTGAGAGAATGCGGCATCTAAGAACATTGCTTGGTTCGATTGCCCGTTCGCTGAATTTTGCTGTGTTTACGGATTGGACTGCATTCCGCACAGAATGTGAGAACCGGCTCGGACTGTCCAATATAGATATAATGGGGTAACAATGAAGAAACGCAGGCAGGCAGCGGCACTTACATATCTAAAGAAAGAACTCGACATCCCGGTTATATCGGCGATGGGAGAAGGCGAGTTTGCCGAGCGAATCATCGCCAAAGCATCGGAGAACGGCATCCGTATAGTTGAGAATGAAGACTTCTTTATATTGAAAGATCGTTTCCGCGTTGGGCAGGAGATCCCGCCTGAGATCTACACGATTGTGGTGGAGATACTGACGCAAGTGCTGACAATGCACAATTCATAATTCACAATTCATAATTACAAAAAAAATCAAAAATTTTGAAATGTGGTATACCACATTTATGTAGTTCTTGACAGAACTACATAAATGATTGTCTTCCGAAGCAAACGGAAAAAGAGCGTATAGAAAAAGGAGTATACCATGAACAAAAAAAGAATTTGGTTTTTAACAGCGGTCTCAGTGCTGCTGCTCGGTTTGTCAGGCTGTCCGAGTGAAACTGCCGGCAGTCAGACATCAGTCGGCACAACGCAGACAACAAACGGCAATGGCGGACAGACACCGCCTACAGTGCCGAACGACGGCAATA
>JAFYAI010000008.1 GCA_017540815.1 Spirochaetales bacterium
ATATTTTATTCCCAATTCGTGCTTAATGAAATGATCAAGCTCCGACAAATAAAAGTTCGCAAACACCTGACTTGTATAATTGCCAATCGGCAGCCCGTGAGCTTTATCCGTATCAAAAAGGCTTTTGCCAAAGGCAAGATTGCCCCACTTCTCTTTCGGAGAATGATACAGACAACCGGCAGTCGGATCATTAACCAATATCGTTCTGACAAGATATTTGACAAACTCGATATTTTCATTTTGATAAAAATCATCAATAAAACTCATAAGTTTGTCAAACAATATCCGTTTGCCAATGCTCATAAAAAAGCCTGAAATATCAAGTTTCAATATCCAACACGGTTTATCCCCATTCCGAGAACAGGATCGAATAAAATGAGACACACGCTTCACGGCAAAATGCGTCCCTTTCCCGACTCGGCAGGAATAACTGTCATATATAAAATGCCGCTCAAACAACGGATTGATATACATCAACAACAAGTGATGCACAATGCGGTCTCGGAAATCCGCCGCAAAAATCTCTCGTTTAACGGGCTTATCGACGATAAACACCGTCGAAGGACTAATCCGATATGTGCCGTCTCGCAAATCATGCCACAACCGAATAAGGTTGCTCTCCAGATCAACCTCAAATCTCATCGCACCAAGCTTATTCCTTTTATGCCTGCGACAGTCATAATACGCCTCAAAAATGTCTTCCAAAGAAACATTATATTTCATTTTTTTACCTAATCGCAGGGGACTTGCAAAGCAAGTCCCCTGCAAAATGCTTTTGTATAAAATCCCGCACGGCACGAACGCTATTTTGATTATTCTTGTTGTTGTTGTTCTGATTGCCGCTGTTGAAATTCTGATTCCACGCATTATTATTATTGTTGGACGACGACGACCAGAAAACGACTACACATCGCACCGCAATATACCGACACTGTTTCTGCTTTGCCGAATGTGACATTGCAAAATATAATCCGATATGGAACAACTTTCCGTACCGGCAGCCGATTCGCTTTTACACAAAAACCTTGCTCGCTCCGCCAAGCATTACCCCGACGGATTCCGGCATAAATCTCTGTATCAGAGACTTATTATATACGAGCGGCATTCCGCCACCCGATTATTTGTTTGCCAATACTGTCCATAAGGACAGCCAATGAAGTCTGTGCTTTCAGATGCAGCAATCCGAGATCTTTGCACAATCGCATTTCCAGTTTAAGCAGCTCAAAATCGTCAAGAAAATGCTCCAAATACACAGCCTTGTCCTTGCATTTATTCGCTCTATATATACTCCTTGCAAGCTGCAGACAATCTCGTTTCATATCCTGACCGAGAGTAAACTTATACTCTCGCGGGAAATGCTGGGTTAATTCAAAAATCTTAAGCATTAATGCATAAGTATCTTTAAACACCGGCAGATCGTAATACAAAGCCATAAATACTCCAAAATTAATTGCCTCATATATGGCAATATCTACACACTCATACTCTCTTCCAACTAAAATAGTTAAATAGTTAAATAGTTAAAAAGCCCGCACGGCACGAACGCTACCTCGACCATGCTTGTAGTCGTAGTTCTGATCGCCGCTGTAGAAACTCTGATACCACGCAGTACTATTACTGTAGGACGACGACGACCAGAAATAACTGCTATCCGATATATATCCTTTGCATTTAAGATTAGTATATATCAGATTTAGCTCATCTTTGCTTGGCAGCCACCAATCGCCTGTCTTTGTATTAATAGTTGAATATTTGCTGCAAAGAAGAGCTGCACAATTTGTTTCTGACAAAGCACCTCCAGCATGATTTGTTGTAAGTATTTTCATAGTATTTGCTTTACCATACCCAAATCCGGTTTCTGTTTTAGGCTCGCAGCACGATGCAGATTCTTTTCTGGAACACCAAGATATTGATTTTGATAAAACATCAGAGCATTCCATATAATGTGCCACGACTACATTTCCTTCCGCATCATATACATTAAATCCTTCTCTTGAGTAATAAAAAACTATTCCTCCTGATGGTGAACGCTCGCCAATAGTATATACACCTTCAACGGACACTTTCTTTGTAACATTCTCAATCATTTTTTTTAGTTTTCCATCCATTAGTTCCTTTATACTTTTGACACTAAGATTTTCTGATGCTACGATCTGTGTAGTATTTACATCTATAATATTCACAGTTATATATATATCATCACCATAGGATTCAACAGTCGAAGTAACAATATACTTTGCATTAAATGCCTTTTTCATTTCCGCGATCTTATCAGGATTAGACCAGTCAGACCCCTGAAACTCCTGCTCCTTGCGGAGTTTTTCAAAACTGCCTCTATCTACTACTTTGAATTTAACCATATTTGCAAATTCGGACTGCATTCTTCTGAAAAGCAACTCACCGCTTTTCTCGTCCATATCATACAAATCCACAGGTGTAATAACAAGCACAGGCTTATCTACATTCTGTGCAAACAGACACATCGCTGCAAATATAAACAATAATACAAAATTAGTTTTCTTCATATAACTACTCCTATTTATTCTTTCAATTAAAAATGTAATTTTTCCACACTCTATCTCTTCTCAATCTTGCCGTCTTTAGAGATCTTAATCATTATACTCCTACTCCGCCAGCGGTCTGTAATATTCTTCATCGATGAAGAAATAAATTTATTTTATAATTCAAACCTTACTCTACCATCGGCACACAGTAATCTTCTCCGACAAAGAAGTACATCTGATTATTCTCATCTTCTTTGTTGTATATTCTTTTTAGCTGATTAATACACAGATCGTTAGTTACTTCCACAGGTCTTGGAAGATTAAATACATTATGACAGATATGATAGACTGTTGTCTCTACATCTTTTCTATATCTTTCAGTATTGTCATTTCTCGACAATTTAAAAAGTTCTGAGATAAAGTCTTTGGGCTGTCTAAAAAAGCGATAATTCGGTTTATCATGTGTTTTATTAGAAATATCAAAGCAGCACAGCACATACACGATGAATCGAATAAATCCGCCAAGATACAGTGAAACCTCAAGGCATTTCTGATAAAAATCCGATTCTTTATCCAATGATTTCGTGTTGTATTTCAACGAATACTCCACATCTATCGCATCTTTAATCATACTTAATGCCGCCCGCAAAGGATTAGACTCATGTCTATCGTCCGCTTCCTGATGTATCATACAAGCTGTTCTTGACACCGTATCATCGGTTATGTCATATTCGGGAAACATACACTGAATTTGTTTGAGATACTGCCCTCGCTGAGCTCCCCATATATATACAACACCATTAACCACAGGCTTAATAATAGAATTCAGCAGCACATCGGCAAAACCAGCCATCTCTTTTCGTGGATTATTCACAGCACTGTCAATATAAGTCTTTAATGCGTGCAAACTCCAGCCCATCGCCCATATCGGATTTTCTTTCTTCAATATAAACGCAATCATACGAGACAAGTCACCGTCTAATTTATATCTTTCACCAGCTAATTCATCCATCTTCCCTGAGAATCTGTCATACACCATTTGAGTAATCTCATCTGCATTCTTTTGTTTCTCCTCTGCCATCGCTTCTTTAATTTTATTTTTCATCAAGAACTCAGGTATAAGAATACTCCCGGACAGCAAAAAACCGTATCCTGTTATCAGCAAAACAAAATCAATCTTAGGGGAATAGCATATTCCACCATCATTACATATCATAAAAGGAATATATAATGTTAAACAAATAATAGAAATCAATAATAAGGCTTTATAATTATCTATAAAAAACTTAAGGATGTGCAGCATCTTATTTTCTGATTCACATTTTGCAGATGATAATCCTTTTTTATTTTGATTATTGCTGTCGGATTGTGTTTGTTTGCGTTTTTCATATTTCGTTTTGTATTCATTATAATCTTTATGTCTGAAATGTATCACAGCCCATTTGCCGTTTCCTTTGAACCTCTGATCCGGCTGAGCATTGAGCTTATCTGTACTTTTAGCGAAATAATATGATGATTCATCAATACCAACAAGCACATCAGATTTGAGGACTCTCGGAGCAATAATCGGTGCATTGCCAAATACATTAGATGTTCGTTTCTGAAAAGAATCGGTATATGGCCAATCAGCATCTTCAACAAGACGGCGATAATTCAGATCGCCTTTTACGACAATCAAATCACTTTCTGTCAGATTATAATCCTTACATCCTTTATAATTCTTAAAACACAGCGGTCTTGCCCAAAAATCATCTGATGTTATCTCGATTTTACCATCCTTAATATAGTCACAGAATAACTGAGAGCCGTTTCCTTTCCCTGCTTTCTGAATCTCACTGACAAGATAACCAAAATCTTCCTTCGTTGCATCAGATACAAAGAACGGATACGGTTTCAGATGAAATACGACTTTCTCCGTAAGATGATTGGAGAGAAAATAACATGCAAGATAGACATCAGAGAACAATTCTTTGCCGGCATTATCACAAATGATGTCAAACCGCTTAAAACATTCTTTTTTCTCCTGTTTCTCCGTTAGATATTCATATAATATCAGCGAATCATCACGCAGAATACGAATATCATCTGCCGTATAGTCAAATCTTTCTTTCGAGTTCAACTGACTCAGATCACTTGTGTTGGCAGACAGCGAATAATGCATAGCTTTGATAAACTCTTTCTCATCAAGCAGAGGCAAAGACTCTTTGCTAACCATTTCATCAAGATTGCGAATAAATTTATCTTTGCTGTTAAGCACGCTGTTTTTCTTTTCACTGCCAAAGAAATCATATTTTTCCAAACTGTTATGTTCTGTTTTCTTATCAAAATATCCTTTCTCCGCAAGAATGGCATGATAGAATATAATCTCTGCTTCAAAGAATGGTGCATACTCAAATATTTCCTGCAAAGTCAAATCAAGTAATGAATTTAATTCTTCTCTTTTATCAGCTTTTATCAGATGCTTTTTTTCTTTTGTTGCAAATGCGTTGATAAAATCTTTCGCCACTTGCAAATTTTGTTTATTTTCATCATTGGTTATTGCTGCAGCAAGCTGAACCTTAGTCCGGTTAATTTTATCAGACAATGATTTTATATTTTCACTCAAGCTTTTTTCCTTGCTTTCATCCATTTCCAAATGCAGAGCGTCAATCAAAGTCTTTTGGGTAAAATCCTCATAACTGCCGGAACAATAATCACTAAAAATTTTAGGGAACCTATGCTTTATCGTAAACTCCGCAAAGGAGTCTTTCTCCGCCGCAGAGAAATATTTTACATCATTGTCTTTTTTACACATTTTATCCGTCCTTGTATGCTCTACAAAAGCAAGAATTTCGACGAATTATAATAAAAAAAAAAAAATGATTGTCAAGAAAAATTTTTAAGAAAAAATATAGAAAAAACAGGATAGGTTGAAAAAAAAAGATTTCCGCCGCCTACGGCAGCAGAAATCTTTTTTTAAGTATAAGTTTAATGCAGTCCGCTCAAAAATCTTGTCCGTTTTTCCAATATTATTTTAGCACATTTTGTCCGTTTTTCCAACATATTTTTGAGCAAATTTGTCCGTTTTTCCAACTTTTACAAATTTAAAGGATAAAAAATAAATAAATCAGCAATTTTTTAGCAACTTCACAATGCACGGATAAGCCATGTCATAGATAGAGCGATTCTTGACGACAATGCCCGCGGCGGTCATCGCCTCACGCTGCTTGTCAGACGGGAATGTGTACGGGTACAAGCCATAGGTATAAGGAAGAAACTCATATCGGAATGTATCAATCCTGTCTTCACTCATATCGGGGCAGTATTTGCGGACGCAGCGTTTAAGTGCATCGATAGATTCGCCATAGGTCTGCTTGAATGAAATAAGATTTTCAGTGCGGCTGTTGTCTTCGATTGCGTAGAGGTTCATACTCATCAGTTTGAGCATCTGCACTCTGCTCTCCAGAGAATGTGCAAGCCTGTCGGCAAATGTCTGCACCGACAAATCGTCATTCGCCTCGGCAATAACATTCAGATCGACTATCCACTTCTGATGCTCACGCTGCAAGAGAGCAAGGAAAATCTCCTCTTTCGTATGAAAGTAATTATATATCGAAGTTCGTGTAAATGTCGTCTTCGCACCAATGTCCTTCAGCGTTATCTCGTTGAAACTCATCGTCTGATACAACACTTCACATGCATCGATTATCTCTTCATGCCGAGCTTTAGTCCGCTCCGGCGAATACTTTGGCATTATCCTAACCTCTTTTTGTAATGATTGCTTATTATACATCAATTCTGACATTCTGTCAAGATAGAATGTTCAAATCAGAAATGTTATATGTACCGCCCTGTAATGCTTGCCTCATTGCAGGCTATCTCATTCGGAGTGCCGACCGCTACAATCGTGCCGCCGTCACAGCCGCCGCCGGGTCCCATATCGATAATATAATCAGCGGCACGGATTACATCAAGATCATGCTCGATTACAATGACAGTCGCTCCGTGAGACAACAGCGTTCCAAATACTTTAAGCAGAGTTTGCACATCCAGCGGATGCAGCCCGATTGTCGGCTCATCGAAGACAAATACCGAGTCGTGCTGCTGCCGCCCCATTTCGGAAGCGAGTTTAAGCCGCTGAGCCTCACCGCCCGACAGTCCGGGAGTTTCTTCACCGAGCGTCAGATAGCCGAGCCCCAGATCCTGCAGAGTTTGCAGTTTGGGCAGGACAGATTTCATTCCGCGGCAGAATGTCAACGCCGTGTTAATGTCACTGTCCATCAGTTCAGGCAGTGACTTGCTTTCACCGCTGCCGTTAGTATATACAATGGAATGTGCCTGCTTGGCATATCGTGAGCCGTGACATTCCGGACATGGAATATCCACATCCGGCAAAAACTGCACATCAAGGCTGATTTGACCCGTTCCGTCGCAGACAGGACATCGCAGATTGCCGGTATTATACGAAAAATCCCCTGCTGTGCAGCCGAGACGCTTGGCTTCACCGGTACGGGCATATATCTTACGCAATTCGTCATGCACTCCGGCATAGGTTGCAACGGTTGAGCGAACATTAATGCCTATCGGTGTCGCATCGATGAGTTTGACATGTTCAATGCCGCTAGCCGTAATATTCTTCACATGTTCAGGCAACTGTGTATGAGCGATAAGCGACTCAAGAGCCGGCACAAGGCTCTCCAATATCAGTGTTGTCTTGCCGCTGCCCGACACACCGGTTACGACTGTCAGCTTGCCCTTTGGAATGGATACATTCAGCGGTTTGACAGTGTGTATCTGCGAAGTCTGCATTGATATACAATCACCAAGATATGAGTTTTGCGAAGTCTCATCACCATTGTCATTGCCACATATATGGCAATCCTTGAGAAACGGCCCAATCTGAGAGCGTTCATTCTTACAAATCTCTTCAATCGTTCCCTCTGCAATAATATGACCGCCGTTTGCTCCGGCAGCCGGCCCCATTTCGATAAGCCAATCGGCAGCTCGCAGTATCTGAGTATCATGATCGACACGCAACACAGAATTGCCGTCAGCGATAAGATCGTGCATTACACCTGTTAAGCCAACGATATTCGACGGATGCAGTCCGATGGAAGGCTCATCAAGCACATACAGCACACCTGTCGTCCGATTGCGAACCGCTCTTGCCAGCTGCATTCTCTGACGCTCACCTGTTGACAATGTAGACGACGCTCTGTCAAGAGTCAGATACCCCAATCCCAGATCAAGCAGCCGCTTAGCCGTGCCAAGATATGACTCGCAAATACTCTTAGCCATCGGACGCATCTGCTGCGGCAGATTATCTGGAACATTGCGAACCCATTCAACACTCTCGGTTAGTGTCATTCGACAGGCTTCATCAAGAGTAATGCCGCACAATTTCGGAGCACGAGCCGCCTCAGACAGCCTCGTTCCGTGACAGTCAGGGCATATATCTTCTTTAAGAAATTTCTCAACACGCTTCATGCCTTTCTCGTCTTTGACCTTGGCCAGAGCATTCTCGACAGTGTATGTAGCATTATAATATGTAAAATCAAGCTCACCGGCCTCGTTGGACTTCTTCGCCTTATAGAAAATATGCTTCTTCTCAGCCGGCCCGTTGTAAACAATGTCCTTCTCCGTATCTGTC
>JAFYAI010000050.1 GCA_017540815.1 Spirochaetales bacterium
ATGTCAATATAAATAAGGCAAAAGTATTCTTAAATTTGGTACAAAAAACTAAGCCCTTGTTCCAAAGGACATCCCAAAGTTTTTTGTTCCCACTATTTGATTATAGTTTTATTTAAGAATACCTTGCCGCATATTTTTTAACTCCTTTTTGGAATAACAAAATTGATGACATTCGTTTTTCCGCAATTTTAAGCGGTTTTTTATATCACCGTTTTTTAAAGCGCCTATGCGCTATTCTTTTCTATACATAGTATAGCATATTCCATTGTATTTGTCAAGAGAAAAACGTAATTTTCCGAAATATTTTTCAGTTAACAAATATGTATCTCTGCTCCCTGTAGTTTGGGTTACAGGGAGCATTTTGGTTTTACTATTTCTCTACTCCTTGAAACAAGAAGTGCATCTTATCTATTCGCTTACCTCAATCATGGTAGAGCACCGGTGACGCCATACCTTTTTTACAATACCTCTTAGGAAGTCTTTTATTGATGAAAAGCTGTCTTATACCATCATCTGCGACTTTGCCGATAAACTCGCATCGCTTCGGCATTTCATCTGAGCGATACCATTTTTCGATTTCATATACTTCAGCAACTATTCCATTATGGCAGGCTAAAACATAAGGTATCTTTTTTACTCTTGAGAGATTGACCTTCCAATGCTTTCTGACGGTTTCGTAAACACTTCCACGTTCGTTAAGAACATGATCATTTATCTTGATAATACAGTATTTTAAGTCAGGCTGATCTTTAAATTCTTCACATGATAATACTCTTTGAAGTACTTCTGCACTGTTGACTCCACGGTCTGATGAATAACCACCCTGAATATTTGTCAGTCCCGGATAGCAGTCAATATGAGCTGCCTCGACCTCAAATGCTTCCTTCTCGGTCAGTCCATACCTTTGTATAACATGGATAACTTCGAGACCTGCTGCTTTTATCTCTCGTATCTGCTTTATCTTCTCTGAGATCTCATCTTCATCATTGCTTTCGTATGATTGTCCGTCAAAGCTCTTCAGGGCATCATTTATATGAGCATAGATTCGATTTCCTTTGCCTTTACCGACATAGAAGGTTTGTCCTGTGCGTGGGTCAATCAGGCGGTATACATAGTACTGAAGCTGTTCTATCACTTCCGGTGTGAACATATTATCACGACCTTTCATTATTTACGAAATATCAGTAATTATTCTATCTATTTCCTGTTTAAGAGTATTAAATCTGCACTCTATTACGGGAAGCTTTGTCAGAGCAGATAGTGAAACTGATTTTGAACATTCGATAAAGTAATATTTGAAGCATTTGTAATATAGACTTTACCGCTATTTTCAACGAAAAAAATTTTATCGCCTGTTTTCAGTTTAAGCAGATTTCTTATCATCAATGGAATTGTAATCTGACCTTTTGATGTTAATTTTGCAAGTTCCATAAACAGCTCCTTACTTTCCTTACTAATCTTAATATAACAGAAATTTCTCAAGAATGCAAGAAGAATTTCTTCAAAAAAATATTTTTTAACATTCTCATTGAATAATCAGTCAAAATATGTTATAACAACTTAGTCTGCAAAATAAAAAGACTCCGATTGCTCGGAGTCTTTCGCCAAAGTCGGCAGTCGGGTTGCATAGATTAACTGGGAGGGGAAAAGAGCTATGCATTTGTCCCAACAATATAATGTTCGGTGAAGGCGGTTATAAACTTAACTAATCTGCAGATAATTTTATGAAAATTCTAACATTTTCGGAGGATAAATATGGCAAAGGATAAAGTCATTTTGGCTTATTCGGGCGGACTTGATACGACGGTTATCATTCCGTGGCTGAAGGAAAATTATGATTACGATGTAATCGCGGTATGTATCGATGTAGGACAGGGCGACAATTGGCCTGTCATTAAGGAACGAGCATTGAAGACAGGAGCAAGTGCCTGCTACATTGTAGATGCCCGTGAAGAATACATTACAGAATATATATGGCCTGCTGTTAAGGCTAATTGCATTTATGAGGACAAGTATCTGCTCGGCACATCGACTGCCCGACCGCTTATCGGTAAGATATTGGTAGAATACGCAAGACAGGAAGGTGCTGTTGCAATATGTCACGGTGCTACCGGTAAAGGCAACGACCAGATTCGATTTGAGCTGGCTATTAAGGCATTCGCTCCTGATCTGCGAGTTATCGCTGCATGGCGAGATGACAAGTGGAATATGGACAGCCGCGAAGCCGAGATTAAATATCTGGAAGACAGACATATCGAAGTGCCGATGAAGAAGGATCAGTCATACTCTCGTGATGAGAATATCTGGCACTTGTCTCACGAAGGTCTTGAGCTGGAGAAGACAGAGAATGAGCCTAACTGGAAGCACATGCTCCAGTTGACGACAGTTCCTGAGGAAGCTCCTGAGTCAGGCGAATATGTGAAGATTGACTTCGAGAAGGGTATCCCTGTCGCAGTTAATGATAAGAAGATGAAAGCACTTGATATTATGCTGGAGCTGAATAAAATCGGCGGCAGAAATGGTGTAGGTCTTGTAGATATTTGTGAGAACCGCTGTGTAGGTATGAAGTCACGCGGCGTATATGAGACTCCGGGAGGAACTATTCTCTATGCTGCACATGAGATGGTAGATCATCTCTGCCTTGACCGCGATACATATCACTACAAGCAGCAGGTATCTCTGCGAATGAGTGAGCTTATCTATGACGGCAAGTGGTTCACAACACTTATGGATGCGTGCATGGCATTCGTGGATAAGACTCAGGAGACTTGCACAGGCTGGGTTAAGCTTAAACTCTACAAAGGCTCTATCCGCGGTGCAGGCAGTTACTCTAAGTATAGTCTCTACAATGAGTCGATTGCGTCATTCACAACCGGTGAGTTGTATAATCACAAAGATGCACAGGGCTTCATAACTCTGTTTGGTCTGCCGCTCAAAGTGCGTGCAATGATGGAACAGCAGGTCGGTGAGGGACAGGCGATCGCCGAGAGCAAGTCGCTGAAGAAGAGACCGACAGAATAATTCATAATTCATAATTAAGAATTATGAAAAAAATCGCTTTTCTTAACGAAAAGCGGTTTTTTTTATCTCACCAAATGATGTCTTTCGTGCCACTTATCCAGTGCATCCTGCTGTTCTTTGTCAGGCTTGGCATTGCGGTTAGTCAGTTCCTGACGCACTTCTTTGCCGACGACTTCGATGCAGAGCTCGTATTTGCCCTTCCTGACCGCATAGACGATAATACATTCCTGTTTTATCACTTTATCGGAGTAGGATGCTACACAATTGTGCAGGGCAGCCCCGATCTCACACAGCTGGTTTGAGTCTTTAGGCAGGCGGAACTCATATCCGTCTATCTTGTCCTCCAATAACTTTTGCAGTCCGGTCCATTTGAACTTGCGGTTCTTGTGCTGACATTTGTATGAGATCTCGGACAAGGCATCGTGGTTAAATTCTGTAAATCCGTCTTTGAGTATATCCCTGCGGAGTGTTTCTGGGACTTTGCGGAAACATCTGTGGAACATATTCATCGCATCCCGCATAGAATAATGATCCTTGCGGAGAAGAAGGTTAAGAGCAGGCAGCTGTCCCCGCTTGCCGACAGCATACCGCATAAAAAACACAAGATCATGAAGGTTTCCGCTGTCTATGCTTTTACAATTATCTTTGCTGCCAAGCACGCGGTTAAACAGGTTAATGTCTTTGATGCCGCTTTCTGCCATACGCATATATGTAAGCAGGGCTTGAGGACGATTGTTGTAGCTTTTCCGCAGAAACGGATAGTCTTTAATATGTGCTTTGGCAAAAAATTTCTTTAGCACGAGGCTGTCATGCCGATTATATTTGAACTTTAATTTCCGCTCCTGCATATCATTGCTGTAAAGCACAGGCACCAAAAGCGGCTCAAACGGGATAAGAGTCATATAATACATCATAAGTATTTTACTCACATTTGGCGGATTGTCGATATACCGCTGCATAGATAATCCGGTGAATTTCTCGGCGAGGCTTAGCAGGGGCTTATATGCCGTATCAACGGCAATCGGCATGTATTCTTCGGTAGCTTCCAGAATTTCTGTATGATGACCGTGTAACTCAAACAATGTCAGTTGTTTAATGTCAGGATCATCTTCATAACAGTAACTGTGATTTTGATACTGCGGACAGTTGTTCTCATCATAAGTTTTGACAATGCCGTTTTTTATATCGAATACTATCCTGTGGCTTTCCCAATATGGTATCGACAGCGGCATATAATCATCCGGAGCGGGAGCTTCTATTGCATTATCATGAGTTCTGTCGAAAAGCCGGATCGTCATAGAAAGCGTAAGAGCTTCATCATCGACACTGATATGAGCCATATATACATCTTTGATGATGCCGCGGCTGTCAAACTTGTTTTTTTCATTGTAACTGTAACGCTGCCTGAGAATGCGGTAATCCAAGAAACGGCTCATCTCATCCGCAGTGTAATCCTCTATATCGGCAGCTTTGCTCCAATCATTTGTCCACTTGTCTGTAAAGTCAGGTCTCTTCGGATTCAGCATATTCTCGACAAACTCACAGTATGCGTACTTATCATCATCGTCTATATTCACCGCCGGATTGTTCATTTTGTCCGGCATTTGCTGCTCTATCTCAGGCGGGAGATCTTCCCACTTGCCGTTACGATACCAGGAAGATGCCTTTATATAAGGAGTCCGCAGCCTGACAGGTATAACCTCTTTTGCCGTATCAGTGCAGATAAAGTCTGATGCCCTGCAATCACGGTATAGATATATGTCTTGTTTCATAGATTGTCTCCGTAAATATAATGCTTTACTCGACTTCTTCTCTTTTCAGCACAATTTCGCCTGATGATATGAACCGCTTAATTATCTCAACGATATGATGCTGTGCTTCAAGTATATCGGATTTTCGGACAGGCCCCATATATTCTATATCTTCTTTTAGGATAGCTGCGGCACGCACGCTCATATTGCGGAATATCTTATTTTGCACATCGGCAGACCCACCTTTTAGTGCTTTTGCACACTCCAAGGAGTCTATCTCTCGCAGCAGTTTCTGAATGTCGCGGTCAGACATATCAAGGATCATATCGAATGAATAAATCTGTGCTTCGATATTCATAGTCAGCAGGGGGTTGATCTCAAATAACTGCGGCAGCATCCCGCTTACGGCTCTTTCCTGCTCATAGTTTAGTCCCTCAGTTACAGCGTTGGCGGCAGCCTTGCCATAGAATCCCGCTTCTTTAAGTTCTCTGCCAACCGAACTGATCACATCCGGGTCAGTGACTTTTTTATCCGACAGAGATTTGTATGCTGACTCCAGCCGCTCTTTATCCGGCTCACTCATTTTAGACAGAATGGCTTTAGCACGATCAGTGCCGACATATATCAGCATCTTAGCCAAGTTTTGCACATACCCACCTGTGATATACGCTTCGATTATATCGCCGCATTTATCATTAGCCGCATTGAATCTGGCTCGCACCTCATTTTGAGCCTGCTCCAGCATCTCATTATCATCATCCGGGATTATTATATTATCGCTCATGTTGACGCTCCGTATCTTGATTGTTATAATTATATCGCAATATCATTACCGTGTCAAGCATGGGAATTACATTTTTCAATCTCCGTAAAAAAACAACCGCTTTTCTTTGGAAAAGCGGTTGTTTTTGGTCAAATACGGTTTATCTGCCGCTAAGTTTATCAGCGATAGCGTCTTTGACATCATTGATCGTGTCGCTGACTTTGCGTTCAAACCTGCTTATGCCAAATACAACCGTGATCTGTGCCACTCCATCGAGGATGACAGAGACTCCGAGGATAATCGAGATTGCCCGGGCAGCGGCAATCGGCTTAACAAAGCACAGCACTCCGAGTACAGCAGCCAAGATACCGATAGCAAAGATGCACCACCAGCCGCCGAAGCCGAATTTCTTAAAGTCAAATGAATGAACAGCGATATTGATGCCGCCCATCAATGCAAAGAATGCGAAAAGGAATGTCAGAGAATTAGCAGTCTCAAATATATTGACCGCAACAAGACATCCGAGCAATATCTCCAGCATGCCTGACATCAGCACTGTGCCTGCGGAAGGCAGGAAGCGATGAGCCTTGATCCAAAATCCGACTGTGGATAATCCGGCTCCTATAAGCATAATGCCCAGCAGCCACGACAGTGACAGCAGTGTCTCAACCGGACTGCACATACATATCACTCCCAAAGCAATAAGGAACATGCCTGACAGTACCGTCATAATTTTTGAACTTGTTTTCATGATAGCTCCTATAAAAGAAATAATAATTACAGATAATATAATAAAAAAATGTCTAATCGGCAAGCGAAAATTTCATTCCAGCCATCTGTTGTCGATAACAATGAAAATAATGGCAGCGGCGATAATCAGCAGTGACCAAAAAATCCAAAATATGCCGACAGCATGACTTGTTGTCAGACGTTTTTCAAGATCATCGATGTTGTCATAGCCGATATAAAACGGGGTATTGTCGGAAATAGTGCCGTCACTTATCATTGTAAATATTATACCGTCATAATCGGTATTATACGCAGCGAAGTTCCATCTGTCGTCACCGTGTGTAACCCTTCCGAGATTTTCTTTGCTCATTTTGAAATCAAATTTCGATGTCGGCAATAAAACATTGCAGAAAAAAACATATTCCGATTGTCTGCTTTTCGTTTCTCTGTGATCCCATGAATAATATGTTTCTTTGCGACTTTTGCCGTTGCTGTCTCTGACAGTTCTTGTATGCTTTGTGTAATGTTCACGCTCTATTTCGGCGTAAAGATATTCTCCTTCCGGCAAATCGTATATCGCAGGGGAGGTAAGCAGCCTTGTATATATATCACTGAACCTGACCGGATATACCGTCGAAAGATGACCCGATGCGAAGATATTACGCTTGTCCGTGGCAACACGGTCTTTGAAGTCATCGACAGTTTCGACATGAGGTGCACTGTGGTAGATGAAGTTCCTCTCTTGAATGCCGTTGTCAATCTTGTTGGAGATAACAAAACCGATAATAAGAAGAACGCCGATTATTGTCGGAACGGCTATTGCTTCCCGCAGTGTGAAATCCCAGTTTCCGCCGCTGAATAATACTTTACTCAAATTATATATCCTTTTGGTTAAACAACAAAATATTATTTAAAAAGTGTCGGCTTGCCTGATTTGGTTTCCAATTTTACGGAACTGCCGTCATACAATGATTCGTATTCGATGACTTCATATCCGAGCATACTCAGAATGCTCCGATTGGGAAATCTGCGGCAGTACAGACGATAATCTTTTGTCGCCTGAGAATATGCTTTCCTTGCGGCAGCGACATTCTCGTTGTATCGCTTGATTGCGTCATTTAAGTCTTTATACAATGCGGTTGACTGGAATGTCGGGTACGCTTCACGAACAGCCTGTATAGCCATGTGAATGTTGTTATCCTTTTGCTGTGTAGTGCTGCCGGCTCGCATCTGAGCAATGGCTGTCTGGAATGCGACTTCCTGTTCACTGCCGTGCTGAACGGATTGTCCGATTTCTTCCAAAGTGTCAAAAAGCAGCGTCTGCTCGGTTGAGATCTGTTCAAGCGACTGATTAACTACTTCTTCTCTGCTGATGGCAGAGTTCTGGAATCCCTGTGTCCAAAATATTACCGCAGCGATAATGACGATAATGCTGATCGCCGCAATGATTATGCCTTTTAGTTTCATAATCCCGTATCCTCCATTATGAAATGATATTAGATTATATGACAATTATTCCGTTTTGGCAAGGGAATTTTACTCAGGCAATATTATTTTTCTCCTTTACTTTCTTCGAGTACTGCCTCTCAGCACCGTCAGTCGTGTGACTTACGATTATGATCATTGCCTGTTTTGGTTATTCACTATTCTTACTGTATGTTCGTCTTTTTCTCCGCCATAGAATTTATCCAGGACTTTGCCGAATGTGTCAATGTCAGGAGCGGCAAGCATAAACAGTGTCATACAAGACTTGAGTTTCATATCATCGGGATAGCCCATTATTTGAGCGGCATTGTCAGAGTCAAGTGCAAGCAGTGCTTCGGAGATCTCGATCAGATGCTGCCTCAGCTCATCATCAGCGATATATGCCTTTGCTTCGTCAAGACTGACTATACCATAGTATTGAGCAGTCGGACTTATCCCGAGTTGCTTCATCTGCGGGAATATATACCACATCCAATGACTGACCTTGCACCCGTTCTTAATCTCTTTTAATGCAGTCTGATAATCACGCTCCTGAGCGGTTTTGAATCTGTCAAGGTTGTAATCCGGTTTGTCATTCATACATTTACCGCCTTGCTCCATTCTTCCTCTTTGAATCCTACCAGCACATCATTGTCCGTTATCAGTATCGGCCGCTTAACCATCATCCCGTCGCCTGCAAGCAGCTTAAACTGCTCGTCTTCGCTCATATCCGGCAGTTTCTTGGACAGTTCCATCTCCCGATACAGGATGCCGCTCGTGTTGAAGAATTTCTTCAGCGGCAGCCCGGATTGCTTGTGCAGTGACCGCAGCATTGCTTCGTCGGGGTGCATTGTTTTTATGTCGATTTTCTCATAATTGATACCGTTTGCGTCAAGCCATGATAAAGCTCTTTTGCAAGTCGTGCATCGGTCGTAACAGTAGATTTTAGTCATAAGGACTCCTTGTGGGGTTTAGTTTTACTCGTAATTTATTTATTCTATTCTCTTAATTATGTTGCAGCCAAAATAATTCTTTTTGTTTTTCAATTTCACGACGTAACTCTTCTTGTGTAGGAAGATAAGTTTTATACTTAGTGGCAAAAAGTTGTTCGTTTCCTTTCAGTATAGAATAACGAGCTATATCTTCGTCAGTATCAGAACATAATATTATACCAATTGTTGGATTATCATCTTCTGATTTCTTTAATTCATCGTACATTCGCACATACATATCCATCTGACCTACATCTTGATGTGTCACTGAGCCGATCTTAAGATCTATCAAAACGAAACATTTCAGAATATAATTATAAAAAACAAGATCAATATAATAATCTTTCTTTTCTGTGAGGATATGTTGTTGGCGAGCAACAAAAGCGTACCCTTTACCGAGTTCCATTAAAAATTTTTGTAAATTAGTTATGATTGCTCCTTCAAGTTTCGTTTCTGAGTAATCAGAATTCGGTGTCAATCCTAAAAATTCTGCAATTACAGGATTTTTTATAAATTCAAGTTTATCATTCTGAAAATCTATGGTTTTCGCCTGCATCTCATTTTTAACTATATCCTTATTATCAGATGAAAGCAATCGATAGTAATATTGTGTAGAAATATTTCGCTGAAGTGTTTTAACCGCCCAAGATTGATGTACACATTCGTTCATATACCAATCACGAGCCTTTGAGTCATCTACTTGAAGTAATGTTCTAAAATGAGACCAACTTAATTGTGTTATCATAGATTCTCCACACGGCGTGTGGAAAATCTCTTGGAATGTTTCGTAAAACTGCTTGCAGTAATACAGGTTGTTGGGTGTAAATCCTTTGCCGAATTCAGCTGTGAGCTGTGCGGAAAGGTTCTTAATGATGGCTGCACCATATTTTGCTCTGTCTTCGCCGTCAAGAACTTCTTCGGTAATTCGTTTGCCCAAAAGCCAATTTTGCATCACTAAAGATGTATCTGCCGCTTTATATGCTCGTTTTCTTGCGGTTTGAACAATCTGCTTTGCATCAGCGAATATATCGTTTGTTTTTGTATATGTTATCAAATCATTGTGTTCCATCTCTCTTACATCTCCTTGACCTTGCTCTCAGTTATATATTCGACAATTGACAGTATAAATAATTTGTAAATTGTTATTCATTTCTATTTTCTATTGCTTGATTTTTTATCTCTATTCTTTTTTCACATTCCAAATCATAAATACTTGCTATAAAAACTTGGTTAGTATCTAATTCTGTTTTTACAAGATTCATAATCAATTCAATGTTTTCATTATCAAGTTCCTTTCCTCTTGGAGAATCAAGTACCATAAACAGTTTTGTCCCCATATCATTTTCAATTACTTTAAGAAAAGCTAATTTAAAAGCAAATACAAGCTTTTGTAAAATTGCTCCTGAATATAATTTTAAGTCTGAAGTAAAAATAAAATCCTCTTTGTAGATTATACTTTTATCTATTTTCAAAGCTTCAGAATATTTAATAACATATTCATAAATTTGTTGTATAAAATCATTGTCAGTTTTTACTTGTGTTTTTATATTGTTTTTTTCACTCTTTAATTCATCATTTGTCTTTTTTACAAGATTTGCCAAAATTTCTTGATCAATATTAAAATTCGTTTGTGCAATTTTTATCTCTATTTCTTTTTCAATATCATCTGTTTTAAATAACTGAAAATTCTTTTTCATTTTATATTCAGCTAATTTTCTTTCAAGTGTGCGTACGTTTTTCCGCTGTCGTTCAATATCTCCAACTAAAATACTTTTCCTAGCTTTTAGGCTTTCTTGTATAGAAAAAGAATTATCCAAAGTTTCTCTATTTACTGGAATTCTTTCATTCCGATGTTTAACATATAAACGCATTGAATCTATATAGTCAAAAAAATTTTTTTCTGATTTTATTAAAGAGTTAATTTCATACAGAGACTTTTCTAGGTTAGCAAGTTTAAGTTTTTCAAAAGATATTTTATTTAAAAAATCTTGTTCTTCATTCGATAGAAAAATTTCATTATTTTTTTTATAAACCTGCTCTTGTAATTGTTGCATGTTCTGAACAGATTCATATCTCGATTTATTAATGTTTAACTGTTTTATTTTGTCCAAACTATCGGAAATATCTTTATTATTTAATCCCGCCAATAATTCTTCAATTCCGAATTTTATTTGTCCGATAACAGTTCCTCTATTCAAAAGAGTCCACCCTTTTTCTTGATCAATATAAATAACTCCCAAAAGATTCTTCAAAACCTTTACTTTTTCATATTCGAAGATATATGTCAAAAAAGCAATGTGCTGACTTGGTAAAGAGTAAGTAATAATATTTCCATCTTCTAATTCAATATCAAGAACTGCCCCTTTCCTTTTCACAATGAAAACTTTCTCTTTTTCTTCAAAAACTAATGTCGTCTTAATACTAGAGAAATCCATCCCTTTCATATTTGGAATTTGATACCCCATTGAAAAAAACAAAAGTCTCAACAAAGTAGATTTCCCACAACTGTTTCGTTTTGAATGAATTAAATTTCTTTTTTCAGAAAATGAATCATTACTTTGAGAAATAAGTCCTTCTTCTATTACCAGTTCTTTTATAATCATCTATTTATCCCCACTTGTGAACATATATTTTGTAAATTTTTAGAATTCATTAAGATTCGGTATATAAATGATTTTGTAATATACTCAAGTTTTTCAGTTCCAAAATTCTCTTGATTAAATTCTGCTACATAATTTTCCCAATTTTTCTTTATAAACTCTTTTTCAGGTTCTTTTGTTCCGAGAGTAAGAGTTCGTTTAAAGTCATAATAGTCTTGAAGAATTTTATTTGAGAACTCAAAACGCTCATGATATAACATTTTATTATCTTCAAAAATAGCATCAACTTCTTCTGTTAAAGAACTATCACAGATAAAGCTTAAGCAATCAGTAATATCACGATGAATATCATTTAATAAGAAAACTGAAATTGGCCATAAAAATGATTCTTTACTCATTTCTTTGCTTTCATCCTTTTGGGTGCTGTTAAATTCACACTTAAATGACCAATGCTCAAATAATCTATTAGAGATTTTCTTCACAGTTATTGAATCATAATTCAGTACATTCAACAAAAAGTCATTTATTTTTTCCTTAATAGAATCATATCTGTTTTCTTCTTCTCCCCAAAATTGTGTAATACAAGAAATATATAAATTATCTTTATTTAGATTTTCAATAAGCCGTTTTATTTCAGTTAGTTTCTTTGTTTTTTTATCATTTGAACTTTTATCCGAATTCTCTATTTTTGCAGAAAGAGACTTAATAGTTGCGTCAATAGTTTCATCTATTTCTTTTTTTATTGATTGCAAACATTCATTATATGAACGAATGCGATTATCAAATGCTTTATCTCCTGATGCAAATGTATCAGATTCATTTGAAATATAAATAAAATGTGCTTGGGGTTCTTTTTTTGAAGATTTCGCTATTGAAATTAATGCATCTTTAAATTTTGTCTTTTTCCCTTTATCAGTGGACGGATCTTGAGACGATTTAGCTTGAGCAAGAATTTTGTTTTTATTTTTTAGTGTTATTTCAATATCTTGGAGTTTGGATTCAATTTTAAAATTCTCTGCCTCTCTTATGTAATGTAAAAATAAGAATATTCCTGCATTTGCTTGAAAATTCCAACCAAAAGATGAAGCAGATGCATCATTGTCAAAATCAATAATATCATCATTTATAAAATCTGACATATCCCCCCTCCCTCACATCTCCTTAATCATCTTCTCAATAAACATAATTTCATTTTCATCTAATTGATATTTTCTATATAATTGTTTATCAATTTCACTCACTGTTTTACTCCAATCAATATCTGATTTGTCTGTAAAATCCTGCAACGGGATATTAGCCCAAACTTCTTTTGTGCCATTCTGTGTTGTTTTGAGAGTGCCGAGCAATGCACGGGCAAATTTTGTTTTGATATATTTCATACAATTTTCGGCTTCTATTTGTGTATTGAATTTGCCGATACTCAAAAATGTTTCTGTATGACCTATTCCAGGTTGCCCAATTACTGGTGTTGATAGAGCTTCGCCTATTGTTCCAGTACCATTTGCAGTAGTAACAAAAACTCTGAAATAATCGAAATTATCAGGAACTTTGACATAAGATTTCTTTATCCATTTTAGAAAACGATTACTATTTTTACGTCCAAATATTTGTATGCACTCACTTCCGCCATTGGGCTTCTCGTCAAAAAATAATTCATGGAACAAATCAAATACATTGGAACTCATATCATATAAATGTCCTTTGCTAGGTCTTTCTTTAGCCCATGAATTTTCCTCATAGAGATTATCGGTTAAGCGGTACAAAGTACGCGGATATACTAAATCTGAGAAAGATTTGAAACTATTCGACTGAACTTTCATTAATGCAGATCGAAGCTCTTCATATGCAACAAATGTTCCTATTTTCCCAAATGATTTTTCTTTGTCATATAAAGTCACAACAACTCCGCCTTTTATATCTACTGTTGGGAATACATCAGAACTATCAACCCAATATTTTATTACACGAAAATGCTCATCATTCAACATCTTTTCATTCCAATCTTTAGGAGTATTACCGGCATTGAACAAAAATCTTGCAGGGTGTATGAGAGTTGATATTTTTGCAAGCTTTCTTGCTACATCTATAAACAAATAGTAAATCGATTCAGCTCCACGTCCATCATCATGTCCAACTTCCTGATACGGCGGATTTCCTACAATAGCATCAAATTTCATATCTCCATTACCATCCTTTATCCAATAATTCATTTTTGTAACTTTCTCAATAAATGTTTCCGGTTTGTTTCGCAGCTGATTAACCAGATCCTCAAAGTAGTGTGCGTGAACTTTTGCACCGGTAAAACCTGCAAGAGTTCTTTTGGCTATAGATTTTGCCATAGGGGTTTTGCATATAAGGAAAATGTTATCCTGCAGGACTTCATTCCACACAAGACGTTCCTGTTCACGAGTAGTCCGAATGCCGAATTCCTGTTTGAGTCTGACTCTGTAAATGGAGTATGCCATATACAAAGCATAGAGTCCGCTTTTGGAGTTAATCTCCAGAATGTGAGTATTTTTCTTATAGACTTCCGATGATATGTCGGGCTGTTCAACTAATACAGGATTTTGTATCGGTTCTTTATACTCAGTGTCATAGAATCTCCAACCGCCAAGACAGTCTGTGAGGTGCATATTCACGACTCGCCACGGAGTAAGGACTGTTTCTTTATCTGGATTGCGGAATGTGTTAAAGATATTAGCGATTCTTTCAATGCGTTCCTCAATGCTTAACTTATCTGCGGCTTTTGTCATCTCACGAATGCGAATACCTGACTCACGGAATATATCGGCATCATAGTATTTCCGAAACTGTTTGAATCTCTCTTTGGTTACGCCTTGCGGCATGAATTCTTTCCACGACTGATCGTCGATAATATCGGCAAAGTTATCGATAGTGATAGTGTCTTCGCTGCCGTCAAGATTGGAATTCAGTTCCGCTCCGTAGATCATAAGAGGCATTCTGATACTGATACCTCTGAGAATGGAGACAGCAGCATCGCGGTTCTTCTTCGCTTCGGCAAGTTTTTCTCTCATGGCTTGTTCTTCCGGTGAGAGCATTCGTTTATCTTTTTGAGATTTTTTTCCGCATATCTGTTCATATTCTTCATCGGTGAAACCGAGAGAGTTAATGTCAATATCTCCGGTTTTAGCCATTGCTTTCGTTGTTCCGATAATCTTTTTAAGTTCATCGAATTCCTGCAGAGCTATGCTGTCCAGTTTCATCAGTTCGTTATTATACAGATACCCGTCCTCAAATCCGTTGCGAACGACACGCTCTACGTATGCTCGTTTAAGAGCCCCAAGCATTTTTTCCGTATCATAGTTTTGCATACGGCTGCCGTCGAATCCGATAATAGGACAGAAGTTTAGGAATTCTCCTATAATTGCTCTGTCATTCTGCGAAGTTTCTCCTGCTTTGCGGCTGATTTTGGCCGTTTCGGCAATAACTTTCAGTGTGCGGTCAGGTGCGAAGTCGAATACGAAACATTCTGTTTTTTGTTTGCCACCGATAATAGCAGGAGTCTGCACACGGAATATTGTCTGCATATAGCTGCTTGCCGCAGTGTTGTAACTTCCGGCGAGCATAAGACAAGCAGTCCATGGCTTGACGCTTACGCCTGTCGTAAGGCGACCGCAGCTCAATGTTATGGAATATGTTTCTTCCGGATGAGGTCCGATTGCATTCTCAACTTTTTTGAGTGCTTCTTTTGACTCTTCTTCTTCATCGCCGTCTCCGGCAACATTTGCTATGTGGAATTGGCTGAATACCGAATGTGACTGCAGCATTTTGCTTAATGCACGAGCCTCGCGGACTCCCGGGATAATCCACAGAGAATGTCGAAAGTTAGCACGATATTCTTCTGTCGAATACGGATAATGTGAGTCAGTGTCTTTTTTGCATAACAGATCAAGGAACTGTTTAACATTAGCCGCATGAATAAATTCTCCGTTTTCATTGGTTCGGAAAAACTCACGGAAGTTAAATGCTATATCGGCATCAGCATAGTCAGGATAGAGTTCTCCGAGATTGTATGTAAAGATATTCAGCCGAGGCAGACAAGCGTATGGATTTGGGTCTCCCTGATGAATAATGTCCCAATCGGCTTTTGCTTTTTGTTCCATTACATAGTCCCAAGTAAATGTCTGTTCTTCCGAGAAATCGTCCAACAGATTAAACGGCGTTCCCGACAGGTGCAGTTCTTTTGTATGCGGACTGCGGCACACTTCAAGGACTTTTTTGCCGAGCTCTGTCTGTGTTCCTTCGTGAGCCTCATCTATAATGATAAAATCCCAATCAACATTAAATACATCTTCATTTTTGGCAAATTTACCGCCGACTAATTCAGAACCTCGCATATCCTGTATTGATGCGAAGTAGATATAGTTTAGATCACTGTTGATAGACATGCTTTCAACTTTATTAAAGTCGTCACCTTTATTTTTTGATGTGTATGTCCAATGTTGTTCATCGTAGAATATTTTATGATAATCTTCAAACCAGCTTTCATCGACGACAGGTCTGTGAGTCAGTATTATTGTTCGCTTAAATCTCATAATCTTAATGACTTGCAGAGCAGATAATGTTTTCCCGAATCGCATTTTTGCATTCCACAGGAATTTATTGCTGGCATTTTTCTTTTGATAATATTTTACCGTTCGATTGACTGCATCTGCCTGTTCCGGTCTCAACTGAATCGGGCTTTTGTCAGTCGTTATTTCATTGGCATTTAGGCTTTTTCGACCTTCTTTAACGGCAGCGATTGCTTTCTTGACAGTTTCGAGATCTGTATAGAACCACTCGTTGGCTTTATGTTCTGTGTCAAATATTTTTTTCTTAATGCCGGATCTGGTTAAACATTCGTGGACTTCATGATCCTGAAAAACTTTGAATTCTCTGTTTTTATAAGTCGCAGTTCGTTCTGTATATAACAGTTCAAAATTAATACCTGCCGTTTGAGTTTGATGCCGTATCCGTTCTTTCGCAGCGTCATTTAACTGTTTTGAATTCGGCGGCAAAGTCAGATAGTCATCTCCGCCATAACTTGCTTCACCGACTTTCAGTACGCCTTTATGAGCTTCGTCATTAATACGATAGATATAGATTAACTTCGGTTCAAACGTCTGCTTAAATATTGCCATTTTTTACCCCTTGTTCCCGTTTAATCTCTTCTTTCAGCCAGGCTGTCAGTTTTTCTTCCGAAGGTAGATTGAGTTTGTATTTCTGAATAAACAGATTTGCATCAATTCCTTCCGTTGTATATTGCACAAGTTCTTTGCCTGCTTCCGTACACATAAGAATGCCGACAGGCGGATTATCGTCAGGCTGCATAATATTATGTCGGTAATATGCAAGGTAGAGATTCATTTGAGCAATGTCATTATATTTAATTTTCGCTGCTTTAAGGTCAATGAGGACATGACATTTCAGAATGCGGTGGTAGAATACGAGATCACAGAAGAAGTAGTCATCATCAACAAGTATGCGTTTCTGCCGAGTTTCAAAGCAGAATCCGTTTCCAAGTTCAAGTATGAATTCTTCAAGATGATTAATCAGAGCCTGTTCCAAATCTTTTTCTTCGACAATTTCGCTGTCTTTCAGTCCTAAGAATTCATAGACAAACGGTGTTTTAACAAGTTCTGTCAAGTCCATTTTTTCTGAGCCGGATTGGATATACTCGCTCATTTTTTGCGGATTTCTGCTTATCGCTGACCGCTCGAAGTAATTTGTATGAATTTGGCGTTTTAGTTCTCTAAAAGACCATACTCCCCTTATTGTTTCTAATTCATAAAAGATTTTTGCAAGATGATTATCTACTCCCATTATCAATGTAAAATGTGAGAATGAAAGATGAGAAAACAATTTCTCCGGCGGAATTTGAAGTTCATCATCTTCAAATTGGGCAGACACTGTTTGCCCAATTTGGCAATCAGCGATTGCCAAATCTTTTAATGTCTTTTTATCTTCAATGAGTGTTTGTCTGATATTAGGCAGCCAGTTTTCGTCAGTTCTAAATTCATTCAGAATATAATCAAAAATAGGTTTTCCAAGTACTTTGAATTCTATATAGAACTGTCTATAAAGTTTTAGATTTCTATATGAGAGCGATTTTTTATTTAGATTTTCAGCCAATTTTAACAGTGTTTTATCACCATATTTAGCTCGATCTTCGCCATTCTGTTCATAATTGACGATATAATATCCTATAAGCCAGTTGCGAGCGGTAATATTTCTGTTTATCGCTTTTGCAGTATTTTCTTCAAAGACAGTATTTAAGTTGTTTACAGATAATTCAAGTTCTTCAAAATTCATCGTCATGATTTACCCCTTCAGCATATCCACAAACCGCAGCGTTTTATTTATTTTCCAATCTTTAATCTTGCAGTAGATGCCGTTATGCAGCAGCCGATTGCCGGACTTACAGCCTCGGCACATTTCCTGTTTCGGCTGTTCGTCAAATATGCCTTCAAACAGATAAACCTCGTCTGTTTTTTGTTCTTCAATGTGGCAGCTGTTTGGAATCACGAATTTCAGTCCGTCCATTTGCCAGATATTCCAGCTGATAATCTTGGCGAAGGACTCCTGCCGCTCAAGCGGTATTGTATCGGCGAATCTCGCTGCGAAATGTTCCTGCACATCATAGAAAAGATTTTCACGAGCAATGAGAATATTGTCGCCTTGCCACTCAAAACCGTAAGTGCTTTGCAGTGCCACAGTCGCCCATATAAGCCAGTCTTCCGCTGTTTCCGTATTCTCACTGATAATGCGGAGCTTACGGTCAAGCAGTCCTATTCGGTTGGGAACATCGATTGTCTGTCCGGTCACTGTGTCATAGCGGCTCGACAGATACGGAGCTTCGCCGCAAGTAATCTCCAACACATTCAGACGAATATAGTCCTGCCATGTTTTGTGCGGATCATCTGGGAATGTGACAGGCTGTGTGATAGTCTGCCACGACTTGTCGGTTTCTATATTAAATACTTCTTTTCGCTCGAACCATTGTTCTTCGACACAATTGTTTTGCAGGTTGCAGACCCAACTCGGCGTAAAAACTTCGGCTTTATCCCGGACACGTTTCTGCTGTTCAGCTTTTGATTTTTCGACACGCGGTCTGATAATGATGCCATTATCACGGCTGATCAGCTCCGACAGTATCTGCCTGTCACTTTCGTAAGCAGCACCGTATCTGCGATAATTATCCGTCGCCCACAGAATGTTTTTGCCGGTCGTGCGGTCTTTAAGAAGGATAGAAAGAATGTTTGAGGGGAGAGGGGGATTCTGCATACCTTTTCTTTAATATGCCCCGCCATAAGGCGGGGCATGTAATCAAAACTCCAATCCCTTCTTCCAAACATCCTTCACTTCATTCAGCCCAATCTCAATCTTCTCTTCGCCGCACTTAATAGTGCCTTTGTCCGACTTAGTTGTCGTTCCGAGGCGAGTCACATTTGAGCTGCCCATAATATCGAGGAACTTCTTCTCGTTGGCAGGAGATACGGTAACAAGGATTCGACCGGCGGACTCGCTGAATAACGCTTCCGCAACGGACATTTTGTCTGCCGTCTGTGTAAGAGCGGTAATATCTGCATCGAAACCGAAGTCCGATGAGAATGCTGCTTCCGTAATGGCAACTGCCAAGCCGCCGTCGGAGAGGTCGTGAGCAGAGTTAATGAGACTGCCGCACAGAGACTTGTAATAGTTTTTGTAATTAGCAAGGTTAGTCTTTGTATCGACAACCGGCGGCAGACCGCCGTCAATGTGCTTCATATCGCAGTATTCACTGCCGCCGAGTTCCGGCTTGGTTGCACCTATGAGATATATAATATCGCCGTCATTCTTGAAATAGTGAGTTACAGCTTTTGTAATATCGTGCGTCTTGCCGACTGCGGTGAACAGCAGCGTCTGCAGGATAGAGATTTTCTTGCCGTTACGCATGTAGTCATTCTTCATACTGTCTTTGCCGGAGATACAAGGGGCTCCGTAAGCGATCGTCGTATCGGCAACTGCCTGACATGCACGCACGAGCTGAGCCAGTTTATACTGACCGTCGGGAGTGTATTTGCTCTCAACAGGGTCAGCCCAGCAGAAGTTGTCCAAGCCGACAACGAGATCCGGGTCTGCACCGAGCATAACTGCCTGTCGGTATGCTTCGTCAATGGCGTTGGCAGCCATATTGTAGCTGTCAATCCTTGAATATCTCGGCACGATACCGTGAGTGATGACAAGTCCGTCATTGCTGTCGGGGAATACTTTCATCACTGCACCATCGGCAGGTCCGTCATTGTGAGAACCCATAAAAGGTTTAACGACTGTGCGGCCTCCGACTTCGTGATCGTATTGTCTTACCCAGCTTTCTTTGCTTGCGACATTCGGTCTGCCGAAAATGTCTTTAATCGACTTTGCAATATCTTTGTCATCGATTGCGACACGCTTCGCAGCGGGGCTTTCCTGCCACTTGGCTTTGAGTACCATCTTCGGAGCGGTATGCAGCACATCCATATCGAGGCTGCATATTATTTCTTCTTTATAATAGCATTCAAACTTGCCGTTGTCTGTGAATGTGCCTATAACTGTAGACTCTACATCCCGTTTAGCCGACAATGCGAGGAACTCGTCAATCTTATCGGCAGGCACAGCTACGCTCATTCGCTCCTGTGCTTCCGAGAGCAGTATCTCCCACGGCTGCAAACCTGAGTATTTCAGCGGACATTTCTCCAGGTGTAGGATAGCACCGTTAGTGAACTCTGCCATTTCTCCGATGGAACTTGACAGACCGCCTGCACCGTTGTCCGTAATGCCGTTGTAGAGACCGCGGTCGCGAGCTTCGATGAGGAAGTCGATCATCTTCTTCTGAGTAATCGGGTCTCCGATCTGCACGGCACTTGTCGGGCTTGACTCTGACAGCTGCACTGATGAGAATGTCGCACCGTGAATACCGTCTTTGCCGATGCGTCCGCCTGTCATTACAATGAGATCGCCCGGTTTGAGATACTTTTCATAAGCAAGTCTGCCGTCAGCGAGTTTTATCGGGAGGATTCCGCCAGTTCCGCAGAATACGAGCGGCTTGCCTAAGAATGAGTCATCGAATGTGATTGAGCCGTTTACTGTCGGGATGCCTGACTCATTGCCGCCGTCTTTGATACCGCGGTGAACTCCCCGGAATATCCGGCGCGGATGGAGCAGACCTTCCGGCACATTTTCTTCCTTAGTATATGGGCTGCCGAAGCAGAATACATCAGTATTGAATATCGGGTATGCTCCCATTCCCGTTCCGATAATATCACGGTTGACACCGACGATACCTGTCATTGCACCGCCGTAAGGATCCAATGCGGAAGGAGAATTGTGCGTCTCAACTTTGACACAGTAAGCATAGTCGTCGTTGAATTTCACAACGCCGGAGTTATCGACGAACAGCGAGAGCAGATCGTCACGATGAGCTTTGATTGTATTGGCAGAGTCCCGGATAAATGTCTTAAACAGCGAGTGAATTTCTTTTTTCTTGCCGTCAGAGTCTGTGTAGTCGATGTCTGCCGAGAATATCTTGTGCTTGCAGTGCTCACTCCAAGTCTGAGCAAACATCTCCAGCTCAATGTCTGTCGGATCGGTCGGTAAGCCTTTTGCTTTGCGGGCAGCCTTTACATCATCGCGGCGGAAATAATCACGGATTGTGTGCATCTCTTCGATATTGAGTGAGAGTACTCCGCTGTCGGAGATCTTCATTAACTCTTCGTCACTGACTTCGAGACAGTATGTCTTGTATGCGGCATTCTGACCGTTACCCTCGAATGTGAACTTATAATCAATGAAGAAGTCTTCATTTTGGTCTTTATTAAAAATATGATACTGTTCGATTAACTTGTTGCACAGAGCCTTGTCTGCGATGAGTGCAGCCTTGTTTTCGTCGAGATTGCCTTTGAAGAGGTAGAGCATTGACGACTTGACATCGCCGTCACCCATATTTTTACCCAGAATGTTATTGATACCTTTGGCAACTGTTTTGCCGACATTATCGGTTACACCCGTCTTGTAAGCAACCTCTATCGCATAGTCGTAGTCGCTTGCCATCAGGTAGTAGAATCCCGTAGCCGATTCCTGATATACGGCATCGCAGAACAGCTGTTTTTGCAGCCGCTGGAGTTCCTCGTCGCTAAAGTCGCCCAAAAAGTTGTAGGCATAAACGACTTTCACGCCGTCAATCCTTATGCCGAGATCTTCGCTTATAAGTTTGATAAGATTATTTGCCTTACCGTCAGCAAACTGTTTTTTATTGGTGATTTCAATTCTGTTATACACAATACACTCCGATATAAAAAAGTTTTTAGTTTGTGAGAAGTCAGCCGACCGACAACTTCTCACAAGACAATAGATAGTTGATTATAAATAAAATTTTGGTTTATTTCAAGGAAAATATTGATTTTTCACTAAAAGGTTTTTATTGTTAATACAAGTATTAGAAATTTATTATTAAAACACTTTTGCTGCATTGCGTCCTGCTATGCGGCCGAAGACTACTGTCTCGGTAAGAGCGTTGCCGCCAAGACGGTTAGTGCCGTGAATGCCGCCTGTTACTTCTCCTGCGGCATAGAGATTTTGTATGATATTCCCGGCAGTATCATAGACACGGCATTCCCGATCGATTTTGACACCGCCCATCGTATGATGCACGGTCGGCACTCGTGCTGCCGCATAGTATGGCGGTTTATCAAGCTGATAGGAATACAATGTGCGTCCAAACTCATCCCGAGACTTGTCGGCGGCATGCTCGTTAAATGCTGCAACCGCTGCGGTAAGATTATCGGCAGGCACGCCGATAGCGTCGGCAAGGGCAGCCAAAGATTCTCCGCGGAATGCTCTGCCCTGCTTAATCAGTTCATTAATTGATTCGTTGAAATTATTTTTCTCATCACCGGTCGGGTAACAATGACTGTCCATTATTATCCACATAATATGGTTAGGCTGCTCAAACAATGCTTTGGTCATAACATCGCGTCTTGCTCCTTCATCGACAAAACGGCAGCCGTTCTGATTGACAAATATTCTGCTCTCAACATCAAGCTCGATATTACCTGACAAAGATCCTGTTTTGGGATCGCCCAACGGAAGCAGCTGGATATTCTCCATTTGAATCAGCTGTGCGTTCAGCGGCTCGACTAGTGCAATGCCATCGCCTGTAGAACTCGGAGGATTGGTAGAAGGTATCGACTCATCCAGAGTCGGCCATGTCGTGTTATATTTTTGCCGCAATGCCACATTTTGCGAGAATCCTCCGGTTGCCAAAACAACGCCTCGATTTGCATGAAATAATGCCGTCTGACCATCCTTATAAACCGCTTTGACACCGACAACTTTTCCGTTATCCGTAATAAGATCAGTTGCTTTGGTATTCAGATAAAGGTCGATGTTGCCGTGAGTATTTACATATTGCATATATGTATAGAAAAAACCTCTCCCCAACGGTTCGGACGGTTTATGAGCTCTTGGCCACAATCCGCCAGTTACGGTAAATACTTTATTTGGCACAAATTTCATTCCAAGTTTTTTCAGCCACTTAACGCCATCCCACGCATTCTCGGTAAGCACTCTGACCAATTCGGGATCGCCCTGCTGATCACCGCCGTTATAAGTCTGCTCAAAATGGCGTTCCGTGCTGTCATCGTGCTGTTTTGCAATGCGGCTGCCGTTATCTACCGCATTCAATGCACCGCCTGACATAATGGTATTGCCGCCGACAGAATTAGTCTTTTCCAGTATTATGACTCTCGCTCCGCATTGATGAGCCTGCACTGCTGCAGCCATGCCTGCTCCGCCGCCGCCTATTACAATGACATCTGCAGTTTGATCACCGGCAAACTCTCGTCCGTGATTAAGGCTCGGCTGTTTATTGCCTGTTTTTGACTTTGATGTAAGTGAGCGGGATATTCCCGATGCATGCGACACCTCATCATGTGTGTCCTTACCGCAGCCGATGATACATAAACATATTATAATTAATACAAAATAAATCAGATTGTTTTTAATTGTCATTATAATGTCTCCTTTTAGATTACCACATATTCAATTAATTCCAAAAAATCATTTTTCCTTAATCAGACTATTATACGCCTCTTTGTTGTCTCTCGTAATCATGGCGAGTTTTTGGCAAGTTTCCATTTGATTACAGCTGCCGCATGTTTCAAATTTGTTTTCGACTGCACACGGGCGAATACGGCAAATAGAGTCGCAGAAAACAGTTTTGCTTCCGTCGAATTTGCAGCCTACACAGTTAATCATTTGCGGTGTGATTTCAATCTGATTTAACTCTGACCATTGTTTTGCGACTTTTTCTCTGAGAGCATTGTCATTGTTTACCGTTGCTATGCGAGCCTCGCATTTTTCGCAGTCAATTCCGCAGTAGGCTATAAATTTGTTCATAAGTGACTCCTTGTTAAAAACCATACCACAAATTTAACAATATTTCAACAATTAAAAATAAATTTTAACTATAAAAAATTCCGCTTTACTTTTCTCAAAATATTTGTTATTATATAATAGAGGAATTTTATTTCCACAAAATATCACAAAAAATATTCTAATATAAAAGGATGGGTTCTTATGGCAACTTCATACAAAGAATTAGGTCTTGTCAATACAAGAGAGATGTTTAAGAAAGCCGTTGACGGCGGTTATGCAATTCCGGCATTTAACTTCAACACAATGGAGCAGATGCAGGCTATCGTTCAGGCAGCAGTAGAGACTAAGTCTCCTGTAATCATGCAGGTTTCTAAAGGTGCTCGACAGTATGCTAATGCAACAATCCTGCGATATATGGCTCAGGGTGCTGTAGCGTATGCAAAGGAACTTGGCTGCCCAAATCCGCAGATCGTTCTGCACTTGGATCACGGTGATTCTTTTGAACTGTGCAAATCATGTATCGATACAGGTTTCTCATCTGTTATGATCGACGGTTCAGCTCTTCCTTACGAAGAGAATATCGCTCTGACAAAGAAAGTTGTAGAATACGCTCACGCTCACGATGTAACTGTTGAAGCAGAGTTGGGTGTATTGGCAGGTGTAGAAGATGAAGTTGCTTCTGAAGTAAGCCACTACACAAAGCCGGAAGAAGTTATCGACTTCGCTACACGAACAGGCTGTGATTCACTGGCTATCTCTATCGGTACAAGCCACGGTGCTTACAAATTCAAGCCTGAGCAGTGTACACGAGATCCTAAGACAGGCAAACTCGTTCCTCCTCCGCTGGCATTCGATGTTCTTCACGCTATCGAAAAGAAGCTTCCCGGATTCCCGATTGTTCTCCACGGTTCATCATCAGTTCCGCAGGAAGAAGTAGATACTATCAATAAATACGGCGGTAAACTGCCTGATGCTATCGGTATTCCTGAAGAGCAGCTCCGAGAGGCAGCTAAGTCAGCAGTATGTAAGATTAACATCGACTCAGACAGCCGATTGGCAATGACAGCTGCAATCCGTAAGGTATTCGCAGAGAAACCGGGAGAATTCGATCCTCGAAAGTATCTCGGACCTGCACGAGACAATATGAAGAAACTCTACATGCACAAGATCGTGAATGTATTGGGAAGTAACGATAAACTGTAAAATACAGTAAAGTCATTTCGACCGCAGCGGAGAAATCTATAATAGATTCCTCGGCGTTGCTCGGAATGACGGCCATTACTTTAATGTCTTAACAATGCCGAAGTTGAAGCAACTTCGGCAATATTTTAATCTTAAACGGAGGATAAAAGTGAAAAATATTTTAGTAATCGACAAAGATCGATGTAAGTCCTGCGGACTGTGTATTTTGCAGTGCAAGAAAGGACTGCTCTCTTTGTCTCACGAGATTAATAAGCAGGGCTATCATCCTGTGATGATCGCCGAGCCGGATAAGTGTATCGGCTGCACAATGTGTGCGATAATGTGTCCGGATTCCGTTATCGAAGTTTACAGAGAGGAGGACTGATATGGCAGACAACGAAAAAGTATTAATCAAAGGCAATGAAGCAATCGCAGAAGCAGCTGTCAGGGCAGGCTGTCGGGGATACTTCGGTTATCCGATCACTCCGCAGAATGAAGTCCCGGAATATATGTCTCGCAGACTTCCTGAAGTCGGCGGTGTATTCGTGCAGGCTGAGAGTGAGTTGGCTTCTATCAATATGGTTTATGGAGCAACTGCTGCCGGTGTCAGAGCGATGACATCCTCATCTTCACCCGGTATATCTCTTATGCAGGAAGGTATCTCTTATATTGCAGGTGCTGAGACTCCTGCCGTTATTATGAATATGATGCGAGGCGGTCCGGGACTTGGCAATATCGCACCGAGTCAGGCTGATTACCTGCAGGCAACCAAAGGCGGCGGTCACGGTGACTACAATCTTATCGTATTCGCACCGAGCACTGTGCAGGAGATCGTTGATATTGTATATAACGCATTTGATGTTGCATTCAAATACCGCAATCCTGTAATGATCCTCGCTGACGGTATAATGGGGCAGATCTCCGAGGCTGTTTCAATGCCGCCGATGCGTGATCCTGCCGACATTCCTGATTGGGCACTTGGCAACGGCAAAAATCGTGCAGTTATCAAGTCTCTGCGATTGTCACCGGATGACGCTTTGGCTGCTCATAATAAGCATTTGCAGGAGAAGTTGGCTAAGATTCGCAAGGAAGTAGTTCAGTCTGAGGAATATAAATGTGATGACGCAGACTATGTAGTCGTTGCTTACGGCACTCCGGCTCGTATCACTAAGACTGTCGTGGATGCTCTTCGCGAAGAGGGGCTGAAAGTCGGTCTGTTCCGACCGATCACGATCTGGCCGTTCCCTTATGATGCTCTTAAAGCATTGTCTGACAGAATGAGCAAAAACAGCAGCAGCAAGATCTTCGTAGCTGAGATGGCTCAGAACCAGTTGGAGCAGGATGTCAGAATGGCTGTAGAAGGCAAAGTTGCTATTGACAGCTTCAACCGATTGGGCGGAGTAAACTTCGACGAAGAAGATCTGTTCGATTTTATCAAAAAGAGTGTTAAATAAGGAGACAAAAATGGCAAGGAAAACATTATATAAGAAAACATCAGTTCTGACTGATAAGATCATGCACTATTGTCCCGGATGTGCTCACAGTTTAACACAGAAGATTATTGCGGAACTGATCGAAGAGATGGGACTCCAGAAGAATACGATATTCGTAGCACCTGTAGGCTGTGCCGTTCTGCTCTACGACTATATCGACTGTGATACAGTTGAGGCGGCTCACGGTCGTGCTCCTGCAATGGCGACGGCTATTAAGCGAACAAGACCTGATCACTTCGTTGTTTCATATCAGGGAGACGGAGACTTGCTCAGTATCGGTATTGCCGAGACTATCCATGCTGCCAACAGAGGCGAGAATATAACGGTTATCTTCATTAATAATGCGATCTACGGTATGACAGGCGGTCAGATGGCTCCTACAACATTGATAGGTCAGGTAACTACGACTACTCAGAAGGGGCGTAATCCTGAGACGGAAGGTTATCCTATCCGAGCATGCGAATTGTTAAATACTCTTGTTGCTCCTTACTTCATCGAGCGAGTGAAGCTGACAAGTTCTGCAGATGTTATCAAGGCTAAGAAAGTGCTTAAGAAAGCATTCCAGAATCAGCTTGACGGCAAGGGCTACTCATTCGTCGAAGTGCTTGCAGGATGTCCTACCAACTGGAGAATGACTCCGGCAGATGCCAACAAATGGGTAGATGAGAAGATGACGGAGTTTTATCCGATTAAGAACTTCCGCGATGAAGGTATCGTAAAGGAGGCATCCAAATGTTAAATAAGATAATTGTAGCAGGATTCGGCGGACAGGGTATCATCGTCGGTGCGAAAATGCTGGCTGTAACTCTGATGCGTGACGGTAAAGAAGTAACACACTTCCCAAGCTATGGAGCAGAGATGCGAGGCGGAACATGTAACTGTTTCGTTGTTACAAGCGATAAGCCGATTGCTTCACCGATGGTTAAGATCTCAGATGTAGCGATGATATTCAACAAGCCGTCGAAGGCAAAGTTTGAGCCTAATATCAAGAAAGGCGGCATTATGATCCTTAATAAGTCTCTGATTGACGAGGATGCCAGCCGGGATGACATCACAACTTATTATGTCGATGCAACAAATATTGCCGATGAACTTGGTTCTGCCAAGTGTACCAATATGGTAATGTTCGGAGCATTCGCCAAAGCAACAGGTCTTGTATCATTGGAGTCTCTCATCGGGGCACTGAAATACACATTCCCAAAGATGAAAGATGAACTGTTTGAGCTGAATAAAAAAGCTCTTACAGCCGGATATGAGAAAGCATTTACAAAATAATGCTCTAAATAATCGGCTGGAAACAGCCGATTATTGTTATGTAAAATTCATTGAGATATAGGCATATAATAAAAAATATGCTATAATCACTAACGATAGCAATTTATTGCATAATTAGTTATCAAAAATAAGTTAAAATATTAAAAACCAAGAGAGGGGTTATATGGCAGAAGATTTATTTGACAGACTGCAGGAAAAACGGGAAGAGGTGGAACAATATCGGGAAGGATTAAAGCTGTCCAAGTTTAGTCCGTCAGTCTTTATCTGTTATTTGGGCATATTTTATGCACCGATAATAGCAAGTTTTATTACGATGATACATATCAAGGCTTTTGATGTATCGAAATTTCCGGTTTTTTTGACATCTCCGATTTTGCTTGTGAGCATACTTCTCGTATCGATATTTGTCTTTGGATGGTGGTTTACTCAGACCAAGAAGATTATATCATTCGATCCGTCAGATGCGGAGTCTGTGACAGAGACTAACCATACTGCCAAACGTTTTACGACAGTGGCGATGCTCGGCGGAGTTCTTAACGGATTTATCTCTGCAGCGATTGCTCAGTTTGCTTTTTCTGCTGCACATATCAGATTTGATGCGGCTCCTTTGTATGCGGCCTGCGTCGGCAATGTCTTTTTGTTTGCTCTCGTATTTTATATACTGTTTTTGCAGGGATTTGAGCGGACTCTGTATAGAGTGCCATTCCGCGAAGAGTTTAAGTCTATGTCGCTTGTGCTGCGAAGCTGTCTTGTTACGGGATTTGGCAGTATAGGGCTTCTGCTGCTGACGATGGTGCCTGTTATGGTTACGGCTTTGGATGATTTGACTTTTTCTGTTTTGCTGACGCAATATATACTGCCGGAGGGGGTTCTCGGAGTAGCAGGCGTTATGTTTTCATCTTTCCTGCAGATGCGCGGTACATCCAACCGTCTGAGACAGATTACAGATTTCACAAGACAGGTTGCCGAGAAAGATTACAGCAATGATCATCTTGATGTTGAGAGCCGTGATGAATTCGGACTGCTCATTAATGACCTTAACTCCTTCCATGATGTTACGAAAAATCTCATAACAGATATTAAGAAGTCGGTTGATCTGTCTAAGCAGTCTGCCGAGAATGTAAGTGCAAATATGACGGAAACTTCGAGTGCAATCGAAGAGATTATGGCGAATATCAACAGTGTCAAAGAGCAGATCAATGATCAGGCGGCCAGTGTCGATGAGAGTGACGCAACTATCCGTGATATGATCACTCATATTAATGAACTCAATGACAGTGTTAATGAACAGGCCTCAGGTGTTGCCAACTCTTCTGCCGCAATCGAACAGATGGTTGCTAATATTCGATCTGTTACTGACATCCTTGAGAATAATGCTAAAACAGCCGACGAGCTTGGATCTGAGTCCGAGAACGGACGGCAGAAAATCAATGAGGCGGTTTCTCTTGCTGCCACAATCCTGCAGCAGTCGGCAGGTCTTATGGAAGCATCGACGATTATACAGACTATAGCAAGCCAGACTAACCTGCTCGCTATGAATGCTGCTATCGAGGCGGCTCATGCCGGTGATGCAGGCAGCGGATTTGCCGTTGTTGCAGATGAGATCCGTAAACTGGCGGAACAGTCCAATAATCAGGGTAAGACGATAACATCACAGCTTGGTGAGCTGCAGAGTCTTATCAAGAAAGTTACGGATAACACAAAAGCGGTGCAGACGCAGTTTGAGGTTATCTTCAATCTTACGAGTACAGTTCGTCAGCAGGAGGCAGTGATCAAGAGTGCGATGGAAGAGCAGAATGCCGGCAGTTCTCAGATCCTGCAGTCACTTCAGGATATTAATAATTCGACAGATGCAGTCAAGACGAATTCTGCAGTCCTGCTTGAAGGAGGTCATCAGATTGGTGATAAGATGCAGATACTGGCCAATGTTACCAATGAGATCACTAATGCTATGAATGAGATAGCAGCAGGATCAAGTCAGATAACCAAAGCCGCGGAGCTGTGCCTGACATCCAGCAGTGACAGCAATGATACTCTCAATGCACTGCAGTCCGAAGTTAATCTGTTCAAGGTGAACTAAAGCATATTAAAAACGACAAAAAAAGGAAGGATCTATGATCCTTCCTTTTTTTCTGTTTTTATATCCTTCCACTCATTGGCAGGGTGGATGATACAGTCCTTGTGTTTGCCGCTGAAGACTACCCCGTCATCGAAACTGTCCTCGCAGTATTCTATAGCATTGTTTGGGAATGTGACTGCTTTGAGATTAGGACAGTCTGCAAAGGCTTGATTGCCTATGAACTTGAGCGTCTGCGGCAGGATTACTTCTTCCAAAGCGTGACAGTGAGCGAAACATTTATGTCCGATGACATGTATGCCTTTGGGGATCGTTATAGATCTCATAGTATTGTATATAAACGCTTCATTATCCAGCACCCTGATGAATCTCGGAATATTGACCTCAGTCTTGTTCCGCGGACAGAATACAAGCCGCTGATAATCACCTCGCGTATAGAGCACATTGTCTCTGGCGAAAAATGAGTGGCTGCCAAACTCGACTGTTATCTCGGATAGAGATTCCGCTGCTGCGAATGCTCCCGGCAGGCGGCTGCCGTCACTCATTATAGTGACATTGGCAGGCAGTATTAGTGAAGTGACTTCAGAGGAACAGACGATGAGATCCAGCGTATCTTCTTCATCGTAATGATAATACAGCACGCCGCCGATTACAATGTGATGAGGTGTGTCCGCCTGCACCTCTATACTGCCGATATGACGGCAATATTTGAATGCCTGAGTATAAAACATCGGAGGCAGAGTCATCTTCGACAGAATGGCAGGGACAAGGTGAAACTTCGTCTGCTCTTTATCAAAGACAGCTCCGTTTAGTGATGAGAATGCTGCATTACAGTCGGATATTTCGACGGCTGTCAGGTTAGGCATCCTCTTGATATGTTCTATAGGCAGCTGTGCCACATTATCAGGAACACGAATAATAGTCCTGTCCGGTGGACACCATATCATCGCGGTCATATCTTTGCTATACAATATGCCGTCTGCCATAGTGAAAGTCTCACTGTCAGGATCGACAGTAACGGATTTGTGTTGTCCGAACTGCTGCAGAGCAATATCAGATATGGAAACAACACTTGCCGGGATAATCACATCCTCACAGGATGCAAGACAGAGATGCAGTCGCTGCCCGTCAGCTGACAGTATAAGTCCGTCACGCTCGGCTGCATGCTGTGAGTCGCCGAGGATAATATGTTCCAATCTCGGAGATCGGCTAAAAAGACGCTCTATCCGAACAGATCCGGCAGCAGCAGATATATCTGCCGTCTGAAGAGATACACAGCCGTCAAACAAATCATCAGGAACGGACTCGACCGCCGGGAGTGTGACGCTGACCAAACTGCGGCATTCTGCGAAAGGATGATAATGGATAAACTTAGTTCCTGCATCTATAATCGCTTCGTGCATCATCTGCGGACAGAACAGCAGATACTGTTCAACGGTATTGCCCCATTCATTGATGTGGTTGCTGCCGTATAGGATGCCGTCTCGTGAGAAGTATATAGGATTATCAGGAGAGACCTCGATCGACTCCAATGCATCACATCCTGTAAATGCTGTCGGACTTATCTCCTTAACGCTCGCAGGGATCACGATTGAAGTGATCTGCTTGCAGTCGCGGAATGCTTCGTCACAGATGAATATTACATCATCAGGAACGATGATCTGACCTGCAGAAGATTTTTTGCAGCCTTTGACGGCTCTCTGTTTCATCTGACTGCCAATTTTAAGCGGCATGCTTGGCATTGTTTGCTGATAACTCCTATTTGCTGCAGAACTGTTATTATTAGATGTTTTATTTTAAATCAATAATCGGGAGTTGTCAAGAAGTTTTTGCAAATGTCGCTCTGTCGCTTCTCGGATCAGTGCGGATTATGGTTTATCGGTTAGAGTTATCTCTGCCATTGCAGCATAATGCAGCACATCAAACTCAGTCGGTGCTATGCGGTCAAGCAAGGCTCTGTGCTCTGTGTCCCATTGTGTGAGCCGCTCTCCCGTCAGAGTCGCTCCCACTCCGCCGCTTGCTCTCATTCTACCGTGCCAGCTCTCACGAGTAAAATGCACATACAGCGGATACTCCTCATGATGAGTTATCCGGAAATGCTCCAATGCCTGCTGCGGTATATGTATGGGTTCTCTTGTCGCTCCGGCACTGACCCAATCCGGAGTGTATCTAAGCACAAGATCTTCACTTGCACCGGCGATCTTGTCTTCGTAAGGCAGCCACATCATTGTAAGGAACAGTATCTTGCTGTCAGGTTTGAGAATGTCAGCAAATCGCGTTAGAACTTTGTCATAATCGAGATACCAATAACATTGACATACAGTGATCACATCGAATGTATTTGACGGGAAAGGCAGTTCCTCGGCAGGTGAGACAATGAACTTAATATCCTGATTTGCAGTCTGAGCAAGCTGCTTCGCATAGTTAATCTGATTAACGGCACGATCGACACCTGTCCACTTCGCTCCGAAGTGATACATATTACGCGGCAGCACGCCTGTACCTGTGCCTACATCAAGCACATTCTGACCGCTTATACACAGTCCGCGGTCAGCTATCCGCTGATAGAACTCCTGCGGATATACATCGCGGTATTTCGCATAGTCTTCACTTGCATTGCTCCAGTCGAATTGTCTGCCTTCTGTTACTGCATTTGTTTTCATATAATTCTCCGTTCATTGCTCCATTCGGTTTGATCTGCATTTCAATCAGTTTTGCTTATGTATTATCTATATATTTTGCAACTTTATCTTTAATGTCCATAAATACATCTACGATCTGCGGATCGAAATCTTTGCCGCGTCCCTGCTCGATAATGGCGAAACATTCTTCCAGAGGCATGGCATCACGATAGCAGCGTTTCTGAGAGATAGCATCGAATACATCGGCAACAGACATTATGCGTGCTGACAGCGGTATATCATCACCGATAAGTTTATCGGGGTATCCGCTGCCGTTCCACTTTTCATGGTGAAATCGAGCGACATTGTATGCCATTCGTCGGTATTGCTCATCGCCGACATTGCCGAATGTCTCATGAATAATCTGTCCTCCGCGGATAGTGTGTGTTTTCATAATCTCAAATTCTTCGGGAGTGAGTTTGCCTGTTTTCTGCAGGATACTGTCAGGCACGGCGATCTTACCGATGTCGTGCATAGGAGCGGCCATCGCCAGATTATGAATGAATGCTTTATCCAATATCTCCTCATACAGACCTCGGTTGAGCATCTCATCGGCAAGCAGTTCTACATAACGGCTCGTCCTCTTGACATGACCGCCTGTATTCTCATCGCGGTTTTCGACAAGTGTCGCAAATCCGAATATTATATCCCGATGCAGATCTGCTATCTTGCGTGCATCATTTATCTGCTCGGATAGCAGTTTGGTTGTGCGCTTAGTAAGCAGCATAATCAGGAATGAGAAGCAAAGCAGTATCAATGCCCGCGGTAAGATACTGAATGTGATAAGCTCAAACCATGTAGGGAAATTCTTATCAGGCCACCAATTGAAGTAGAATCCCAATATCTGACCTGCTATCGTGACCACCTGTGTCAAGATAGTCGAATATATCGTCAGTCGGCGGTCAAAGTATACTCCCGCAACCACTATCGGGAAAGCATATATTACTACAGTGTGATAAGTGAGCGTCATCGATACTATTAGGATAAATATACCTGCACAGAAAACATACAGGTATTTGAGCAGTTTATACGATGCTCCCATCAGATGATGGATAAGAGTAGGGAAGAGCAGTGTGATAGCACCACCGATATAATACATCGACATTACTTTGTGAGGGATAATGAAGATACCTACAAGATTAAAAATATATGACAGCGTAAGCATCGCGAATGTGATGATCATTACTCTTGCAGCTGTAACATTAGCATCAGTCTCGTTTCGTTGAGAGATTCGTTGTTCTGTCATGTAACAATCCTAAGATGTAATAATGCATTATATCATATTTTACGGGAAATGTGCAAATAAAAAATTTAAAAAAAGCAGTTTTAATTTTTTTTTATTTTATTTCATCTGAGCCATAAGTTTGTGGAGCATCCCTACCAGCACTATCGCATCATCACGGCTGATGATATTATTGCACATCATCTGCTGCGGGATGCTGCGGCACTTCTGCTCCATTGCACGACCGGCATCAGTCAGAGATATGTATACATTGCGTTCGTCCTGCTCTCCGCGGTGACGGGTGATCAGCCCCTGAGCCTCCATCTTCTTCAGCAGCGGAGTCAGCGTCCCCGAGTCCAGGAAGAGCCGTATGCCCAGCTCCTTAACCGACACATTGTCATGCTCCCACAGACTCATCAGTGTGATATACATAGTATAAGTCAGTCCAAGCGGCTCTAAGAATGGAGTATATCGGCGTATGATCTCCTTGGAGCATACATATAGCGGAAAACAAAGCTGATTATCTAATAATAAGGGATTAAATTCATTTTGCATAATTTAATTTTACACAATTTTGTTGACAAATACAAGTTTTTTTGTTATAATTATGATTGTAAACAATTTAATTGTGCTAAATATATTTTAATAAGCGAGGTAATGAATATGACGATTTATGATTACAGTGTTAAGGCAAGAGACGGTTCGATGGTATCATTAGATCAGTATAAGGGCAAAGTATTGCTCATCGTCAATACTGCTACAGGGTGCGGATTCACACCGCAGTATGATGGTCTGCAGGATCTGTATGAGAAATATCAGGCTCAGGGACTGGAGATACTTGACTTCCCGTGCAATCAGTTCCTTGGTCAGGCACCGGGCAGTGATGAAGAGATCCACACATTCTGCACAGGGAGATTTGGCATTACCTTCC
>JAFYAI010000009.1 GCA_017540815.1 Spirochaetales bacterium
ATGAACAACAACAACGATTGGGAAAAACTATTCTCACCTGAAATCATCAAAGCAGCGAAAGAAGCCGTTAAATCAGGCAGACCGATCGACCTTACTGACGACATCACTTTTAAACTGTTCTTCGCAGGCAATACGCCTGAGTCGGAGAAATGTCTGTGCAGTTTCTTGTCCGCTGTTATCGGCATAAAAGTGACCAATGCCGAGGTTATCAATTCTGAGATCCTGCCTGAGATGGTCAGCGACAAAACAAGCCGGCTTGACATTAACTGCGTCTTTGAAAACGGCGATAAGGCGGATATAGAAATGCAGTGTTCCAAAGAAGACGACGATCAGCGAAACAGAGCATTATTCTACGGCGGAAAACTGGTCGCAGACTCACTCAAAAAAGGTGAGAAATACGACAAAATGAAGAAAACTTATCAGATAATGGTCGTAAACTACAAAGAATTCGACGACGATGATTTCTTCACGGAATTTCAGATGTACAGCGTCAAAAAAGAGATCGTTTTGTCGGATCGTGAGACAATATATTTCATCGAACTGCCCAAACTTAAAAAATATCTCAAATGTGATTTTGAGAAAATTACACCTTTACAATTCTGGGCGATTATGATAAAATATTATCAGAACAATGAGATACGAGAAAAATTGATGGAGACGAGCAGATATAAGGAGGACAGTGCTATGGCTGAGAAAGTAGCGTCGTTAATAACGGATGATATGCGTGCATGGGCAGTGAGACTCAGCCGTGAGGGCGGCGAATACGATCGCATGGCACGATTGGCTGCTGCGGAAGAAAGAGGAGAAAAAAGAGGAATACACACCGCAAAACTTGAAACCGCCCGCAACTTCCTGCTAATGGGATTATCAGAAGAACAGGTTGCACAGGGAACAGGACTATCTCTGTCTGAGATACAAAAACTATAATAAACAAAAAAACAATAAGAATTCAGTCGATGGCATCGGCTGAATTCTTATTGTTTTTTGCAGTTTTTAACTTTTTACTTTACAAACATTCAATTTTTTGATATAATTTTGTATTATTTTATTATTATTATTATTTTATAGGGGATAAAATATGGCATTAAACACAAAACCGCTTTTGGAAGGCAAAAATGTATTCTTAACAGGCGGATCACGAGGTATTGGTAAGGCTTCAGTTCTGGAACTTGCCAAGAATGGAGCAAATATTGCATTTACTTATGTAAGCAGCGAAGCAGGTGCTAAGGACACTGAGGCACAGATTAAGGAGATCAATCCTAATGCAAAAGTATGCTATTATAAATTGGATGTAAAGAATTCGGCACAGGTCAATGAAGTTGCTCAGAAAGCAATCGCTGATATGGGACACATTGATGTCGTTGTAAACAATGCCGGCATTCTTCGAGACGGTCTGATCTACAACATGACAGATGAGCAGTGGGATGAAGTTATCCGCACTCACCTGTATGGCACATTCTATGTTTGCCGTGCATTTTTGGATGAGTTCATCGCTAACGGTTTCGGTAAGTTCGTTAATATTTCTTCGATTTGCTATGTTGGTTCTGCAGGTCAGGCTAACTACTCTGCTGCTAAAGCAGGTATCATCGGATTCTCTAAGGCTCTGGCTAAGGAATACGGAATGAAGAATATCTACTGTAATGTTATCGTTCCGGGATACTTCAAGACTGAACTGACAGATGCCAACGCATCACAGATGATTGTCGATGAGTTCGTTCGGCTGTCAATGCTGCAGCGTGAAGGCAAGAGAGAAGAGCTTGGTAAATCAGTAGTATTCCTGGCAAGTGAGTTGTCAGACTTCGTAAACGGCGATGTCCTGTATGTAACAGGTGGTCTCGACACTATCCCGCCAAAGAATGCCAAAAGAAATAAAAAAGCAGCTAACTAATCAAAATAAGGAGATATAAATGAAAGTTGGTATCGAAAAAATCAATGTATATGCAGGAAGTCTCGTTCTTGACATTGCTAAACTCGCCATTGCACGAGGCCGTGATGTTGATTATTTCAAGAATGAGTTGATGCTGGACAGTAAGTCTCAGAATGTCGATTACGAAGATGTAATCACAATGGCTGTTAATGCCGCTAAACCTATTGTCAGCGAGCAGGATAAGAAAGACATCGGTATGTGTATCTTCGCTACAGAGTCAGCACTTGACTTCTGTAAGCCGAACTCAACTTATGTTTGCCACTATCTCGGACTTAATCCGAATGTCCGCAACTTCGAGGTTAAAAATGCCTGCTATGCCGGAACTTGTGCTGTGCAGATGGCTCTTAACTATGTTGCATCAGGTGTTGCTCCCGGCAAGAAAGTTCTCGTCGTAAGCAGTGATATTAACTACGATCACGCAGGCCGAAAGGGTGAGGAAGTTCCTGCTATCGGTGCTTGTGCAATGATTATCAGTGACAATCCTCAGATCGTTGAATACGAGTTAGGTAAGAATGGTATCTACACATTTGAGTGTACAGACTATGCCCGACCTACTTCTACTTATGATATTATCCGAGGCGATGAGTCTCTCTACGCTTACTTGGATTGTGCAGACGGTGCATGGGCTGACTATAAGAAGAAAGTCGGACAGGATCTTGACTTCAACACATACTTCAAGCGAGTCGTATATCACACACCGTTCGGCGGTCTTGTCCGAATGGCTCACTCAAACATTCTGCGAGAGAACTACCCTGGCATCAAGAAGTCAGAGATTAAAGCTAACTTCGCTGAGAAAGTTGAGAAGTCTTTCTACATCCCGAAAGCTGTCGGCAACACATACTCAAGTACGGTTTACACAAGCCTTGTTGGTCTCATTCTTGAGGATGACGGCTTGAAACCGGGCGACCGCATCGGTTTGTTCTCTTACGGTTCAGGCTCATGTGCAGAGTTCTACTCATGTATCCTGCTGCCGGGTGCTAAAGAGAAGCTCGAAGCAGTTGGTATCAGAGAGCACCTCAATGCCCGACGACCTCTTGAGATCGAAGAGTTCGACAAGCTCGCTGCAATGAGAACCTCTCATGCTGAGAAAGACACCTTCACAACTGATATGACATATCCTGAAGGCTGGTATGATAAATACTACAAAGGCAAAGGTCTGCTCGTGCTGAAAGGCGTTAAAGAATGGATCAGAGATTATGAGTTCTCATAAGATGTAACTATAAAAAATCGGTTTTGCAGTTGCAAAACCGATTTTTTTTGTATCACTCCGATATAAGTGACATCAGATAACTTGCTTTGCTGTCCGACGGACGAAGTGCAAGTGATGCTTTGGCATATTTATACGCAGAACCGTAGTCACGCTTCATATAGTAGCAGACTGCTATGAGGTATGACAGTTTGCCTTTCTGTGCAGCAGAGAATGTTGTTCTGTCAGATGTTACGAGTGTGTTAATCGCCTTGTCATATTCACCCCGCAGAATATTGATGACAGCATGGTTGAACATCGATACCGTATCGGTTATAGGAGCTGCAAGGACGGCATCCATGTACGCATTGGCAGCAACAGTATCGTTCATCTTAAGTGCAAAGTATAACTTATAGACATTCAGCACCTGCTGCTGCTGAACACTCAGATCAAGCACAGACACAGTGTCCAACTCACGCTTCGCATCTGGGAAACGGTTATTGGAGATATAATGCTCGATTAATTTGAAATAATACTCAGGATTGGACAAGCCCTGCTCACGAAGAGCCAACAGTTCCTGCTCACTCATCGTTACATCAGACAGTGTCAGAGCCTGTATACGCAGAATATCCAATCTCCGATCGTATTGTCCACGCAGGACATCCTTACCATCACTGACATACTGTAATGCCGTCCGATAATCCTGCATTGCTATATGCAGCGATGCAAGCCTGATATAGAAATCAACATCATTGCGATAGAAGTCCAATCCCTCCCGCAGATAAAACACAGCCTGCTGATAATTCTGCATTTTTTTATAGTTGACAGCTAAGTTTTTGAAATAATTCGCTCCGCTGTAACTGTACTCAGATGTGAGCCGCCGTATCATCTCGATAGATTTATCATACTGTGCTGTCTTATAATACAGATCAGCCATAGCCATAACTTCATCTTTTTTTAAGATATGATGATCAGCCAAAACAGTATAGTACTCCAATGCACGGGGGTAATTCTTCTTATAGTAAAAATAATCAGCGACATTGCGGATAAAATCAGTATCACCAGCTATCTCCGACAAGTTGTCATCAGTCGGAGAGATAACAAATTCCTCTTTATCATCAAGGATATTTGCATAGACTTGAAGCCGAAGCACAAGAGAATGGTACTTCTTATTGATCTGACCAAACTCAAGCTCGTTTTTGGCAGCAGCAACATCATTGCGAAGCAGATAGAGGATCGCTCGTATAATGGCAAACTCAGAATAATAATCTCTCATATTGAGCGTGCGAATCTTGGACTCAATCTTATCAGAGTATGCCATCGCATTGGAGATCTGATTAAGTTTAATATAACAATGCAGAATGCGTTTATGCACATCAAACTCGCGTTTGGCGAACGGTATCTTAGACAGTTCGGAGATAGCCTGATGAAACTCGCCGGTCTTCATGAAGAATACGGATACAAGCTCTTTGTATTCGACAGACTTCTTCATACGCGGATAGTTTCGCTCAATCTCTTTGCGGGCATCGGTGTAATCCTCCAACCGCAGCAGCAGGCGAAGCCTGCTCACATATACAAATGGAGACGAATCAAGTTTCTCCATCTCAGCAAGATCATCAAGTGCAGTGTAGTAATTTTTCTGAAGAACATCTATCTCAAATAATTTCTGATAAGCAAGGATCTTATCACGCTTATCAGGATTGGAGTTTATGAAACTCTTATAATATACTGCGGAATTTTCAAGATACCCCTTGTCGAATTCCTCATCGGCCATTTCAAGATATTTATTTTTAAGAGTATGCGTAGCGGTAATTGCTGTTTTGCGGACTTTGCTGATCTTCGGTGTATCCCAAAAGAAATAAATCAAAAAAGACGAGCCGCAAACAATAACTATAAGGGCACTAAAAAAAATCGCCTTATACAGACCTGCTTTTTTTTTATATTTACTATCCAAAAAAGACGAGATCTGTTTAACTGTTTGCTTTGTTTTGTTTTTTGTCTTTTTTGATTGCATCCAGTATTCCGTTTACAAATTTATATGATTCTTTAGAACCGAACTCTTTCACTATCTCGACTGCTTCATTGATAATTATACTCTCATCCAGATCATCTTCATAAAGAAGAGAGAATACGGCAAACCGCATAATCGCCCGATCAATCGATGATATACGATCAAGCGACCAATTCCTCAGCTTCGCAGTGATAAGGCTGTCTATCTGTTCCAGATTACGCAGCGTACCTTCCGTCAGAAATCGGGCATATTCAATCGCCTGACGATAAGTCCACTCATCAACATCACCAAACAACTCTTCAAAAAGCCCGACTTCCTCAGCATCATCTGCCGATACAGAGTCAGGATGAGCATTGTTTCTCCGAACCCAATCAAATCGCAGGATCTCATCAGCCGCCCGCTGCTCAAAATTATATGCAAACAGTGTCTGAAAAGCAATCACACGCCCGATATGACGACTCTTGAACTTCGTAGAAATGTTATTTTTTTTTCTGTCTGCCATTGTCAATCTCAGAAAAATCGGCAGATATGCTGCCGATCTATATTTTATTTATATTCTTCTTTAAAGTATGTTATCTCTGCTTTAGCATTAAGATCATCGATGAGTCCCTTGTACTCTTCCATAAACAGCTGCTCTTTCTCTTTAGCTTTCATATATTGGATAATCTGCTGCTTGGATTCTTCAAACGGGATAATCCGCTCTTCCATCTTATCTATGATATAGAAAATATGATAACCAACTTTTGACTCAACTACATCAGACAGCTTGTTCGCACCGAGAGCGTATAACTTATCAAGTGTAGCCTGATCAAAGCCGAACTGCTCTTTAACAACTTCTGCTGCCTCACCGCCAATCGGCATAACACCGAGATAACCGCGATCTACTTTGTTTGTCTTAGGATTAACACGGTCACGAGACTCCACGTCCTCTGAGTTCAACTCGCAGAGTGAGTCAAATGACTCGCCGCTTTTGATTCTTTTGAGAATGTCATCCATTCTCTTCTTAACGATAGCCTTCTCAGATGCAGGCAGCTGAGTTTTGCCATCAGCAAGGACTGTTCTAAGGAAGATATGCTTAACTTCGATAGAGTTCGGCTGCACAAATTGACTCAGATTGTCCTGTCGGAACTTGCGCAGATCTGCATCGGGATATGACTTCTGATCTATCGAAGCGAACTTTTTCTCGACTCTCTTCATTATATACTGACGAACGAGAACTTTATCTTTGATCTTGTCCTCGAATTTCTGATAAGCCATATTGCCTTCTTTCTCGATATAAGCACGGAACTCACTCTCGTTGAACTTGAAGTTAGGATTGTTCTGATACTGCAGTTCAGAATACTGATAGCGGATCTGATCGACTTCCTGTTTCACCTGATTTTCATCCAGAACGAGATTTTGTTTGCGGACTTCGCTTTTCAGCAATTCCTCATCGATCATAGTTTTGAGGACTTCTTTCTTTGTAAATGTCCTGCCGTATACAGCTGACAGTTTATTCACTTCGTTGAATGTATTCTCCAACTCATTGGCAGTGATAACTGTCTTGTTCACCTTAACTACACGGTCATTACCCTTGATAATCGTCTGTGCCGTCAGCACATTCAGACCGAGAACCATCATTGTCAAAACACCAATCAATCTCTTTGTAAAAGTCATCCGAAACCTCTTTATATTATGTACTATAAAATAATATAGCACAGATACAGCATTTTATCAACTTAAAAATGAAATTTTAGAAAAAAATTCAAAATTCTTATTGACTATATCAAATTTTTATAAAAAAATCAAGACATTATGCGAAAAATAAGTTATAATATCTTCGGAGCAAAAAAAATGACTAAAGCGATAGTAACGAACATTACAGACCAATCAGTTTTCGTCACCATTCAGAATGACGGCAGCCAATGTGAGACTTGTCCGCAGGCAGGCGGATGCTCTATCTGCACTAACCCGGACAAACAGACCATTGTCGAAGGGAGATATATTCAGTCTGAGAATGATGATATGCCGATCGCCGTTGGCGACGAAGTATATATTGATATTCGCCCCGAAACAAGAGTTGTTTCATCACTCATATTATTCCTCGTTCCGATTGCCGCACTATTCGGCTCATACAAACTCTCGACATTATTCACGCAGAATGAGCCGCTCACAATCGGTATCTCGCTCATCGGACTGATGGTTAGCGTCATCGCTGTTGTTCTTCTCTTTCGGACAGAGAAAATGAAAAACAAAGTTAAGCCATATATTTATAAGGTCCAATCGGAATAAAAGGCAGCATTGAAGAGCAATGCTGCTTTTATTCCGATTTTTTCCTTAATAAATTTGAGTTTTTCTATACTGCTCTCCGAAATTCTAATACGGAGTTAAATATGCGAAGAACTATACTATTGATATTTATGACATTCTGTTTGGCAGCCTGTGCAAGCAAACCTACGCCGGTAGAGCCGACGACAACTACATCAACAACAACTACAACTACTACGACTATAAAACCTGTCGGATTCCGCTATAAAGTGCCCGACGATATGCGTGAGTCTCCCAATGAAGCTCGGCGGCTTGACTATGACAATCTCCTCGTTGAGAAAGATGCCAATGTTATGGACACGATGCTCCTTATCGCCATTCGGCACACGGATGACTTCTCGTCCATCTCGCTGAATGACTTCGCTCAGCTTGATCAGGAGATGATGAAGCGTCAGGTCAAAGTGATGTATGACGGACCGTGGGTGCCCGAAGGTTTCACCGAGAAAAATATCGACTTCAAAGCGTATCAGTTCTCATATAAAGTCGGCCGCGACAGAATATTCCAGCGTTCAGTGTATCTGCGAGACCGAGAGCGTTACTACATCATATCGATGAGTTCCAAGTTCGGCAAACTGCAAGTCATCGATGATGAGAATGACTTCTTCTGGGATAATGTGGAAGTGGATTGAAAAGGATAAAAACAGTATGTGCAATGCACATACTGTTTTTTTTACAATATCCAATCAATCAAATCCACCCCCGACACACGAGAAAATTCTTTGATATTATGAGTCACCACTGTTGCATTATGGGCTAATGCTGTCGCTGCAATCAACATATCATTTGCACCAATAATCTTTCCGTCAGCTGTCAGCTGCTGGCGAATCTTACCGTAAGCAACAGCTTCACGCTCATAAAATGGAACAATCCTATAAGGAGCAATAAAATCACGAATAATTGATATGTTTCCCTGATAATCTCGTGAATGCCGAGCACCGTATTCCAACTCAGCAACAACGATAGCAGGAATTACAATCTCATTCGGATCAACTTCGATAAAATGAGATAAAATATGTCTATTTTTAGTGCTTGTTGCATCAATGATCACATTTGTATCAAGGCAAAACATCAAAACAACTCCTCTGGATCATCTGTAACAGGAAAATCCTCTGGTTCTACAAATGTTGGATCATCGATACTTCCAAATAAATCAAAATATCCGGACGGATACGAGTCACGATAATCCTTTTTCGGTTCAGATACAGATGACACTGTATTGTTGTACATTTTAGCTTTCATAGCTTCAATCAATATAGCAACTAAATTGAATTGTTGTTCGTAAGTTAAAGTCTTCGCTTCTCTAACCATTGTTTCATAAGGCATAGATGTCTCCTTGTATTAATTATAACAAAAAATTCGAAAAAAACAAGTGTTTTTTTTCGGATTTTTTTACAATAATTCTTCTGCTTTAACATCCATTTTTGCGGTAGGGAACAATGTAGCTGACTTCATATCTTGTTTACGAGACAATAAATAGTCAAGATTTTCATCAAATGATCTGCCATCTGCCACCTTGCCAATCAAATTATATACATAAGCATTCTTTTTTTGTCCTATACGATATACACGATCAGTCGCTTGATCTTCTTTCGCAGGATTCCAATGACGACTGTAATGAATAACATGATTTGCCTCTGTAATTGTTAGACCTACTCCTCCGGCAATCGGAGACATAATAATAACATTAAAACCGATTTTATTCTTAAATCTCTTTAATAGAGAATCTCGTTGTCCTATCGGAACACTTCCATTATATATCAGCGGTCTAATACCAAATTTTTCTGCAATAATAGCAGCTAATATATATTGTGTCTTAATAAATTCAGCAAAAACAATTACTTTTTCATCTTGTTCTTTTATTTTGAGCAAAATATCAAACAATAATTGAGTCCTTGCTGTATCTTCAAAAGAATAATGCTTAGGCTCATAATAACTTCCGAGCAAACTCTGATGATCCGATACTTTCTTTAAATTATGTATTACTAATATTACATCAGAAAGATTATTAATATTTTTTTTCATACTTAATACTTGATGATATGCATAATCCTGATCCGGTGGCATCAATCTGCTTAATTGAATGATTTCTTTTTTAGGAAGATTAGTAAGTACTAAATCTTTAGTACGACGAAGTAAAGTCATTCCTAAATGCTTGCGTATTTCTTTTCCTTTTCTACATATTTCATAATCATCATCAGAGTCTGATACGGCAAATTCTCTCTTAAAATCCGTATGACTGCCAAGTAATCCCGGACTTGCAAAATCAGCTATAGTCCAAATATCAGAAAAAGTATTTTCCACAGGAGTACCAGTAACAGCAATACGAAAATTTGCATTCAATGCTCTAACTGTCCTGTTTGTAATACTAGTTGGATTTTTTATTCGCTGTGCTTCATCAAGAATAACAATATCCCACTTTATTTTAAGGAAATTTTCATTAGATCGTAAACTTTCATATCCAGTAATAAATAAATAGGAATCAGATAAACTTTCATTATGAGACTGTAGTTTTATTACATACTCTGAAGAACGGCTTACATTTGTTCTTTTTATTATTTTGTAACGCTGTTCTTTAAAAAACTTATAATATTCACCTTCCCAATTATCAATCAATGAAACAGGACAGACAATTAAAACAATTCGGCATTGATTTGTTAATGATTGTAAAAAAGACAAAACTTGAAATGTTTTCCCTAACCCCATATCATCAGCAAGTATAACTCCAGGACTCTTTTTATTATAAAATTCCGACATCCAAGCGATACCATCTTTCTGATAATCTTTAGGAATTATACCATCAGCATAACCGCCTATAATTTCTGGAAAAGAAAAATTATGTATTTCTTCTTCTATATGAAGATCATAGTCGAGTTCATTTTCATTATCTTTAATAATTAATGTTCGTTTGGGTCTTAAATCATTTGGCAAAATGATTTTCGGCTCTATTATAGGAGAGTCATATCCATCAGCGTTTCCATCAAACCATGGGGTTAAAAAAGGTCCTATACTAATCTCTCGTAAAGGCTCAAGCAATTTCCATCCCACAACTCTGTCACTATACAACAATGATGTATCCACTATATCATCATTCCAATTAGGAGGAGGATTACTTATAAAACGACGCAGTTGTTCTTCATCATCATTTCTTTGATTAACAATATCAGTCAAAATATGATGCTGTTCTTCATTGAGTAAAACTTTCACATTTTGTCCTGATTTATCACGAACAGTATATATATAATCAGCAATCTTTCGATTTTGAAAATGGCGTATAAAATCTTCATTATCAATATTAGGATCATCGATACCACATACAAGAGTATAACCTTTATCAGTACATATTACATCAGGAACTATTCGCTGAGGAGAAATAAGTTTAATATTCGATAGATTATTATCAAGACGAACATGTGCTTTATCTGCTAAATATTGTATTTTTTCTATGTATTTATATCTATCACTTTGTGAAATACTATTCCATTCAGAATTGGCATTCTCTATACTCAAATATAATTTAAGCATATTATAATTAAGACTGCCGCAACATTCTCCATCTTTAGAAATAAGGGTTAAACCATCACGTCTCATTACAAAAGGATTAATCAAACCAAGCGATGAAATCGATTGAGGGTAAGAGATATTCATCTTTGATTCTGACGAAGCAAATGCTCCCGTCATATTAATGTATGCTTGTCTTTCTGTATAAATAGTGGGGAAATTATACTGACTAAGAAACTCTTCGTAATCAGCTTCAGAATTATCACGACTCGAAAACAACTCACACAATTGTGGTGTTGTCAAAACAGGACTCACATTAATCGGAATCTTATCTTGCCCCTGAATAAAAAGTCTTATCACAGGATAAAACATTTCATCTACATCAGTTGCTTTTTCTGAGAAAACCAAATCATATCCATATTCATCCTCTATAATACGAAATCCAATAAATTGATAAGCATCACTGCGATAATTAATATTTGTCATCTTATATTCCCCGGAAGAATGTGATTACGCTGTAAAAAAGATGATGTCATATACATCCAATCCCCATTATGAATAATACGACCTACCCCATCTGCACTATAAAAAGCAAGAGAATCTTCTTGTCCATAAAATTTGAAATCTTTTGCAGAATAAATGTGATTAGAATTAACAAGCCTGTGTATCTTTGGATTATTTGTATCATAAACTTGAGTAGCATTTCCAACTAATGTAAACTCAGCAATAGTTTTAGTTGTAAAAACAAGCAACAAAACAGGAGATTCATTAATACCATCTGAATCATTTTCAATAAGATGATTTTTTATGAATATCTGCCAATTTTTCCAAGAAAGTTTTTTATGAACTAATCGTCTTTGAGAATTATTTAAACATAGTTTTATATTTATTAACTGTGCAGAAAAACAATACGGTCTCCAAAATTCGGAACGTTCTCTTGAAATAGATGATCCTTCTCCCAAAAAATCAAAAAAAGTATTAAGCAATAATTGAGAAAACAATGCCTTAATAATTCTATAAGCATTTTTAAGCAACTCTCTATTTGCATTGGTGTTAAGAGAAATATTCGTTATTTTCCAATAATTCTCATCTGATTTATCTGTATCATCATTTTGATTAATCATAGAATCTATATTATTAATATCAGTTTCTGTAAAAAACTTTCCACTATCATACAGTGACATTATAGCCTTAGCGAACAGCAATTTTAGTTCATCAAGAGTACATTTCCGAATTAAATCGACATTTGTTTTTAACACAGAAATATAATTCTGAGTAATAGTGAACAACCAATCAAAAAACATTTTTCTAAAATATCTGCACTCGATAAACTCACGGCGAATACCAATTGCTTCTAATGTTCTATGATATTCCCCAGGTGAAACACTATTTAAAATTGAAATCAACTTATCTGAATTCAAATACAAATCAATATTATGTATATAAGATTTGTTTTCTTTGTCTATATCAGAATAAACATTCTGAACACACAATCGAAATTGCTCATTAGTAAATCCAATATTAAGATATAACATCATCACAACTTTTGCGATCAAAGGATGCAATGTCTTATCTGTTGCATTAATAAGCAAAATTAAATTTTCAATATTTGCTTTATCAGATAATTTTATATTATTAACATACAATTTTTCTTGATTATAAAGGATTCTACAGATATTTCGTCTGTTACCTCCGGTAATTAGTTTAATATTATGATGATTATCAGCAAAGAATACATCAAGCATTTTTTGTAACTGTTGTATCTTATCTGACGATAAATTTGTATAATCATCATAAGAATCACCGCAAAATCTTCTAATACTCTCAATCGCACTATTGACGATTTCATCAAGCGACTCCGAAGGCCATGGCTGTTGATTGAAAGCGAGTGTTATATCTCGCTCCATATTCATAAGTGTATCAAATGTTAGAGAGTTTGTCATTTGTGTTTATTATTTACATTATGTATATCAAGTTTCTCATTAACATATTTTTCCGAGTTTGTTACAATACGAAACTCTATACGACGGTTTTTGCTGCTAAATTTATCAGCTACAGGATGTGTATTAGAATATCCAGCAGGTACAAGTATTTTTCGTCTCCATTCTTGTTTTTTAAGATTTGAACTTTCAGGATTTTTATATAAATAATATTCCAAAACTTTACGAGCCCTACCACATGATGTTTCAGACCCATTAATATAATTTGACCAAGCAGAAAGCTTTTTGCTGGATGATGTATGACCTTCTATTCTAATTTCCTCTACATCATCAAAAGCATTATCATTTATTGAATTCCAAATTTTATCAATCAATTCAGGAAATAAAGCATCTATAAGTTCTTTGCATATTTTTGTAGGTTCAATATCATCTGCTCCAAATAATGCATCATTTTCAGAAACAGAACTAAATACTATTCTATTTTCTTTAACATCAATGTTTATTCCTTTTCTTTCCCATTCACTTTGCAAATCTGCATTAACAACAGAACGCAATAAAATACTTATTTCTCTTTGTATTTTATTATAATCCTCTACAATCCTATTTTGTCTCTCATATTCAGCTTTTTGGTTATTCAACTGCACAATCATTACAAGCAATATTAGTATAAATATTCCGCAAAGAGCAGCCATGAGATCACTAATCGACAAATCGAAACTAAGTGGATTTTCTATTGTAAATCTCTTTCTCGTTCTCATTATTTATTATCCTTAGATATAGCTTTAATCAATTTGTTCAAAGACTCATCAAAGTCTTGACTAAATCTCATAAATGTATTCTGCATATTTGTAAGCTGAGTCTGAAGATTTGAGACTGTCTCGTGCAAACTTTCAACTGTTTCACCATATTCAAAAACAGAGCCATGCATTGTTCCTGCAAAATCCTTTGATGATTCAGCAAATGAAGACAAATATTGGTCTAATGTACCTTTAGTTTGTTCCGTATAAGACCTAAGACCGTTAGATAATTGTTCAAATATATGATTAAGATTATTATCAACTTTTCTGAAACCTTCTAATACAGCATTAGTTTTCTCAAGCACAGTTGCCAGATTTCTTCCAGAAGTTTCTTCATTAAGCTTGGAAGAAACTATTAATTCTTGAACTGTTGATTCTGTTTTACGCAAATCAGTCAGAATATTATTATATCCTTCATGTAAATCAGCCATATTCTGAGTAACAATATCGGAAACTGAAGCAAGATTTCGACTGGCAACATCAAATCCTGATGAAACAGCAGAAATTTTTACAGGAAGATCAGACAATGTTTCAGCCACATTTTTACTGTTTTCTAAAGATTTTACTAAAGCATTATCAACTTCTGTAATTTTCTCACCAACTTCACCATTAATGCGATCTATTACATTTGTCAATGAATCAGCAGTCAGCATAAGGTTTTCCGATGCAGAAACAAGAGCTTCTTTAAGTCCTGCGACATGTGTATTAATCTCGTCTTTAATCGCTTCTGCAAGAACTGAGCCTGTATTCTCTGCTATACTCTGCATACCATTATTGACTGTTTTATCAATATTTGCAATTTTATCAGCAAGATCACTGCTAAAATTATCAAGAGCAGATGTTTGTTTATTCATATTCTCAATTATAATACGCAAACTATCGCTAAATCTAACCGGTGTTCCATCAACAGTCGTTACCATAGAATAACGCATGATTGCCTCTGTTTCAGAAACATAAAACTCTTTATCTAATTCATCACACAATTCCTCAAAATAATTATTCATCCTCTGAACAAGCGGTGTATATACCATAAAAGTATATATTAACGAAGAAAATACACCGACTATTGAAGTATTAAATGCTGTTTTAAGACCATCAAGGAACATAGGGATTTCACTCAACATTGAACTTGTGTCTCTAAGATCAAGGCTTTGTATTCCTGATGAAAATCCAATAAATGTTCCAAGAATACCAATACCGATAAATGCTCCAGAAATAACCTTAAATGATTGAAACCATGAATACTTATGACTAATAGAAGTGAATACAGAATCTATATTGAAATATAGATCGGCATTTGCCCTTGTCTTATTAGTTAATCCATAATCACTATTGAAAAAAGTATCATGATATGCTTTCCATATTTTTTCAGAAAATGTTTGTCGTTGCTCAGGTTCTGCATTCACAAATTGTTTAAATCTCCCAAACAACTTAAATGGAACATAAAACGCAAATAAATAAAAACCAAAAGAAATAATATGATAGATACACTCTATAAGATTAAGTTTATTGACATTATCACCCAAATTAGGCAAAACAAATAGGAAAAGTATGTAAAGGAGTGAAGCTACCGCAATTCCAATTATTACCATGAATGGCATCACTTTATAATGCTTTTTTTCCTTATTTTTATGATTCTTTTGCTCATTGTTATTTTGATTTTCATAAACTACTGAAATCGGTTTATCTGTTTTATTTATCTCATCAGATGCAAAATTCTCATTTTCATCTGTATCATTAATATCTCTAAATACATCATAAGGTGACAAATCCTCATTTTCATAAGAATTATCAAACTGAATAGTTTGACCTACTACAAAATTTTCAGATATTGATTCTTTAATATCTTTTTCTTGCAATGATTTTATAGAGAAGATTTCCTTTTCTGATTTAAACATTTGCTCACTGCAATTTAATAAAGCTTGACTGTTATTTTCTTTACTAACAACTCTTATATTATCAGAATCCTCATTATTAATTGAATTTTGTGATTCTTGTCGCATTTCAAAAATTTCATCTTTATTTTCAAATATTTTCTTTCCTGTTGTTCCTAAATATTTCTGTATGCTTGGATTATCTTCATATATAGAATCTTCTTGGTAATAACCATTATCTTTTAATAATTTAGAATAATCATCTCTTATAATATTATCTGTTTCATTAATTTCACTTTCTATAATTACAAAACCCAAATTTTCACTTTTCACATATAAACGTATCATAAGTTTATAAAGGTATTTTAAACAAATGTAAGGTATTTCATAAAGAAAATTTTTGTCATTATTCAATAAAAAATTTTCATTATTAATACTTTCAATATCTAAATCAGACCAAAAATTTTTATCATTTATCCCTTTTTTTAAATATCTCGCTTGCAATATAGTCATCATAGTTTTAAATTCTTTTATCAATTCAACGCCATGACCATATTGGAATTCGACATTAAACTTTATCTTTTTCACAAAAATACAACGCATTATAAAGTCTCTTTTTTTTCAATTATTTCTATAAAATAATTTTATATGAAAATCTATTAGTTGTCAAGATAAAACTAAAAGAAACCATATTTCTATCTAATGAAAATTATTTCAGACTCTCCACAATTGAGCATTGTGCATTATTCATTATGCATTGCCGCAGCTCCGCTGCAGCAGTTTGCCCTGTCTCCACAAGCAGAACATTCTCAACACCGGCGGCAGCAGCCATATCGAAGTCCATCTTCGCATCGCCTACAACGAGCGTTTGAAACGGCGAGACATTCGTATCGGATAGCAGCTGCTTTAACGGGATGCCTGTAACTTTCGGCTGAGGGCAGTCATCACGAGTAATGATAATATCGAAATAATCAGCGATACCGCAGTGAGTCAGGGCAAGCATTGTGCTGTCTCGCCCATCGGAAGTGATAAGAGCAATTTTAACCCGAGAGTGAATACTCTCAAGAAACTCTCTCACCCCGGGCAGCAATCGAATATAATCCGTCATTGTCGGAGCAAACTCAGCGTGAACCTCATCAAACAATTGTGCTATAATCTGCTTATCCGCCGCGACACGATACTTATATAGAAGAAACTCAATCACAATCTCAATAACGCGGTCGCGGCTCACAATCGCAATCGGTCCTTCGGGCAGCAGTTTGCCTGTCGCCACATTCAGTCCCATAATTTGGCACAATTGTGCCGCTTCACTCTGAGGAAGATCGAAGTATCTAACCAATGCCGCTGCCCTTCGACGAATCACTTCTGCCCAAAAGAGATGAGCATCTGTGAGCGTTCCGTCTTTGTCAAGGACTACGAGTTGTATGTTATCAAATCCATGGATAGTCATTGTATGTTTTCATCCGGTAATATTCTTCACCAACATCTTCGCCCGCTCTATCGCCTTGCCGATAATGTCAGGACTCTCCCAGAAATGCGGATCGGCGATAAAGTCCGCTACAATCTGCCGAGCAAATGATCCAATCGCAACTCCGTGAATCGGCACACCAAGAATATGAGCAAGATAACTGCTGTTTGAATTTGTACCGCCGGACAGAAGTATATATGCAGGAATATTATATTTCGTGACAAGTTCGGCTGTAGCGATCGCCTGAAGAGTCGTGCGGAAGTCATCTTTGCCGCCTGACATCGGAGTTCCATCAGTCTGGATAATCGTCGTTTGCGGCTGCCGTCCGTCTAAACACCGCCGAATCCGGGCAATAAGCCGCTCATTGCCGACTTTGGAGCGATCAATGCAGAGACTCTTCATAAGTGACGGCATTTCACAAACAGCCGCCCAATCATTATCGACGGCCGCTTCGTTCTCACCAATGGCGTGCAGTTCATAAACAGAGATCGGATATTTGCACAGCGGAGTCAGAATGTCACTAACCGGCTTAGTCTGACTAACAAATGAGATGGCACAATTGTGACAAACTTTTTCGCATTTATGACAGCCTATACATTTCTGATGATTAACAGTTTTATCGGCTATTGCATTCTGCGGACACACAGAATGGCACGCCCCACAGCTAATGCACTTATCCGCATCAATGACTGCCTTGCTCACATGCGGGTCACCTGCTATCCCGACACTGACGCACAATGCCGCTTCACTTTTGGCTCGTTTCAGCGAGTCCTGTGCCGCCATTATGACATCTTCATTCGCCGACAAGTCGAATATACTCGCCCCTGCCAAAGCGTAAACGAACACGAGCCGCCTAACCTGCTCCGCATCCTCGTTGCCCGCACCGCAGACTAATTTGAAACACTGACGATTGTCTAAGATTTGCTGTATATTCATGCATTAATTATAACAAAAAAACCGAAAAAATCAAATTAATTTTATAAAAAACACGATGTTCCGCAGCCTGCGGCTGCGGAACATCGTGTTTTTTTGAAATATCAGACAATCATCGTCAAGCCACAACACACCCTATATTATTCATCTCTCTCAAATCCCAACACTTCATATTTGTCACGGAATAACTCGTGGATCTGTTTTCTTGACCGCTCGTCCGTTACGCTTTGCGTCTGTCTGCCTGCACCCGTATCTTGTTGATAACGGATTAGTGCATCTGCTGTCATATCACAATAATCAATAAGCTGCTCCTGAGCATAACATATATCCGTATAGAGCATATCCTGATGCTGATGACGACCCTCTTTATGAATCCTGCGAACATGCCGTCTTTTTGCGATTGCACTAAGTTCCATAATTTCTTCTCGGTAATACTGGATTGTCTTTGACACGGTCGTGTTTCTGGCGGTGAAATTGTTAATCGTCAGCTGTATAATCTCATAGATTGCTTCACCGAGAATATCGATTTCTTTGCGTTCCTCCTGCGTCATAATTTCCGGAGAATCGGCAACTTTTACAATCATCTCAAGGATACGTTCGGATGCTTTCCCCATTCTGCCAAATGCGGTGCCGACAGAGCCAAGCATATACAGATATGCCATGTCTTTATTTTCAATATCATGCTCGGAAATCTGCAAAAGATAATCATCTATCTGACTTAGGAATCGTTCCGAGCGTTTACACAAAAGGCGTGCCTGTTCGGCTTTCTCCGAGTCCTGCCGAATGCCCATAATGGATAAAAACGCATCGCCGACAGTCTTAGACAAAAGTACGACGGCTTTGTTTGCCTGACTCAAAGCTATGGGCGGAGTCCTGAGGAGATTTTTGTCAAGCATCGTAAGTGTATTTATATGTTCCTGATGTTCAGCCTCGCTGAGCGGAATCGTACGCTTTGCCAGAGAAACAATCACACCTGCCAGCGACAGCCAAACCACACTTCCTATCAGGTTCAGCAGCGTATGGACGACAGGGATACCAATTCCACCGACATCCTGCTTCAGAAATGAGAAACCGACCAAAGCATTCAGAGAATAAAAGATTACCATTATGGGGATCGTCTTGAGAAGGTTGTAATAAAGGTTCAAAAGAGCCGTTCTTTTTCCGTTGTTTGTAGTGCCGAGAGAAGAAAGCAGTGCCGTAATGCAGGTTCCCACTTGTGCTCCGCAGATCAGCGGTATAGACATACCATAGGACATTCCGATAGAGAGTGCAAATGCCTGCACAATACCGATAATGGCATCGGAACTCTGAATCAGCATGGTAAATGCACACGCAACGAGAAATCCCGCTACCGGATTGGCAAAACTGATGAGTGTTTTCCTGACAGATGGAACACTCTTCAGAGGTGAAATTCCCTGGCTCATAAGATTCATGCCGATCATCATAATGGCGAATCCAAGGAGTGCCGAACCTGTGATTTTAGTTTTTTCCGACTTGCAAAACAACCGCATGGCAACACCTATGATTGCCAGAACCGGAGAAAAAAACGATGGCTTGATTATTGTCAGAAGAAGCGAGCCACCATCGATTGCGTTCAAAGACAGCATCCATGCGGTCGCAGTCGTTCCAAGATTGGCTCCTATCACCAGACCGGCAGCGTTGCCCAATTCTATTATCCCCGAATTGACAAGTCCGACAGAAAGCACCGTGATTGCTGATGACGATTGTACAATAGCCGTTACGACAGTACCGAAACAGTATGCCAGGAAACGGTTTTTGGTGATGCCTCCAATCACTTTTTTGAGTGCTCCGCCTGTCAGTGACGTAAGGGAATCGCTTAATGTGTCCATTCCTGACAGGAACAGTGCCAGCCCTCCCAGCATCGTGGTGATAATCGTTAATATCTCAATTGGTGTCATATATACTCACTCCCACAGGCGGATTCTGCCTAAAGTTTTGTGTAAACATCAGGCTGCTAAAATTTCGATTATTTTATATATCGAATCTTCAATCTGAAAACTTGACTTATTTTCGTGTCTTTTCTCAAACTGAAGTTAAAAGCGACTATATTTGCAATGAACAGTGCATTTATCGGCTCTGTAGCATTTAGCACCACAC
>JAFYAI010000051.1 GCA_017540815.1 Spirochaetales bacterium
CTTAAATCTGATTATTTACCTGGTGATTATAGCATAGGAGTAATACCTGTTCCCATTCCGAACACAGAAGTCAAGCCCTATAGCGCTGATGGTACTGTGGGGGCATCCCCATGGGAGAGTAAGTCGTTGCCAGGTTTTTTTTATTTTTGTGTGGAGTTCTTGTGAATCTAAACTATTCTAAACCTGATTTTTACTCTCGGAAAGCCAAAGATGAGGGCTATGTGGCGAGAAGTATCTATAAACTCAAAGAAATCGATGATAAATTTCATCTTATAAAGAAAAATCAACATGTGCTTGATCTTGGTTCTGCTCCGGGATCATGGGCTCAGTATGTGTCAGGTATTGTCGGCAGCAGCGGGCGGCTTGTTGGAGTTGATTATAAAGAGATAAAAGTTGCTATGCCTAACACCACATTCCTTGTGGGTAACTTTTTCTCGGATGAAATTCGGCAGCAGTTGGAATCCCTCGGGCCTTACGACGGTATCATAAGTGATATGGCTCCGGATACTGTAGGAGATAGGGTGAGGGATTGTTCCCGATCTTCTGATCTTACATGGAAGTCTCTTGATTTTTCTTACGGCTACTTAAAGAAAGGCGGTTATTTTATCTGCAAGATATTTCAGGGTGGTGAAGAGAAAGAGATAATGGAAGTGATGAAGAAAGCATTTGCATCGGCTCATTGGTTTAAGCCGGATTCGTCACGGAAGATTAGTTTTGAGATATTCCTCGTCGGGATTGGTTTCATAGGCAAGCCTCAGAACGAGTCCGATGAGTCGGAGTATCAGAAATTCCTCAAAGAAAGTGAAAATAACGACGGCACGATGATGTGGTGATTAGAAAATCTTCCGAATTATCTCATTCATAACTGTTACAGCCTTGCCGCGGTGCGATATGGCATTCTTCTCATTGTCAGACAGTTCAGCATAAGTCTTATCTAATGAAGGAATGAAGAAAATCGGATCATAGCCGAAACCGTTAGTACCTCTTGGTGTGCGTGTTATGACACCTCTGACTTCTTCCTGCACGGAATATATCCGACCCGGAGTCACATACAATATCAGACAGCAGATAAATGAAGCATCCAGCGGTTTGCTGTAATCCAACTGTGACAACAGATATTCGTAACGCTGTTTATCATCAAAATTCGGCTGTCCGTATCGTGCAGAAAATACTCCAGGTGCTCCGCCGAGCTGATCGACACTTAGTCCGGAATCATCCGCGATAACCGGTTTATTAGTCGCTTCGTAGACTGTTTTGCACTTGATTAGTGCATTATCGAAGAATGTACTGCCGTTTTCGATGATGTCTCCGGTGAAATTGATGTCTTTGAGCGTCATAATGTTGACATTTTGTATTACTTTGCGCAGTTCATCTGCTTTATGTTTGTTGCCTGTGGCGAAGATTAAGTCTGTCATGTTATATTCCTTATGGTCTGTATATTATCCTACTAAAGCAAATTTGTCAAGAACAATGACGATAACAGACAAAATTTACTTGACTTTATAAAGAAGAAATGTTATTTTAACAAAATGAATAGTAAAATAGTCGAATTATCGGTATTTTGGAATTAATGCCGTTTGCTATAAATATTCAAATAGACAATACAGATACAGGGGTAACATTTCAATGAATCAGATGCTGTTTATGCTGGCTCAGGGAGCAGAAGCCGGTGCTCCGGCAGGTCAGAATCCGATTTTTATGATCGGTTTTATGGCGATTTTTATTATTTTCTTTTATTTTGTGGTTATCAGACCTCAGAAAAAGCAGCAGAAGGAAATGCAGAAAATGCTTGATGCTTTGAAAAAAGGCGATAAAATTGTAACAATCGGCGGTATAATAGGTAAAGTTGCCGCTGTTAAAGATGATGTTGTCGTAATCCGCGTTAATGACAGCAATACTGAAATCACATTCAGAAAAGATGCTGTAAGCAAAGTGGTGAATCAGACAGCTGATAAAAAATCCGAAAAAAAGGATGCTAAAGACTCTAATGAAGTGACAGCACAGATCGAAAATCAGTCTGAGCAGTCTGATGACAATGATACAAAAGTGACGGAGAATTAATATGAAGAAACGAACACGACTTGTTATTTTTTTATTGGTTATTGCATTTATAGCATATTTCCTTTATCCGACGATTAAGTGGTATTTTATGTTCAATGAAGAAGACCGCAAAGAAGCAAGCTATCAGGGAGATGCTCTTAAAGCTGCTATCGGCGATAAAGTGACGAAGACCTACAATGATCTTAAGACATTCGATAAGGATGATGCTTATCCTGCTGAGATGAAGACATTTACGGCAAAATACAAAAAAGAAGTAAAACATATCAATAAAGCAAATCCTGTGCATAAAGTGACTGTAAGCAAAAATGTGACATTCAAAGAGATGTATGAGACTCTGCTTGCTGCAAATGCAGGTGATAAAGATAGTGATAAGCGCAGAAAGGAAAAGTATGTGGACAGTTTCTTCCGATCTGCTCTGCAGAAACAATATACTAAATCTTATGATGCTAAGAAACAGGTTAAACGATCAATCATCAAACTCGGTCTTGACCTGCAGGGCGGTGCGTATGCTGTCGTAGAAGTAAACTTCGATGATCCGTCTGTAAAAGAAAAATATCCGAAAGGCATTAGTGCTGAAGAAAAAACAGCAATGATTGATAACGCTGCTATGAAGATCAACAACCGAATCAATAAATTCGGTTTGTCGGAGACTTCGATACAGAAGATCAAAGATCAGGGTAAGATTATTATAAACCTGCCGGGTGTAAAAGATACATCCGAACTTCGTGAGATCATTGAAACAGTCGGTGTGCTTGAGTTCAAAGTTGTGTCGAAAGAAGGCTCTGATATGCTGGCTAAACTGCAGCGCGAAGCAGCCGCTGAGGGCAAAGTCGTGGTTGACAAAGACGGCAGTCTGCTCAAAGAATACGCAGATCAACTGCCGGCTGATACACAGGCATTGTATAAATCCAATAAAGATGAATACGGTGTGGAAAGCGAGAATCGTCAGATGCTCGTTGTAGAGAAAGAGTCATTGCTTGGTGAGAATGTTAAGATCTCATCTGCTGCTGTTCAGCAGGGCAATCTCGGTCAGAATGTAATCGGATTTACATTGGAAGGCAAAGACGCTGACCGATGGGCTGAAGTAACAGGTGCTAATGTCGGTCGTCAGATTGCCATTATCCTTGATAATGTTATCCTTGAGACTCCGACTGTGCAGGAGAAGATCACAGGCGGACGAAGCCAGATCACGCTTGGCAACGCTCCTATAGAACACTTGCAGAATATCGCACTTATCCTTAAGACAGGAAGTCTCAATGTGCCGCTGACAATCGCAGAAGAAAATACAGTCGGTGCAAGTCTTGGTGCTGATACAATCAACAAAGGACTGTGGGCTTGTCTGTGGGGTATCACTGCAGTATTGATATTTATGTTCCTCTACTACAGCGTAGCCGGTCTTATCGCAGACTGTGCTTTGATCCTTAACCTGATATTCCTGATGGGCGGTCTTGCACTGTTTAACGGAACTCTGACGCTGCCAGGTATCGCAGGTATCGTGCTGACGATCGGTATGGCAGTCGATGCGAATGTTATCATCTTCGAGCGAATCAAAGAAGAGTATCGTTCAGGCAAGACATTCAAGACTTCTGTGAACTTAGGATTCCAGAGAGCGTTCTGGGCAATCTTCGACTCTAATATTACGACATTCTTTGCCGGTATCGGTTTGTCAATCTTCGGTACAGGTGCTTTGAAAGGATTTGCCGTTACACTGTGCTTAGGTATAGTCAGCTCGTTATACACAGCACTGTTTGTATCGAAACTTATCTTCGATGCTATGATAAGCGGCGATAAAGAGATCAAAACTTTACGATTATTAACATTTAGGGGGAAATAAGCAATGAAGACTAACATTAACTTTGTTAAATTAAGATTACCTGCTTTAATTTTCTCGGCGGTATTGATATTATACGGTATCTGGTCGATATGCGGTCCTAAGAGTCTGAATCTCGGACCTTTTACGCCAAAAGGCTATAACTTCGGTATCGATTTCCAGGGTGGTGGTGTGCATCAGGTGATGATCTACTCAGGTGCATCACAGGATGAGATCCGAACTATCTCTAATCAGTGCGGCATGGGCAACGAGATACAGAATGTGCTGGTTTCTGAGAATAAGCGTGTTGGTAAGTCAGTGAATTTCGTCATCAAGACTGCTATCACATCAGAAGATACTAAAGTAATGGAAGAGAAGAAGATGACATCAAGCCAATTCTTCGATGAGAAGATCAAAGCGTTCCATAAAGCATTGGCTGACAAATACGGTGCAGAATACACACTGACAGGTGATGAACTTGCTGAAGCAATAGAAAAATTCGGCGATGACGGCATACCCGGTGAGATCATTGAGAAGCGGACTGATGACTCACGAACTGTGACTAATATCGTAAAGATGAGTCAGAATATCGTATCAGCATCACAGTCAACTACACTGCGATGGCAGTCGATACTGCTTGCATTGTTTGTAATCGCAGTTATGCTGATCTATCTGACATTAAGATTCCGATTTGAGTATGGTATCGGTGCAGTGCTTAGTTTGCTCCATGATACGCTGATGATGCTGGGCTTTATCTCGGTTGCAGGTATTGAGTTCGATATGACTGTTGTTGCCGGTATCCTTACATTCATGGGATATACAGTAAACGATACTATTGTCATCTATGACCGCATTCGTGAGAATATGAATATCATGAAAGATACAAGTCTCAATAAAGTATTTAACACAAGTATCAATCAGACGATAAACAGATCATTGATTACATCATTCACGACTCTGCTGGCAGTATTGGCATTGTTCTTCTTTGCAGGTGAAAAACTGCGGGGATTCTCATCGATTATGATATTCGGTGTAATCATGGGAACATACTCATCAATCTTTATCGCAGCTCCGATCGTTCTGCTGTGGTTCCACGGTGCAGCGAAAAAATCAAATAAAAAGCATCTGATCGAAGATGAGCCTGTAAATAATGAGACTGTTGATACAGTTGCTGCAGCAGCTGCAGAAAATTCAAAAAATTCTACTGCAGGCAGTGAAAGCAAACTTGTGTTGTCCAAAAAACAACTCAAGAAGATAGAAAATATGAAAAAAGACTAAATTTTGTATAAGAAATACGATCTGATAAGCCGACAGAGCAGTCTGTTGGCGAATCAAATTACAAAATTCTTGACAAATTTGCAAAAGTATTATATACTTAGAATACAAAAGAATTTATAAAGGGTATAGGTTATATGGCAAAAGAAGAACCGATCGAGATACAGGGTATAGTAACACAGGCACTGCCGAATGTAATGTTTAAAGTGCAGACTGAGAATGGTCATGAGATATTGGCACAGTTGTCAGGTAAGATGCGAAAGTATTTTATCAAGATCGTTCCGGGAGACTCGGTCGTTGTAGAAGTATCGCCGTATGATCTGACGAAAGGCAGAATTGTATTTAGAAACAAATAATTTTTTATACTATATGATTTAACAGGAGAACTCCAAATTGGCAGAAGTTTATGTAAGCAGCGATGATAACATCGAAAAATCAATTAAGAGATTTAAGAAAATTGTAGACAGGGAAGGTATTTTGCTCGAAGTAAAGAAGAGACGATACTATATCAAGCCTGCTGCAGAGAAGCATGAAAAATCCAAGAAATTGGAACGCAAGAGAAAGAAAAAAGTTATGAAAACTATAAAAAAATTTTAATTTATAAAATAAATTTGAAATTTTCCGATATTGGTGATATAATGTAAGTAAAGGAATACGGTAGGAATAAGCAATGAAAAAAATTGTAAAAAATACATTACTGTGTCTGAGTGTTCTGCTGCTTGCCTGTTCATGTAAATCGATGGGAAAAGTTCAATACGGTAGTTTTTCTTTGATGAATTACTCCGACAAGACGATCGAGTTTATATGGATAGCACCTGAGGGGACTTTCTTCCAGACTGCTCAAGAGATAAATATCGGCTATGGTGAGGACTATGAACTGCTGAACCTTGAGCCGGGTGTTTATGATATTGCGATTGATTTCAAGGGCGAATATAATTCGTTTAACTCTAAGAAAGATAAAAGCCTTGTTTTGAAGATCGAACGCGGTATGCGTAAAATTTGGATTGTAGATACTGATGGCAAAATTGTTATTGATTAAATTATCAATAACAATTTGTCAGAAGTGAATACTTCTATTGATTATCGATACTTATTAACGGTGCAATGGAACAATTACAGCAGTTTTTTGATTATTCGTTCATTTCATCACATTTAAACATTCTTCTTTTGCTCGGTATTGCTTTGTTTGGCGGCACTATCGGGGGGAGACTTTTTCAGCGGATCAAATTTCCGCAGGTTGTAGGATACATCATTATAGGTATACTTGTCGGACAGACAGGGCTCAATATCGTTGACAAAAATCTTATAGACACATTTCTGCCGTTTAATGACTTTGCTCTCGGGCTGATAGGCTTCATGGTTGGCGGTGAGCTTAAAGTTGCGATATTTCGCAAATACGGCAAGCAGTTTACTATAATACTGTTCCTTGAAGCACTGACTGCATCGCTGTTTGTATTCATAATTGTATTCGGCTTGTGTATGCTTGTGCTGAAACAGTGGACATATTCACTGGCGTATGCACTTGTATTCGGATCGATCGCATCCGCAACGGCCGCTGCCGGCACAACAGATGTAATCTGGGAATACAAAGCGAAAGGACCGCTCACAACGACGATACTGGGCATTGTTGCTCTCGATGATATACTGGCATTGTTCCTTTTTGCAGTCAGTTCATCATTTGTGAAGAAACTCATCGGTGTAAGCGGCACATCGAAGTCGTGGCTCGATATATTGCTGCCGATGTATGAGATAGTCGGGGCAGTGGTCATCGGTATGTTTAGCGGAGCGATACTCTCATGGCTGCTCAATAAATTTGACGATGAGGATCGTATATTTACATTCAGCATCGGAGCAATGTTCCTTGTGCTTGGTGCGGCAATCGCTGTCAAAGTCGATATGATAATGGCCGCCATGGTGATGGGAGTTGTAATCACTAATCATACACCGGAGAAAAGTAAGAAAGTATTTAAGATATTGGAGAGGATAAGCACTCCTGTGTATGTGCTGTTCTTTGTTTTGGTAGGTGCGAAGCTGAACATAACCGGTATGACTTCACTTGTACTCTACTTTGTGTTGGCATTCTTAGTCGGCAGAAGTACAGGCAAGATGCTGGGCAGCTGGCTCGGTGCGAAGATCTCCAGGGTGTCACCTGTCATCGCACGATGTCTGCCGCTGTGTCTGTTTAGTCAATCCGGTGTTGCGATAGGACTTGCTATATTGTCAGGGCAGAGATTCTCAGGAAGTGTCGGAGATAATGTCGTGGCCGTCATCACAGCAACGACATTTATAGTTCAGTTAGTCGGACCGATATTCCTCAAGATAGGATTGCGGCGATCAGGCGAAACAGGAGTCAATATCACGGAAGATGATGTTATCAATACTTCCAAAGTCAGAGACTTCCTTGCTAACTCTGACTGCGTTAAGATCCGCGAAGATATGCCGGTTCAGCAGGTTATACAGGTATTCAGCGAGGGCGACAATCTCTATTATCCGGCTGTAGACAAAGATGATCGTCTTGTCGGCATTATCTCTGTAGATAATATTAAGAATACACTTATGTATTCGCTGGAACTCGTCGATGTGCTTGTAGCACATGATCTGATGGAACATTGCCCGTATACCGCTTCGTTGGGGCAGTCTATGAGGAGTGTGTTCGACATGATCGCTGAGAAAAATCTCGAATATGTGCCTGTCATTGACAATGATAAAGTTGTCGGTATACTTGAGACGCGCCTTGTTCGGAAAGCGATTGCACGGAAGATTGAGACAGTGCAGGCTGCTGTAGGGGATATGTGTGTTGAATAGAGTGTCATCTTTAAGTTAAGGAGGCTTTGTTATGTCTGATGCAGCGTTTAATTTCATTATGACAGAAGTTGATAATTTTTCGTTTGAACAATGTGTGTTATTGCTTTCTCGGTTATCACAAGTTTTTACAAAAAAACAAACCGAAACCCAATCCGTTCAGAAAAAATCAATGTATGGTGTATGGAAAAACGAACCTTTTTATATGTCACCTGATTTTGATGAACCTCTTGATGATTTTGCGGAGTATATGTAATGTGTTATTTATTAGATACTCATGCAATTCTATGGTATCTCTATGGAGATTCTCGATTATCAGAAACAGCAAGAAAAATTATCGAATCAAATAATTGTTATTTCAGTTATGCTTCTTTTTGGGAAATTTCAATAAAACAAAGTAAGAATAAACTTGAATTTAACCATACAGTATTTGAAATTGATGAAATGTGTAAGCAAGCTGGTTTTTCAAAACTTCAAATAACTCTTGCTGATTTTGATAAAGTTCGTAATCTGCAATTTCAAGATAATATTAAACATAATGACCCATTTGACAGACTTCTGATTTCACAAGCAATAAATAATGATATGACAATTATCACTTGCGATGAGAAAATACCACTTTATGATGTGAAAACTGTTTGGTAGGATAAATAACCTCAGCGGCGGCGTATGCGTCCTTAAAAGTGTCTAACTTTTTGGTGGCAGTTCATTGCTTTCACACCCGGCATCGTGTCGGGCGACTTTGCTGCTTCGCAGCCGCCCCTCTTCAATGTGGTGAGGGGTTTCTCGACTGTCGTTATTGGTCATCTAATCCGCCGTAAAAATTATTTATTTTTTGGGGATTTCTTTCATTGATTATTTCTGCTTGACAAAGTTTTGATTATTGTTTATCATATTTTTAGTTACAAGAATTATTTGGCAAGGAGAGTTCACAGCCTCGTAGTCAAATATAGAAAAATTTCAACCTATGTCTCATTTAATTGAGGGGAATCCATTTGGAAAATCCTGTATCTTAAATGGGGTGGAAATGGATTATTTTATAGGTTGAATATTCTTCTACTCGCTGTGACATTTAGTGATACGGGATTTTTGTATCTAAATTCAACCTATAGGAGACTCTTGCAATGAGAACAATATTTTTTCTTACTTAATTCTTTAATTTCAATTATCCAAATTTATATGATTGGGTTCGATAAATCGAACCCGTACATACAGCCCAAAAAAATCAAAAAATTTTAAATGGAGTATACTCCATTTAAGTTGTTCTTGACAGAACAACATAAAACATTCTTCTCCTAAGTAAAAAGTTTTAGGAGAGACTATATTATTTTAAGGAGATTCTATGAAAAAAATTTTATCTACTTTTTTATTTGTCTTGCTGACTTTTGCTATTTTTGCCGAGTCACGAAATGCACTGCTCATTGCAAACGGCAAGTATAAGAGTTTCTCGTCGCTTGCCAATCCTGTACCTGAAGCGGAAGGGCTGAAGAAGTCGCTTATCGAACTCGGTTTCGATGTCACAATTGTGACAAATGCGAGCAAGGAAGATATGGAGACAGCGATACTGGCTTTCCAAAAGAAACTGTCAGCCAATAAAGGCATTGGCTTTTTTCATTACGGCGGTCATGCCGTTCAGGTCAATGGTGATAATTATCTCATCCCGGCCGATGCAGACATTCCCGATGAGCCTCGTGTTTCATCACGTGCGGTGAATGTAAGCGAAGTTATGTCCAGTATGCAGGCTGATACAAATATTGTAATCCTTGACAGCTGCCGAAATAATCCTCTGCCGTCGGGCAGTGGACGAAGTGCAAGCCGAGGTCTGCAAATGGTTAAAGTCCGCCCGAAAAACTCAGTGATTGTATATTCGGCTGAGGCCGGCAAAACTGCACAAGATGGTGTATTTACACCGATATTGACTAAGAAAATCCTGGAGAATAAAGAACTGATTGCCGTATTGCGAGATGTCCGCAATGAAGTAGATAAAGCGACCGGCGGTGAACAGACTCCGGGACAGTATGACCAGCTGAAAAATGAGGTGTTCTTGGCTATGAATGTGCCGAGCCGCCTTGCAAAAGTCGAGTCGGAAGCATCAGAATTGGATCGGCAGCTTGAAGCACTGCGTGCGAAGAAATCAGCTGCGGCGGATCGTGAAGAGCAAAATCGAATTGCAATGGAGACACAGCGAATTGAGGCTGAGAAGAAACGAAAAGAGCTTGAAGTTCAGCAGGTGCGGGATGCGGAAGCACGCCGTGCCGCAGAGCAGAAACGAATTGAGGAAGAAAATGCTAAGAAAAATGAAAACCAGCGGCTTCAGGAACAGCAGTTTGCCAAGATGCAGGCTGATAATGCGGCGAAACTTAAAGAGATAGAGCGGCTTAGTGCGGCAACAAATATAGATGAGATGGTTGCCTCGGCGAACTCTCTTTATCAGACGATAAACAATATCACAGAGAGTTACACAGCAAGTATGAATAAAGCAATCGATGAGACGAAAGCATTTTATCAGAAAAAGAAAGCAGAGATAGTTAAAAGCAAATATGAAAGTGAAGCGGAATTTGCCGACCGCCGCAGAAGTGAAGAAGCTGCCCTTAACAGACAACAAAATCAAGATATTTCCGCTTTGCAGAAACAATACGGAGACGAGATTGCCGACAACACGGCAGAGCTGAAACGCAAGCTGAAAGCTCTCGAAGGACAGACAGAAGTACAGACAGGTAATAATATTAAGCTGACATTTGGTGAGTATAATGCGGAGAAGCGGTTCTTTCCAGCGGTAATAACCGATACGAAGAATCCATCATTGAAGTTGGGATGTCCGCTGGAAATTAAGGATTATGTGGAAATTGAAGAGCATTATACTGAACAGGAAAAAAGAGTAAAACAAAATACAGGAAAGACTAAAAAACAAAAAAAAGTTCCAGTTGAATATGAGTATGTGCCTGTGACTAAGACAAGAATGAAAAAAGTTCAAATAGATCGACCTGTGTATATACAGAAATGTATTGATACGGAGAATAAGATAAATGCAGGTGGGTATGTAGGTTTTGTGGAATATATTTTGTGTTTTGATAAGACTGCAAAAAAGTATGTGAAAATAGCTAAGACTATTGGAATTAAAGATGTTGGTAGTAATAAAAAAATTGAGGGTGGTGAAATTATAGATAATTTAGGAACAAAAGATTATATTAGATTTACAAAGAGGGTTAAATTTTTAGGTGATAATGATATTGCTGTTGGGGATATCGCTTATGATGAAAACTCTTATTGTGCTGATTATGTATCCTGTTTTGGTAAACCAATAGGTGTCGTTTTTACTATTGAACCACAAGTGAAAATTTTACATTTATTACAAAAACAGAATTTAACTTGGGATGATAGTGTCTCTTTATATTGTATAAATTTGTCGGATGGTGGCCAAGGATGGCTGCCTCCTACCATAAGAGAACTAGAGGAAATCTATCTTAATAAAAATACCATAAACAATAGTTTAAATAAGCTTGCAAGAGCAGGATTAAAAATTAAATATTTAGGTGATTATAGCTATTGGTCTAAAGATTTAATTGGTGTGTTTCCAGAAGTTTATAATTTCAGGGATGGAACTCGAGAAACTCGTTTTGCAGACTACACTTATAAAATGGTCATTCGTGCTATTAAAGTGTATAAATGATTTTGATTATTTAATTTCCACCGTTGGTGGTGTCATAATATCAATCTAACAAAAATTTAATATTATAAGGAGTCCTTATATGGAAACGGTTTTGTTCCACGAAGTATCCAAAAACATTGTTCTATTTTTTACTGAATATAGGGTAATAGAACAGGGCTGGTATGATTTACTGCTAAATTATCCAAAATTATGGGATTTTACGATTAGGCGAGATAATCAAAAAAATGTCAGATTAGAGCAGAATAATATCATTGTGATAGAAACAAATGATGGAAAAGAATACAGAATGGACTTAAAAAAGTGTCCATCAATGGGTGATGATTTATAAAGGAGCTGAAATATGAGTGAAATCAAATGGGTATGTGAAAAATGCGTAATTGATAAATATTTAAAGAAATATATTAAAGATAATGGGCAACACCAATCAGAAGTAAAATGCGATTGCTGCGGTGAAGGGCATGAGTATGTTATTGCTTATGAGAAATTTGCAAAATATGTAACTGAATGTATTGAAAGAGTGTATCAGCCGACGAAAGAATCGGTACCTATGACTCCTATTCCGTTAAAAGATGAAAATATACCAACCGGATTAATTCCTTTTAATTCTGATAAAATATGGGGAAACATTGAATATGAAAATATGCCAACAGGATTTATCCCTTTTAGTTCCGATAAGATATGGGGTAGTATTGAAGATGAGCAAAGAATATTTGGTGAAAATATTTATACTGTAATGTCTGATTTTGGCGATACTGTTAGTACTATGGAGATACTTCATTCCATAACGAAGAATAAAAAGTTGATAGAACAGCTTCTTTTATATATCGGTGTGGTGAATTACAAGAGAAAAGATTTCAGTCACAAAGATAAGCATTCTAAAAATAAATGGGAATTATTTGCAGAGTATGTAAAGTATAAAAAAGAACATGTATTTGATTTTGATATTGCACAAAGTAATCCACAAAGTAATAATAGCAACGGACATGATTTATTTAAATTTGAAAACCCGATGTCAATGCTGGATGATATATTCAAAATCATTGAGGATAATCGAAAAAAGTGTGAATGTTTAACGGAAGACAATATGCTTGTATATCGAGCGAGAGGATTCAAAGACGAGCCTAAATTTATTATAAATGAAGAAGAATTAACTGCTCCGCCAAAGTATAAAGCAAAAGTTGCTAACAGAATGAGTTTCAAAGGTGTTAGTTATTTTTATTGTTCGGATAATGTCGAGACCGCAGAGAAGGAAGTCGAGAATAAGGATAAATTCTATTACTATATCGGTAAATGGTCTGTTGTGAAACCTCAAAAGATTATCGATTTTGAACAGTTTATAGATGTTTGCAAGCGAAAGAAAGCCGATGGTAGTCGTAAGATTACAGTTCCGGGATTGTTTGCCTCAAATAATACCGAGTATTTTGATTATGAGTTTATCGAGTCATTTGAAAATAATATCAGTAAGCCGAATAACGGGAATGACGATGAATATCTTCCGACACAAGTTGTTACTGCATATTTGCGGAGCAAAATGAAAGATGAATTAAACGGAGTGTCTTATAGAAGTGTTCATAAAACAGGCAAAAATTATTGTTTTTTCTATAATCATATTGAGGCTCAGGATAATGGTGTTTTGAAATTTGATCGAGATGGAGTTGTGGATAGCGTGCATAAAGGCAACAAAAAATCTGGAGAAAATCTAACGGTTAATGTGACTATAAATTAAAGTTTATGGTTGAAGTTTGCCATCTCGACGAATTATTCAACCAATTACATCGGTTACTGCTCTCCCTCTCCGTCGCCAAAGGCGATGGAGAGGGAGATGTCAGCTGCAGGCTGACAGAGGGTGAGGTTCTTAGACCTAAACCTGCTGCAAATTCTCTCCAAAAAATCCGAAAAAACACTTGTTTTTTTCGGATTTTTTGTTATAATTATATTGTAGAAGTTTAATATGTATATCGTTAAACTTTACACGCAATTTAAAAAGGAGTGATTATGTCAGATTATGCGTTCGGAGAACTTACCAAAAATGTTTCTTTTCTTAATTATGAACAAACTTTGTTGTTAATGAAATTGCTTGTAGATAATCTGCAAAGAACTACAGAAACAGAAGAACCGGATTGGTTAGAAGAAACATTTGCACTAATGGACTCACATCCTGTCTCATCCAATGGTCAAAAATGGACAAGAGAGGAACTATATGTCAGATAAAGTTTTTTTTTGACTCTAATATTCTTGTTTATTTGCAGGATTCAAATGATGAACAAAAACAGCAAATTGCACGACAGCTTGTTTCTGAACAAACAAAGAAACAATGGGCTGTTATATCTACACAGGTTCTGCAAGAATTTTACAATGTGACAACAACGAAACTGCAACAGGATAAATCAATCATTAAGAAATGTATTAGAAATTTTTATACGAATATCGAAACGGTTCAAATATCACCTCAAATAATAGAACATGCGATTGATATTAGTGTAAAAATTCAATGCTCTTTTTGGGATTCTCTGATTATTGCGGCGGCAATTTATGCACAATGTAATATTTTATATACAGAAGACTTAAACAACGGACAAATTATATATGGAGTTAAAATAGTAAATCCATTCAAAATGAATTAATCTGACTGTAGCAGTTATGAGGTTAGAAACCGATAAATTTGCAACTTGTTCTCAAAAAAAATCATAAAAAAAATCACAAAAAAAACAAAATTCAATAATTGTATTGACAATCGATTAAATATTTATTATATTAAGACTATCGATAAGAATATTTTATACAAAATAATAACAATATTGGTTTTCATGTAAAATATTCAAAAATCTATAAAAATTAAGAGGTCTATTCTATGAAGATTTGCGACACACATTGTCATATCGGATTATTATATCAGAATTCTGTTGAGCAGATCCGTGTAATCGATGATGCTAAAAGAGTAGGCGTTGAAGTGATTATCAGTGTTAATACTAATCTAAACGATTTCTACAGCAGTTATCAGAATATAAAGAACATTCCGAATATTTATCACACTATCGGACTGTGTCCCGAAGAAGTTGATAAGCCGATAAAAGATTGGGAAATATCGATGAAAGAAGGTCTCGGTTACGATAAAGTTGTGGCTGTAGGTGAGATCGGACTTGACTACTTCCATAAATACGGTGACCGCAATAAGCAGATTGAGTTTTTCCTTAAGCAGCTGGCGATTGCAAGTGACTTTAACAAGCCTGTAGTTATTCATAATAGAATGGCTCGTGAAGATATGGAGAGTATTCTCAAGTCGAAGCTGCCGTCAGCCGGCGGTATAATGCACTGTTTCAGCGAGGATTATGAGTTCGCTGTCAAAATGATCGATCTCGGAATGTTTATCTCATTTGCAGGCAATCTTACATATAAGAATGCGAAGAATCTCCACGATGTGGCTAAGAAGATTCCTGTGGAGTATCTCGTCGTAGAGACTGACAGTCCGTTCCTGCCGCCTGCTTCGCAGCGAGGCAAGCGTAACCATCCGGCGAATATCGTTGAGACTGTGAAATATCTTGCTGATCTTCGCGGTGTGAATGCTGATGAATTGTCAGAGATAATGTTCGAGAACAGTATGAGAGCGTATAAAATTAACAGATAATTATATAAGTGAGGTAAATATGGGTAAAGGCGATATTAGAACCAAGAAAGGCAAGATTTATCGGGGAACTTACGGCAATACACGAAAAAAAGCAAAAGCAGAGCATCCTGCTGCACCTTCCGTAAAGAAAGCTCCTGCTGCTAAGTCTGCTGCTGCAAAGAAGAAATAAACATTGACTGAGAAAATCTTTTTATCACAGTTAAAAAATCTCCGCAGATCAATACACGCCGACGCAACGCAGTCCGGCGTGTTTGTTTGCAGCATGATTGATTATCTGAACACTCATTCTTCGGAGGAGCAGCAGCGTCAGGAATATTATGGGATGTTGCTTAATGAACTGCTTTGCGATGAAGTTGTTGATAATGCACAATTGTGTCGTCAGACGCTGCTGCCTGCAATCAATGCTTACGCCGCATCGATGGGGCTTGATGATACTGATATATGGGCAGATGTTTTCGAGCGGTATCTTGGAGCAAAGACTGATTGTCATCATCCGTTGGTGTTCGCCGACATTTTGCGGATATGTCGGAGTGATTTTTGTGCTGCATTAGGACAGAATGTCAGTTTGCCGTTGGATGAAGAGTTTGATCTGTCGAAACTGTTTCATAAATGGGGCGAGTTATTTGAGAGATATTTGGCTAACGGCAGCAGTTATTTGCTTATGATGAATGCCGATGCACGGAATGACATCGCCAAGTATCTGTTATCTGCTGCCGACGGCAGCGGCTCAATCAGAGTGGTATTTCCATATCCCGGCACCGGTATAGAGCCGCTGCTGCTGCTTTATACGATGAGTCTTATTCACGAAGTTAGGTATGGCAGTCCGCTTGATAATGTGAAGTTCATACTAATCGGAGATAAAGGCGGACTGCTGCGGAGTATTGATACGGCGGATAACAGTTTCGACGAAGTGTTTATTAATCTGAAAAACTCGTTTTGTGAACAGAACAGACTGAAAGTCAAAGACATTAAGACGAATCTGAAGGCGATCAAACATAAGATAGCAATAATTGCTGCGGAAGAATGGATTGATAAACCGCAGAGTGTAGATATTGCAGTTATTAATGCGGCATATATGGGCTGCTGCGAAATCGGATCTGACTGTTCACTGAGAGTACCGATCGGTTTGCTGATATATGAGAGCCGCAATGACAGCATCCCGACCAATTATGAGTCTGTCCAAGTCATTGCGGAAACATTTGATCGTGCTGCCGAATGTGCCGTGCATTATATACTCTGCCAAAGACAGAATAATGCACAGTCTGTCGGTGCATCTGACACTAAGCGTGCATCTGCGAAAAGCAATTATATTGAAGAGTTATATGCGGTTAGAGACACATTCTCAGAAAAAGAGATGAAGAAGAAACTTGCTCAGAGTGACTATATCGTCAGTGAAGATCAGATGATCCGATATGCCGAATTACTGTTGATTGCAGGGCAGTATGGTAAGTCGTTTGATGTGATCAAGCAGTATTACGAGACAGACTTCGACAAGTCGTATCAGCTGCTGCAGCTTATCCTGTCGAAATGCAAAAATAAAAAGATTAATGACTCTATCGAGCGGTTTATCGTGGATAAAGAGATGAAACCTAACGGTTTCGGCGAAGCAATGCTGGAAGCGATCGTTGATGGTATCGAGGATTATTTCGATGCAAATCCTGAATCAGTGCTGAAAGACAAGCAGTGGCTGTGATTATGGCAGATCAGAGTAACGGGTAATGGAAGTATTCTCCTGTGACTCGGAGAAAGTCAGAGCGTCACAGGCATTGGCAGTGAGCGTGTGGCAGTCAGTCTCACCGAATGTAACTGTTGACAGAGTCGGATCGTCTTTGTCGATATGAGTGCCGGCAATGCCGCAGTTAATCTCTATGCTAATCTCTTCGTGCCCGTCAATAAAAAACTTCGTATCGCGTATAGATTGAGCAAATCTTGCAGCAACATTGCAGCTGTCATCTTCGCCGGAATCAATCATACATATATAAATGCGGTTATCATTGCCAAATCTGCCAACAATGTCGAAAATGCGGATGTTATCGATAATAGACCTGAGAACTGACTGCTCTATCATCGTCATAATATTTTTATCATGAATGCGTGCAAGATTATCAAGATTATTGATCCGCACTGCTGCGACAGACAGATATCCGCCGTGACGCTTGAGACGAGTAGCTTCACGGATAATGTTGCTGCAGAACTCAGTCTCAGTGCAGATATGGATAAGCGTATTTTTGGAAGTGATATTGCTGTCCTCATATTCCCGCAGACTCGCTTCAGTAATGCGGGCTAAGTGTATGCCGAATATGATAAGCATCGCAAATGTTGTAATGACACTTATAATGAAGATAATCCTCACAAGGAAATAAATATTATAAGGAATGTCAGTCAGGTCATAATAAGCGGTAATGCAAACGGTATTGTCTGCAGTATTGTCAGCAGAAGCGATAACTTTCTCGAATGTAAGTGTGCAGTCATGGAACGAAGAGAAAATATCAGTCGAAGCGGTATAATCCTCGATCGGATTGCCGTCTTTGCCGATGAGAACGACATTCTGCGGAGAGTGCAGCACAATCCCAATCGGAGAAGTGTAAGCGAAAATATGGTTTGCAAGACTCTGGGCCGGAGCGTCATCTGACAAATCAAGACTCATAATCAGTGCGTATCTGTCACCAAGAATGTGTCTGCCTATCGTGCATGTCAGTCTGTCGGTCAGTATCACCTGCACAATGAGCATCCCGATAAATAATACTATTGGCAGAATGAGCGCAGTCTCGGTCATTGGTAATTTTTTTGAAGTCATATCTTATTATATAACAGAGTTTGAATTTTTTCAAGAATTTATTTTACAAATTTAATATAATATAGTAGAATTACAGTGCTCTTTGAAAAAGGGTACTGTAATTCTACTATATTTAGGAAAATTTTTATGGGTAATCTTATTACAATCGAAAATTACACCGATCAGATAGGCATATTCCACATGCACGATGAGGTGAACAAGAATACTTTTACATCGGAGTTTATAGAAGAGATGATCGTGCGTCTCAATGAGACTATCGAGAATAGAAATTACAAAGCAGTGATATTCAAGGGCTTGCCGGATATATTCTGTGCAGGAGCTGCGAAGAGTGAGTTGATGAAACTCTTCAACGGACAGATGGCTGTGAAGGATCTGGTATTGTCAGAGTTGATGCTGCAGATACCTGTGCCGACAATCGCTGCTATGGAAGGCGGTGCAGTTGGCGGCGGTCTCGTTGTTGGTCTTTGCTGTGATATGATCGTAATGGCTGAGCGAAGCATGTATGGCGGCGGATTCACAGATCTTGGATTTACTCCGGGTATGGGATTTACAAGGCTTTTGCAGGGCTTAGTCGGAGAATATATCGGCAATGAGATATTGTTTACAGGCAAGCTGTATAAAGGAAAATACTTCGGCGAGCGGTCACTTGTAAACTATGTCGTTCCGAAAGAAAAAGTTCTCGATAAATGTATCAGTCTTGCCGAGGTTATCGCCGAGAAGCCGAGAGGCACTATCGAGATCCTGAAATATTCTGTTGGCTTGAAGAAGCGCCAGCTGCTGCAGGAAGCAAGAGTCCACGAAGATTTTATGCACAAGATCTCGTTTAACCAGCCTGAGGTCAAAGAAATTATAGAAAAAACTTATACACGCAAATTAATGTGATTTTTCTTGCTTTTTTTTGAAATTTATAATATAATTTAATAACAATATATATTAGGAGACATTAATGACTAAAGAAGAAGTTTTTGAAGTTTTAAAAGAAAATATCCTCGATCAGTTGGAAGACGAAGTTGAAGAGGATGATATTGTAATGAATAAGTCGATGATGGATCTGGGTGCTAACAGCCTTGATGTTGTCGAGATTGTTTCAAACACAATGAGAGCTTTGAAGATTAAAGTTCCAAGAGAGGAACTCAACGGCTTGCCTACAATGGAAGCTCTTGCTCAGAAAATGGCTGATTATACCAATCAGTAATTATTCTTTTTAGAAAAAAGTCCTGAGCGTCAGGACTTTTTTTGTATATGACTGTTTCCAAATATTATGAACAATAAAGATTCTGTTACACTGTGGAATATACTCTGCACTGTGTATTGCTATATCGATTTCGTTGTGGTTAATCTTCTCCAGCTGATTTTCCTGCCGATCCTGTTGCTGCTAAGCATTTTTGATCGGGATAAGAAACTGCTTTCGTATTCGATAAAGTTCTTTTATTGGATATTTTATTTCCTCAATATCCCTCAGATACACGACTATGATCTCAACGGACTGAAAGCTCCCAAGAAAGGGGAACGCCGTGTCTATGTCATCAATCACGCATCAATATTCGATGTGATACTGATGTCTGTGCTTCCCGGAGCGAATAAAGCGGTGATGAAAGAGTCTTATACCAAACTGCCGCTTATAGGGCAGATTGCCGTGCTGTCAGGGAACATTGTCCTCAAGCAGGATATGGATACCGGTGAGCAGTATGACTTCTATATGTCGATACAGGAGAAACTCGAACGCGGTGTGCCGATCGTGATCTTCCCGGAAGGGACGCGCAGCCGCAGCGGCAAAGTTGGCAGATTCTATGACGGCTCATTTAAGCTGGCTGTCGATACGAAAGCCGATATTGTGCCGGTTGTTCTCGATTCGTGGAATATTATCCGGCCCGGTGCATACTGGATTCGCGATACTATTACGACATTCCGTGTGCTTGATACGATAAAATATGAAGATTATCAGAAATATTCGTATAAGCAGCTGGCGAAAGTTATGCGGATTAAGATGACGGAAGAGCTACTGCGGATTCGCGATGAACGCCGAGCACGAGAACCATTTTATTATAGGAAGAAACAGCGATTTATCGATACCGACAATGAGATGAGACAGGAACTCGAAGAGCAGAAAAAGAAATATGCGGAGTTAATAGATAATGCATAATGCATAATTTATAATTAAAAAATGATATTTTGCGGAAGCAAAATATCATTTTTTTTGTTTTTGCTTGACAAAGTTAGATTTATCATATATCATTACTTATAATTACAAAAAATATTCGATAGCGAGTTCAACACCTTTCTATCGAATTAGAGATTTTCGATTACATGTCTCATTAATAATGATGAGGAATTTCCGTAGGTTATTCCCGTATTATACAGATGGGGCTATGGAATTTGTGTAATCGAGAATTTCTTACGCCCGTGTTGACATCTATAGAAGTACGGGTTTTTTGTGATTAAAAATCGATTACGGAGGTTCTTCACGATGAGAACGAGTTTTTATTTCTAATTATTTCATTATTTCAATTTCAACCCAAAATTTTCAAAAATTTGAAATGTGGTATACCACATTTAGTTAGTTCTTGACAGAACTAACTAAATGATTCCTCTTCTAAGCAAATAGAATTAGGAGAGGCTATGTTATTATTAAGGAGGATTTCTTATGAAGAAATTTTATTGTGTATTGACGGCGATTGTCGTTATGATGATGTTCGTCGGATGTCCCGATGCAGCGAGTGGAGAGAATGAAGAAAAAAATAATGGTGCAGCTGGAAATGTGTCTGTCCCATCATATACAATTATCTTTTCTGCTAATGGTGGACACGGAACAATGTCAAAGATGGTATGTGAAATTGGCAAGGTTTATGATGTCCCTAAATGTGAGTTTAGCCGTGAAGGATATATTTTTGCAGGTTGGGATGGGCTTCTGTATCGTAGAAACTGGAACTGGGGCGAACCTTTACGTAGTAAACAAATTATTTACAATCTATCAGAAACAGACGGAGATATAATTATACTGACTGCACAATGGATGAAAAAGATGAGAGTTGATGAGAGCGGAGATTTTGTTATGGGAGAAAAGGTGTTTTCTAAGACCGGAATGGTGACTGTCTTATCAAAAACTACTGCATTCCTATGTGATCAAGAAGAGGGTGCATTTCTGCTTGACCGAAATCGTGTTGTCTTGGGTAAATATTCCATTGGCAAATATGAAGTTACATGGGAACTTTATCAAGCAATAATGGGAGTAAATTTTGATGAAGACTTTTCACCTATGAGACCTGCTGCATTTGAAGATTGGAATAATGCAATAATATTCTGTAATCGTTTAAGTCTTTTAACTGGTAAAACTCCTTGTTACACCGTAGAAGGGGTCTCTGATTGGTGTATGGTTAGTGCTCCTGTTGAAGATGATTATTCTTTAAAATATGATGAATATGGTCTCCGAGGATGTGATGAAGATCGTTATAAAGAGGCTTGTAGAAATTTGTATAATATACAATGTGATTGGAACGCCAATGGCTATCGACTACCAACAGAGCTGGAATGGGAATGTGCTGCACGAGGCGGAGTTTATTCCGATAATACGGCAGATCCATGGAATTACACTTACAGCGGCAGCAACAACTATGAAGATGTAGCATCATCATCATCCGACTCAATAGTGGGATCAAAGAGTCCTAATACTCTTGGTCTATATGATATGAGTGGTAATGCCTATGAGTTTTGTTGGGATATATGTGAGCAGATTAATGCAAGCACACCGATTACGGGACCGGATATACAGTCTATTAATGAAGATGATTTCATTCCGCAAAATTTGTATGATCATTATCATGTAGCTAGAAACTATTCGCCAAATGATTCAAGATTTGGTAGTTATGGTGGTTTCCGCCTTGCCTGCACGGTGGAGTGAGGAAGTGATATAACCCCAATTGGGAAAACTATATTATTATTCAAATTATAAAATTAATAAGGAGAGCTATTATGCAGAAAATTATTGCTTTATATGCAACTAAAGACAGAGGCAAAACAACAACATTGAATAAATTGATTGATTTGTTATCACAGCTCACAGATCGTTATGAAATTTGCCGTTACCATGAAACACATGCTTATTTTGAGATTAGTAATCATAAGATTATTGTTTGTACTCCCGGTGATACACAGGAAATTATCAAAGACAATATACGGTTTTGTAATAAATACGACTGTGATATTTTTGTGACTGCAACTCATACAAGAGGCAGTACTGTTGAAGAAATTGAAAACTTAACAAGCAAAAATAAGGCAAAATTAGTTTGGGTAAAAAAAGAAGATGATGAATCTCAAAATAATATTGTTGCTGTAGGTTTGTTGAGTTTGATACTTAAAGAAATATATCCTAATTTTGATGAGTTAGTGTATATTCCTGAGAATTAGGTTTGCCCGCAAGACCTAATTCCGCAATATTTCCAAAAAACAGAGCAAGATCCGCCGTAGGCGGCTCTTATTCTGTTTTTTTATAAATTAATGTTGCTTTTTTTGGATTTTTTGATATAATTATTATTATAGGAGATAAACAATGCTTGAAATAAAAACAATTAAAAATAAATTAGCTCCTGTTTTTTCTTTGTATAATGTGCAGTCTGCAACTTTGTTCGGTTCTTATGCCAAAGGATCTGCTACAGAAAAGAGCGATGTAGATTTAATGGTGGATAGTGGACTGCACGGATTACAATTTTTTGCTCTCGTAGAAGATATTCATCAGGCTCTTCAAAAAGAAGTTGATGTTTTTGATGTGACACATATAGATGATGGTTCGAGAATTCAGAAAGAGATTTATGATACTGGAGTGAGAATTTATGGATGATAAGATTATTGTCTCAAAAATGATTTCGCTGATTGATAAAATTGAAAA
>JAFYAI010000052.1 GCA_017540815.1 Spirochaetales bacterium
ATATGTATCCTGCTCCGCAGAATGTTACAGTGAGCAATGTGACTGCAGGAACGGCGTATTATTCGAGCAGAAGTATTTCGTGCGATATATATTGGGAGACAGTCCCCGAAGCAAGCGGATATTATATATATTACAAGGCAGTGGATTATGACTCGTGGCAGAGAATCAATGTCGGAAATGCTGATTTTTATTCATTTAATCGTTATGTCTATCATAATAATCAGACAAACAATAAGTATTATTTCCGAGTTGATGCAATTATCGGAGATGGGATAAGAGTTCCTTCGGAGATTGTTATTGTATCGGTTGAGTAATGAGAAATGAGAAATGTGCAATCAAAAAAAATTTTATTACAAGGAGAGTGTTAATATGAAACACAAAGGTTTAGTTATGGCATTAATGTTCACAGCATTAATCGCATCGGTTGGTTTGTCTGGCTGTGCGACTTACGGAGGATTGTCAAGAGAAGCTTCGTATTCCATTGCTTATAATGACGAAGATTTGGTTTACGGCGACATTATCAGTTATGAAAAAACCGGCAAGGTCGGTAAACGGATTGATTCTTTGGAGTCGCTGAAAAATATGACTTATGCCGAAGCATTGCAGCGATATAATGGGTATGATTTTATATTATTCCCCAATTATATCATCAAGTATCACGGCATTGGTACAAAAGTTACGATAACCGTTACCGGCAGATTGGCAAAACTAAAAAATGCCCAATAAAAAAAGAGAGGCTGTTTATGAGGAAATGCTTTATTATTTGTATAATGGCTTTCACGGTTTGCAGTATTTCAGCTCAGACCCGTATCGCCATTCTGCCGTTCAGTGCAGGTGAGAATGTCGTTAAGTCGGATATGAGTTATCTCACCGAGGAGTTTACTCTTGAGATGGTAAGTTCTGATAAGTATATAGTTCTCGAAAGAGTTGAACTCAAAAAAGCGATGAAAGAACTCCAACTGCAAAACAGCGATGAGTTCGATGAAACACAGGCTGCCGAGGTCGGCAAGCTCGCCGGTGCAGAGCAGGTATTCTTCGGAAGTGTGTATCTTATGGCAGGTCAGTACAATGTTTCTGTCCGATGTGTTGATATTCGTACGGGTGCTATCACATTTGCCAAGAAAGGCATCTCGTCCGACGAGAAGACTCTCGTCGCAGTATGCAAGAAGATGGCACTGCAGATAGTCAGCGGCGACACATCATCATCGACTGTCAAGATAGAACTCACCGCCAAGGAACGCAAAGTCAAAGAATACTATCTCGATTGGAAACAGGGTATATCGGCGACCAATAAACAGGATATGAGCATGCTGTTTAAGCGTAATCTTGCATGCGGTATCACACTTGCTTCAGTCGGTGTGGCTCACCTGTTGGCAGGAATAATTGTCACAAGCGTTATGTGTTCTCCGATATTCCCATACGAAAGACATGTGTCGAGCCATTATTATAATGGCATAGAGTATGTCGATGATTCGTATTACAAGACAGAATATGATTTTAGTATGCTGTTTATCATCATCGGTTGTACAGTCGGTGTCCAGCTGCTTGTTTCATCGGCGATTATCACTCCACTTTGTGCATTGCCGTTTGCGAAAGCCAAGCATGTGAAGTCCATCTATGAGAAGTCAACCGGTGATAAACTCCTCGCATTTATGCATCGGGCATCATTCGGCGGCGGATATGATTGGGAGAACAAAGAAGTTACTGTTGCAATGGCGATAAGACTGTGATACAGGTAAACAAAAACTGCTCCTCTTGCGAGAAGCAGTTTTTGTTTGTTTACACTTTTTTATTTTCATCAATCTCGCACTAATGAAAATTGTCATTTTGTCGATAAACTATACAAAGGCTTATTATGAAGAAGACGATAGTTGATTATTATAAGATATTAGGTGTCAGCCGCGATGCTGCATTCGATGAGATAAAGAAGGCATACAAGTATCTCGTGCTGACTAAGCATCCTGATGTGAACAAAACTCCGAATGCCGCCGAAGAGTTTATGGCTATAATTCGGGCATATAACATTCTTAGGGATGAGGGCAAGCGTGCCGAGTATGACGAGCAGCTTGAGGCTGAGCGTTCAATGTTGGATAGAATAGGCTTCAAGTATGCTTGTGACACAATTGTGAAGAAAAGCAGCAATGCTTTCAAGAAACTGGGCAAACTGGTGAAGAATATCGCCGGCTCGAAATATTCTGCGGATATGAGTGAGTATCAGCAGGAATGTGACATCCCGCCTGAGGTGATGGCGATGAGCCGAATGCCGACTGCAGAGCTGGAGATGCGGCTGCGTGTGTCGGATAATGTGTATGTCCGAAGTTATGCAGCATTTGCACTTGGTGTGAAATGCGATAAATCAGCGATAGCGGCACTGGAGAATGCTCTGCATGATCCGGAACTTGCTGTGCGTCAGAAAGTTGTCTGGGCGATAGGTGAGCTGCGTATGAAGAAGTCACTGCCAATGCTGCAGCAGATATATGAGAACAGCGGCACAGCGATGCAAGAGGCTGCTCTTAAAGCTGTGTATCGCATTACAGGCGGACACGGACGAGTATTCAGGATGATGTCTGCGGGCAAAAGTGATGATATAAAGCAGAGTAATGAGAAATACGGTATTTATTTAGAGATAGGATCTGCCGAAAATAAAATATTAAATATGTAGCAGAGATTGCCGTGTCGGGCACGGCAATGACATTGTGTGAAAATATAAAATGTGCAGCAAGGTTGCCGTGTAGGATGCGGCAATGACATTGGGTGAAAATATAAAATGTGCAGCAAGGATTGCCGTGTAGGATGCGGCGAAGATATAATAGGGATTAGGAGGCTATACAATGGCAGCAGAAAATACAAATGCAGCGGCAAACGAGAGACAACTTATTTTGTTCGCACTTGGCAACGGAAGTTACGGTATTCCGATTGAGAATGTATTCGAGATTAAGAAGATGGAAGAGATCACGGTCGTGCCGAAAGCTCCGAAGTTTATAGAAGGAGTCATCAATCTGCGAGGTAATGTCGTGCCGGTTGTTGATCTGAGAAGACGATTTGGGATGGCAACAGTTGATGTAACTAAACGAACTAAGATTATCATCGTCGAGATAGGTAAGCGTCAGTTTGGTTTGATCGTAGACTCTGTTGCGGAAGTTGTTACCTTGTCCAATGACCAGATTGAGCCGTCACTGCCGACAGTTTCCGGTCTTAAGGCTGAGTTTATCAACGGTATCGGCAAGATGAATGATAAACTGATCATCATCCTTGAGATCTCACGAATCCTGCAGAGTACGGAAGATATTAAAGTAGAAGATAATGTTTAAAAAACTGTCGGAAAGAAGTCTGTTGGAGCTGACGGACGAGGAGTTTAAGAAATTTTCAGATCTGATATATCAGTTGTCAGGGATATATCTGAAAGACTCCAAGATTACATTGCTGTCAAATAGGCTGCGTCAGCGGATCAATGAGCGAAACTTCGGAAGTTTCGCTGAGTATTATGATTACATTCGCAAAGGCGAAGATCAAGGCGAGATCAATCAGATGCTCAATGCCGTCAGCACTAACGAGACTTATTTCTTCAGAAGTGAGAAGCACTTTGAGGCTCTGACCGAGAAGATAATGCCTGAACTCTTGAAGAAGATAAACCGACCTATACGGATATGGTGTGCAGGCTGTTCATCCGGTGAGGAGCCTTACACAGTCGCAATGATAATGAATGAGAAAAATTGGCTAAGTCATCGCCTTGTTGAGATATACGGTTCTGATATGAATACTGATGTCCTTGATGAAGCGAAGAAAGGCTTATACGATGTGAAACGCCTGCGTGCAACGCCGGATTATTATAAGGATAAATATTTTAAAAAGTATGATCAGGACACTTATAAGTTTGATGAGCAAATAGCCGGATATGTGAAATTCTTCAGACAGAATCTGCTGACCGATTCGTTTGATGATCTGTATGATGTGATCTTTTGTCGGAATGTGATGATATATTTCGATAAGCCTGTTCAGCAAAAGATCGTGTCTAAGTTTTACGATGCGATGACACCCGGTGGTTATCTGATGATAGGACATTCCGAGTCATTGTATTTTATAGAAACGAAATTTGTGTATGAAAAGATAATGGATGCACCGGTTTATCATAAAGATGATTCCGTCATTCGCAAGGTATAATTCTTAATTATTTAAGGAGAAGCTATGGTAAGCATTGATGAGCAGAGATTACGAGATGCCTTTATGGAAGAGGTCACAGAGCTGCTTGAGAACCTCAACGAGAAGCTCCTGGAGCTGGAGAATGATCCGGAGAATAAAGATGTCATAAATGAGATTTTCCGATTTACACATTCCGTAAAGAGTGAGTCGGCACTCGTCGGATTCAAGAATATGTCCACCATAGCTCATAAGATGGAGGATATATTTGAGCGGGTCAGGAGGGGCGTGCTGATAGTAGATCGCTCTATCATGGATGCGTTGTTCTCTGCTTATGACAGGATAATGGAACTGCTTACAGCTGCTCAGAATGGCGAAGATGAGTCATCATTCGATATATCTGATGTTGTTAATCCGCTGCTCGCTATCCTTAAAGAACAGCCTGCCGCAGCGGCTCCCGCACCTGCACCTGCAGCACCTGCATCGAGTGAACCGGCAGCCGCACCTGCTACAGAGTCGTCATCTCCGACAGACGGAGAGAAGTTCGGAACTCAGCTTCATGTGACTATGGGCGAGGCGAAAGATATTAAGAATGCCAACTTTACTGACAGTGAGAAAGAGCAGATCGAGGAAGGCATAGGCAAGGGAGAGACATTCTATAAGATAATATTCCATCTGGAAGACAGCTGTGATATGCGTTATCCGCGTGCATACCTTGTCTATAATAACTTCGTCAACAGCGGACATGTCATCAAGACTATCCCTGATGTCAATACAGAAGCCGATGATGCTCAGTTCGGAACGGTAGAGATGTATTATCTGACCGATGCTGATGCTAAGGAACTGCAGGAGAATGCTGATGTCGATCAGGTAGATCGGCTTGAACTCTATACAGTGGATATCCGACTCCTTAACGATGCGTTAGGCGACAGCGGAGCAACAGGTGTCAGTGTAGATGCCGCAGCGATAGCCGAAGCAGAACGCAAAGAAGCAGAGTGGGCAGCACAGATGGCCGCTCAGATGCAGGCTCAGAATACATCAGCCCCAACTGCTGCGGCTGAACCTGCTGCACAAAAAACAGAAGAAGCTAAAGAATCGACTCCGGTCGCAGCCGCTCCGGCTAAACCGGCAGAGGGCGGACAGGCTGCTCATCATCCGAGTCACGGCAGCGGAACTGCTGTGCAGAAACAGACAATCCGAGTAGATATTGAGCGGCTTGATACACTGCTTAACCTTGTCGGAGAGTTGATTATCAATCGGTCAAGATTTGCACAGATATATAACCGTATCTCTGATAAGAGTGACATTAACGAAGTAAAAGCTGAACTTGAAGATGCCACTAACGAGTTGGAGCGAATAACCGACCTGATGCAGACCGGTATGATGCAGGCGAGAATGGTTCCGATCGGTAATGTATTCTCCAAGTTCCCGAGAATGGTGCGAGACCTTGCAAACCAGCTGCATAAGAGTGTAGATCTGGAGATCATCGGTGAGAATACTGAGATTGACAGAACGGTTATGGAACTTATCGCTGATCCTTTGACACACTTGATCAGAAACTCTATAGATCACGGTTTGGAACTGCCTGATGAGCGTGCTGCTATCGGCAAGAACCGTGTCGGCAGTGTTATTCTCAAAGCGTATCAGGAAGGTTCAAGTATATATGTCGAAGTCAGCGATGACGGCAAAGGTATGAATCCCGATATTATCAGAGATAAAGCTATCGAGAAAGGTATATGTACTCCGCAGCAGGCGGCAGGAATGTCAGAATCAGAAATATATAATTTCATTTTTGAGCCGGGATTCAGCACGAAGAAAGAGATCACAAGCACATCCGGTCGAGGTGTCGGTATGGATGTCGTTAAGACTCAGATAGAGAAACTCCGAGGCCGGGTTGATATACAGACTAAAGTTGGCGAAGGAACGAAGTTTATCATAGTCTTGCCGCTTACATTGACTATCGTCGAGGCTCTGCTCGTTAATGTTCAGAAGAATATCTTCGCTATCCCAATCGCGGTTGTCGAAGAGACGATCAAGATTGAGCGTGAGGACATTAAAGACTTCGATGACTATCAGGTATATAACCTGCGTAATGAGACACTTGCTGTCGTATATCTGTCAGACCTTGTCGGACTTGACCGTGAAGATGAGAATAGCGATTTGTATATAGTCGTTGTATCGTTTGAGCGGCGTAAGATAGGTCTTGTCGTCAATAACCTCATTGGTGAAGAAGATATTGTTATCAAGGCTCTTGACGAAGTCCTGAAGAATAACGAAGGTATCGCCGGTGCGACTGTGCTCGGTGACGGACAGATTGCTCTGATCCTCGATACATCGACGCTCGTTAAGATCGCATTGCGGGAGATCAATAAGATGGCTGAGAACTACGACTTCTATGATGAGAATGCCGTCAGCTATGGTCTTAACCAGCTCTACGATATGTACAATGAGCAGCGTAAAGCGGAGAAAGCTGAGAAAGAGAAGGCTAAAGCTGAAGAAGCCACAGCAGCAGGTGATGGTGAAGACGGTGGCGAAGATGAAACACCGCCGGACGATGGTCCTGACATGAGCAATATGTCGGTAATGGACTTCGGTAATAATATGTAATGTAAAAAAGAAGTGATAGCCGACGAACTACTTTGCAAAAAATCCGAAAAAATCTATTGATTTTTTCGGATTTTTTGTTATAATTATAGTAAGGAGATTTTACCAATGAAAAAAATATTATCCATTATGATACTATTCTCGATGGCTGCCGTATTAGCAAATGCGGAAGACAGGAATGCTCTGCTCATTGCCAATAGCAAATACAAGAATTTCTCAAGTTTGTCTCAGCCTATAAGTGAGGCTCATAACTTCGGTGCTGCATTGGAGCAGATCGGTTTCGATGTGACCATCGTGGAGAATGCGACGAAAGAAGACATGCAGATCGCATTGATGTCATTTAAGAAAAAAACTGCCGATGGCGGTATTGCTCTGCTGCATTACGGAG